>NZ_JARZHI010000012.1:0-223453 GCF_029946465.1 Polyangium sorediatum
TTGCTGGTCTTGACCGGGCCTGTTCGATGAACTGCGCATCGCGCAGTTCATCGAGCTTGGGTCCAGCCCCTGGCTGGTCCGGGTGCAGGGGCGGACAGCCCCTGCTGGGGTCTGGGGCAACGCCCCAGCTCCGAGTCGTTGCGCCTCAAACCATCACGGACACGTGCTCAACCTGCGCAGCCGGGGCACCGCTGGCGGACGAGGTCCTCGGCTCTGCGCACCCGGTCCTTTGCGTTTGCGCAGCGCGTATCGCCGTCGCCGGTGAGGTCGCAGAGGTGCGTGGCGGCGCGGCCCATGGATTCGAGGGCGCGGCATGCGGTCATGCATGGGTCTGACGAGACGGGCGTGGCCTCGTCCGCGGCGGGGGCCCCGGCCTCGGCGCGCTTGGCATCGGCTTCGGCCTTCCTCTCGGCCTCGGCTGGGGCTGGTGCGGGCATGGTGGCTGTGGGCGCGGGCAGGGCGGGCGTGGGCGTGGGGGGCGGAGGTGTGGCGTACTGCTGGGGAGTCTGCGCCTGCGTTGCCTCGAGGGGCTGCTGCGCCATCGCTTGCGCGGGCGGGGACGGGTACAGGCCGAGGGCGAGCTGCACCTCGCGCTCCGCCTGATCGAGGGCGGCCACGGGGTCGTCGGATCGTGCTCCGGGGGCGCCTTCGTGGGGCGAGGGCACGCTGCCGCCGCAGCCGAAGGCGAGGATGGGCGTGGCGATCGAGGCCAGGGCGAGGGCGACAATCCGTGTGGCGCGGCGGGGCTTGCGTTTCATGCAGTCTCCACGGTGGACGTTCGGCGCGCTGGATCTGGCTCACCAGCAGGGTTGGCCTCGGCCGGGGAACGCGCGGGCCCTCGGGACCTTACAGGCCCATGACGGCTCGGGCGCCGGTCTCGTGCATTTCGAGCAGCTCTGTCGTGTAGGCAGGGCCGCCGGGTTGCGTGCTCTCGGCCCGGACGAACCCGGTGATGGGCACGGCGGGGTGACGGAAGACCCGCTCCTTCTGCTTGTCGCCGCGGACGGTGGACTCGGTCTCGTACACGAAGCTGCCCTGGAACAGCCCGGCCGTCACCTTCACGTCCTTGCGCTCGGCCTTCGTGAAGTCGGGCGGGTTCAGGAGCGCGGCGTAGGCCTCGACCTGCTCGGCGACGTCACGGAGCACGTCGGGCGGCCCGGACTCCTCCAGCACGGGGCGATTTACTTCCTGGCGGCGCAGCTTGCGCACGGCGTTCTTGTCGAAGCCCTTCTCTGCGGCGCCCTCCACCAGGAACTGGAAGAGCGACGTGTAGGTCGGCATGTTCGCCTCGACCTCGTACCAGAACGCGTCGCCCTCTTTCCCCACGATGCGCACGAAGACCTGGCCCGGCGGCTGGCCCCTGAACTCCAGCGCGATCCGGATCCACTGCCCCACGGCGAGGGGCTTCAACGCGAACGCCTCGGCCGCCGGGTATGCGCGCGGGGCCTTCTTCTCTTTGGGGCTCGTCGTCGACGCGGCGGGCGGGGCCTGATCCTTGGCCTGGTTCTCTTGCGCGCCCTTGCAGCCGAGGGCGACGAGCGCGAGGAGCAGGGGCGACAGGAGCATCGGGAGCCGCGTCATCGGGAGGAAGGAAGCATGACGCTGAAGGAAATGGCAAGTGGGACGGGCCTACGATAGGCTCGCGGGTCATGTCCTTGCCCGATGGTTCGGCGCTCCGCGCCGAGGAGAAGCTCGACGCATTGTGGGCCCGCGTGAGCTCCGATCCGTACCCGGAAAACGCGCTCCCCACGAGCGTCCCGGGCCCGTGGGGGCGGCGCAAGCTCTTCAGCACGGCCTTCAACCGCGGCTCGTTCGAGCTGCCGGGCGACGAGCTCCCGCCGGATCGCCCGAAGCTCGTGCACACGTACGGCGCATGCGCGCGCGTGACCCTGAAGATCACGGCGTCGCACCCGTACACGGGCGTCTTCGCGAAGGGCGGCGCCGCGCTCCTGCGCTTCTCGGACGCGAAGGGCGGCGGCAGCTTCGCGCCCTCGGTCGCGCTCAAGTTTTTCGTGACCGGCAAGCCCTCGTTGAACCTGCTCACGTTGCCGAACGACCATCGCGAGAAGGGCGACTTGCGCTGCTTCTCCAGCGTCTATTGCAACTCCACGGTGCCGGCGAAGGAGTTCGATTCGAAGCTCGTGCAGAGCGCGTTCCAGAAGGCCGCGAAGTCGCTCGGCGGCACGCGGCTTTACAGCGTTTACCTTCCGCTCCACCACCTCGCGGGCATGCACACGGACGGCGCGTCTGCGGAGAATCCCGTCGTCCCCGACCGCGTCGAGTTCCACCCGACGGAAGAGGCGAAACGCGCCTACCCGGACACGTCGGACTTCCGGCTCTCGCTCGGCCGGCTGCCCGCGGGGATCAAGCTCTTCGACGTGCACGTCGCGGCGAAGATCGACCAGCCGACGCAGCCGATGGGCGAGCTCTGGCTCGACAGCACGTTCGTTGCGTCGAGGTACGGGGACGAGCGTCTGTTTTTTGCGCACGACGTCGGGCCGACAGAGCCGGTTCCGCATTGAAGCGCGCGGGCACGTCGGCGCCAGGATTGAATGGGCGCCCGCGAGGTCCGACTCCGCCCGTTGCCTCGCCGGCGAGCCCCCCGCCCTGGTCCGATCCCGCCGCCTGCCTGGTCGCCGAGACCCCGGCCCTAATCCGATCCCGTCGCCTGCCTCGTCCGCGAGACCCTCGCCCTGGTCCGACCCCGTCGCCTGCCTGGTCGACGAGACCCCCGCCCTAATCCGACCCCGTCCGGGCCTCGCCGACCACGCCCCCCGCGGGGTCCGATCCCCTCGGGGGCCTCGCCGACCACGCACTCGGGTGAACTTACGTTGTAACGAGATGTAGGTGCAGGCCCCCCGTCCCGCAGGGAACCGTCAGCCGGGCGGCGTCACCCCGAGCTGCCAGAAGAGGAACGAATACACGTCCGTCGCCTCCTCGATCCGCTTGGAAATCGGCTTCCCCGCGCCGTGCCCGGCCTTCCCCTCGACGCGTAACAAGATCGGCTTGTCCCCGCCCGCCTCCGCCTGCAGGAGCGCCGCCATCTTCCGCGCATGCAGCGGATCCACGCGGCTGTCGCCCTCCGCCGTCGCGAAGAGCACGGCGGGGTAGGGCGTCCCCGCCTTCACGTTGTGATAAGGCGAATACGCCCACAGCCACTCGAATTGCGACGCGTCCTCCGCCGAGCCGTACTCGGGGATCCAGAGCTTGGCGATCAAGAACTTGTGGTAGCGGATCATGTCGAGCAGCGGCACCGCGCACACCGCCGCGCGGAAGAGATCCGGCCGCTGCGTGATCGCCGCCCCGACGAGCAATCCGCCGTTCGATCCGCCCATCACCGCGAGCCGATCCGACGAGGTCACCCGATCGGCAATCAGCTCCTCCGCGACCGCATACAAATCGTCGAACACGTTTTGCTTCGACCCGAGCATTCCCGCGCGGTGCCACGCCTCGCCGTATTCGCCGCCGCCGCGCAGGTTCGCCACTGCCACCACGCCGCCCTGCTCCAGCATCACGTAGCGCGAGCCCGCGAACGCTGGCATCTGCGCGATGTTGAACCCGCCATACCCCGTCAGCACCGCCGGCGCCTTGCCGTCCCGCGCAACGCCCTTCTTGTGCACGAGGAAGTACGGCACCATCGTCCCGTCCTTCGATCGCGCCTTCTCCTGCGTCACCACGAACTCCGACGCGTCCACCGGCGGCTTGATCTCGGCCCAGGTGTTCACCTTCTCCGTCGTCAGATCGAAGCGCAGCACCGTGCTCGGCACCGCGAACGAGGTGAAGCCGAGGAACGCCTCGTGCCCGTCCCACTCGCCGCTCGCGCCGCCCGTCGTGCCAATCGTCGGCAGCGTGATCTCGCCCTTCGGCTCGCCCGTCGCCGAGAAGCGCTTCACCACCGAGTGCGCGTCGACGATGTACGTCGCGAAGAGCTGCCCGCCGATCGAGGTCACCGCCTGCAGCACGTCCTTCGTCGCCGGCAGGATCTTCTGCCAGTGCTCGCGCGCAGGCTTTTTCGGGTCGACACGATAAAGCTCGTACGTCGGCGCGCCGTCGTTCGTCCGGACGAGCATAACGTCGTCGTACACGTCGACGTCGTAGATCGCGCTCTCCTTCGGCACCGCGATCGGCACGAACGTGGCCTTCGGCCCGGCCGTTCGATCGAGCAAGTACGCCTCGACCCGGCTCCAGCCCATGTGCACGCTCGCCACGAGCCAGCGGCCATTCGGCGAGATCGCGACGCTCGGCGAGTCCGTCATCGCGCGGCCCTCGCCGAAGACGAGCGGGTCCTTCTCCCACGAGCGGCCGAGCTGGTGGAGGTAGACCTTGCGGTGGTAATGCTCTTCCCCCGCGGGCACGTCGCCCTTCTTCGGGTACCGCGTGTAATAAAACGATTTGCCGTCGGGCAGCCACGCGACCGACGCGTACCGCGCGCGCGGGATGACCTCGGTCTCGGGCAGGTCCTTGCCGGTCTCCACGTCCATCACGTAGAGCGTGCTCTGCTCGTCGCCGCCCGACGAAAGCCCGTACGCGAGCTTCTTGCCGTCCTGCGAAGGCACCCAGAAATCGAGCGAGACGAGCCCGTCCGAGCCCCGTGTGTTCGGGTCGACGAGCTTGCGATCCACGCCGTCCACGCCGTCGCGCACGTAGAGCACCGGCTGATCCTCGGACGGCGCCTGGCGCGTCGAGAAATAACGGCCTTTTTGGCCTTTCTTCGAGCCGTACACGGCGGGCGTGCCGACGGACCCGATCCGCAAGAGCGACTCGATGCGGTGCGTGAGCGCCGCGCGGCCCGGCAGCGAGGACAAGGCCTTCGCCGTGCGCTCGTTCTGCGCGGCTTGCCAGGCCTTCACCTCGTCGCTGTCGCCGTCTTCGAGCCAGCGGTAAGGGTCGTGGATGTCCTTGCCGTGCAGCGTCTCGACGACGTCCTCGCGCCGCGTGGGCACGTCCGGCGCGCGGCGCGCAGGCGCAGGCGCGGCGGCGGCGCTCGCAGGCGGCGCGAGCGGGGCTTCGGGCTGGTTCGGGTGGGGGGCGGCGGGCGGAGGGGGGTTTCCAGTGCAGGCCATGGATACGAGCAGGGAGGGCAGGAGCAGGAGGGTCGTCGGTCGTTTCGCAGAGCGCACGGCGCCCGCAGCTTGGACCGCGCATGCGCCCTCGGCACTTCAATTCTGCCCCGGGATCACGTAACCAGGAGTCCATGAATCGAACCCTCGACGTCGTGACCTCGCTCGCCGCCACGCTGGCGCGCCTCGGCGGGGGCTTGCGTTCCGGACACCTCGGCGAGCGTCCGGACAAATTGCTGGAGCTTTACGAGTTCGAAGGGTGCCCGTACTGCCGCAAGGTGCGCGAAGCCCTCAGCATCCTCGACCTCGAGGCGATGATCTACCCGTGCCCGCGCGGCGGGAGCCGCTTCCGCCCGATCGTCAAGGAACGCGGCGGCAAGCACCAGTTCCCCTTCCTCGTCGATCCGAACACGGGCGTCGCGATGTACGAGTCGAACGACATCATCGCCTACCTCTTCCGTGTCTACGGCGACGGCGAGGTGCCGATCTCCCTGCGCCTCGGCCCGATCACGAACGCGACGGCGATGCTGGCGTCGGCGTGGCGGCCGGGGTTCGGCGGCTTCGCGCGCCCCTCGAGCGCGCCCGAAAAACCGCTCGAGCTCTGGAGCTTCGAGGCCTCGCCGTTCTGCCGCATCACGCGGGAAGTGCTCTCCACGCTGGAGATCCCGTACCGGCTGCACAACGTGGCGAAGGGCAGCCCGAGCCGCCAGGCATTCCTCGCGCGGTCCGGCAAGATGCAGGTGCCCTTCCTCCACGACCCGAACACGGGCGTGGACATGTTCGAATCGGCCGACATCGTGGACTACCTGCGGAGGACGTACGAAGTCCGCTGACGACGCCGAGGTTCCGGCCCGCGCGACGGCCCCCTCCATCGCGCCCGAGCCGGGCCCGAGGCCATCGAAGGAGCCCAAAGAGCGGAAGGAGCCGAGGGAGTCCAAGGCGCCCGCGGAGCCGCAGGCGAAGGAAGCCCCGATCGGGCCGAAGTCGACGCTCTACCTCGTGGTCTCGTACCGCCACCCGGACGGGCTTCAGGGCTCGTTCGACCTCGAGGCCTACGAGAGGAAGCTCCTCGCGCGGGGTGATTTCAAGCCGAAGAAGATCGACGATCCCGCGCTCCTGCCGCACCTCAACATCCACGTGCGCGACGGGCGGCTGCTGCGCGCGTACGAGCCCACGGGCAAGCTCGCGAACCTCTTTGATCCACGCGCGACGTGGATCTTCGAGCGCGCGCCGAAGAAGGCGAGGCCCGAGGCCGAGGCGGGCAAGCAGGAAGCGGACAAACCCGACGCCGCGCCCGGGTCGAAGGAGCCACGCAAGGACAAGAACGGCGGGATGCCGTGCAAGATCACCACGCCGCCGCGGCTCTTCGTGATCGAGACGGGCTACGTGTTCGTCGTGGTCGGCATCAAGCCGACGTCGCCCACATTGACGGCGTTCCAGGACCTCTACGCGGCCGTGGTGCGCCGCGGCATGACGCACCTCTTGCCCGAGAGCATGCCGCGCAAGAAGGCAGGCAAGGACGGCGAGATGAAGCCGAACCCGCTCGTCGCGATGGGCGAGGAGGTCGGGCTCGAGGACACGACGATCCGGCACTGGCTGAAGCTCTTCATCCCCGACGTGATGCTCGACGCGCCGATCGGGAGCTGGCCGAACCCGATGAGCGTGAACGTGATCTACACGGAGGGCCTGCCCGACGCGGCGGCGCGGCATCGGCTGCGGCTCGCGCACGGCAGCGATCAGCCGATCGACCCGTCCGCGGCCGATTGCCGCATCGAAGGGCACCCGGCGATGTGGGAGCCCTCGGCGCGCGAGCTCTGCGTGTTCTCGCCCGTCGGCGTGACCTGGATGATCTGGCCGCTCGACGCGAAGGGCCTGCTCTCGCAGTTCGAGTCCACGATGCTCGAGCGCTACATCTACAAGTGGGTGCTCATCGAGCACGAGCGGCTCTTCTTGCTGGAGCTCTCGTCGGCATGCGCGAGCATGTCGAACCGCCCCGACGGCCGCATCTTCGGGCGCCTCAGGCTCGCGCTCTTGCAGTACACGGCGAAGTTCAGCTTCGGTCACATCAGCTCGGAGGAGCGGCACGACCGCTTCTACTGCGGGCTGCGCAGCGCGCTCGACGTCGGCGGCCTCTTCGAGGAGGTGAAGGGCGAGATCACGGAGATCGACGAGTACCTTTCGGACAAACGCGCCGATCTCTTGAACCAGGTGCTCGCGTTCTTGACCCTCGTCCTCACGCCGGTCGGGCTCGTGATCGGGATCTTCGAGCGGGAGACGCTCCCCTCGTTCGATTTCGCGTGGCGGGATCTCGTCGGGAGCGAGGCGTGGGCGACGTGGAGCAAGCTCCTGTTCCACGTGCCCTTGTGGCTGACCGTGCTCTCGGCCGTCGTCGGCTTCGTCCTGTTCACGCGCCTGCTCGGCATGAACACGGTGCGCGGGCTCGTGCGGCGGATCAAGAACCCGGGCGCCGACGACTAGACGTGTCGGCGCGCGCGATCAGCCGGCGCGCAGGGCCGCGAAGAAGCCTTCGAGCTTGGCCGGGTCGAGCTTGCCGTCCGTGCGCACGCCGTTGCAGAGGTCCACGCCGAAGGGCCGCACGGTGCGGATCGCGGTCGCGAGGTTGTCCGATCGGAGCCCGCCCGCGAGGTAGACCGGCAGCCGCACGCGCTCGCAGAGCCGGGCGCTGATCTGCCAATCGTGCGTGCGCCCGGTGCCGCCGAGCTCCTTCACGGGCAGGTTCGGGTTGCCCGAATCGAGCAGGACCGCGTCGACCTTGCCTTCGAGGCTGATCGCCTCGTCGATGGCCTCGTCGCCCATCACGTGCACGGCCTGGACGATGCCGATGCCGGGCATGGCCGCGCGCAGCTCCTCGTACGTGCCCGAGACCAGCCGATCGAGGATCTGCACGACGCTCGTGCGGCAGCGCTTCTGCTGCTCGATGATGGCGCCGGCGTCCTGGTGGCTCGTGAGGAGGAAGGTGGCGACGCCGGGCGGGACGCGCGTGGCGATGGCCGTGATCTGCTCCTCGGTGATCGCGCCCGGCCCGCTCGGGACCGGACCGACGAGGCCGAGGGCAGAGGCGCCCGCGCGAATGGCCATCCACGCCTCTTCCTCGGAGGCGATGCAGCAAATCTTTACGCGCGGGAATGGCAAGGAGAGGGGGAGCATCGCGAGATGGCGAGCCTTCAGCCTTCCAGGCCCGCCGGCCCACCTCTACGCGGAAGCTCCGCCGGTGTGAAGTTTTTTTCGAACGCCGAGAGCGCGCGCGCGATTGCGACGGCGCGGAGGCGCAGGCCGGAGCGTGGATCCTTTTTCCACCTGGTGCATCGTCGATCCACCACGTTTTCGCGCCCATTCGAGATGATTGGAGGACCCAAGGCCTCGCGCGCGTCCGGCACGCCTCGTGCTGGAGAGGCTGGCATGGACGCTCGCCCGACCCAATTCCGTGTTCTTGCCCTCGCCGCTGCCCTTGTTGCCACGCCCGTCTTTGCGGGCTGCATTGCCGAAGCTCCCCCCGAGGAGCTCGGCGGTGAGGCCGATGGGGTGGAATCCCCCGAGCCGATCGATACCGCCGATGAAGCCGTGGCCGGCAGCACCGTCGCGCAGGCGGCGGCTTCGAGCTGCTCGACCTCGAGCGTGAAGGGGCTCTCGCTCCAGATCATCGCCGAGGCGCGTTGCCTGAACCCCGACGCGTACGTGCCGCTCACGAAGACGTCGAACGTGACGTTCGGCAGCGCGACGTTCGCGTACCTGGAGAAGCCCGCGGCCGACCGGCTCCTGGCGGCGCTCAAGGAAAACACGGGCAAGACGATGACGATCAATTCGGCGCTCCGGACCGTGGCGCAGCAATACATGCTGTACAACTGGTACCAGACGGGCCGCTGCAGCATCAGCCTCGCCGCGAAGCCCGGCGCCAGCAATCACGAGACGGGCCTCGCGCTCGACGTGAGCGAATACAGCTCGTGGAAGACCGTCCTGACGAACAAGGGCTTCAAGTGGCTCGGGTCGAGCGACGCGGTGCATTTCGATTACGCGGGCGCGGGCGCGGTGAGCTACAAGGGCCTCGACGTGAAGGCCTTCCAGCGGCTGTGGAACCGAAACAACCCGAACGACACGATTTCGGTCGACGGCGCGTGGGGCCCGCAGACGGAGGCGCGCATGAAGAAGTCGCCCGCGGGCGGCTTCGAGAAGGGCGCGACGTGCGGCGCGGCCATCATGTACGACGGGAAGGACGGCGAGGCCGAGGCATTCTCGCGTGACCCGAACGATCCGGAGTTCTTCGTGCCGCTGCCGATCGACGCCGTCGAGGCGCAGCCGGAGCTCGAGCACGAGGCCTGCTCGGACCACGCGCACTGAGGCACGGCGGATTCACGGGGGACGGCGATCAAAAAAAGGGCGCGGGGACGAACCCCCGCGCCCTTTTTCATTTCGTGGAATCAGCGCGGGACCTGGAGGTCCGAGCCGCCCGCCGGAGGCGGAGGCGCCGTCGGCAATTGGCTCTGCTGCCCGGTGCCATTGCTACCGGTGCCGCCCTTCGGCGGCTTGTCGAGGGGGCAATCGTCCTTCGGCGGCGGAGGCGGCGGAGGCGCCTGCACCGGAGGCTCCTGCACGGGAGGCTGCTGCACCGGGGGTTCCTGCACGGGAGGCTCCTGCACGGGAGGCTCCTGCACGGGAGGCTCCTGCACCGGCGGCTCCTGCACCGGCGGCTCCACGACCACCGGCGGCGGCTCGACCACCGGCGGCGGCGGCTCCACGATCACCGGGGGCGGCGGCTCGACCGGAGGCGGAGGCGGCGGCGGCAAGACCGGGGGCGGCGGAGGCGGCGGCGGGATGGGCTCGCAGATCTCGACACAAGCCGCGCTGTACGTCGAGAGCGCACAATCGAGACAGCGCTGGCCGCCCGCGCAGGACAGGTCGCTGATGCATTGGTCGTTCGCGAGGCAATAGCCCAGGCACCCGCCGATCCCCGCATCACAGGCGTCCGCGGGGAACACGCACGCGAGCGCGCAGTCCCTGTCGTAAAGGCAACGCCCCGGCGGGAGCGCGGAGGCGCAATGGAACCCCCGGCACCCCGGCCCGGGCAGGGGGACATCGCCAATGGGCGCCCCCCAGGCCTCGCCCACCTCGTCGCTCGTGCTGCGCACCGCGCCCTCGTCGACCGGATCGTTCGCATCGCAGCCAACGCCCGTCGCCGCCAAGCCGCCGAAGATCACCCAAATCACGTTCCATCGGTTCGTCATGATGGACCTCCCCCAATCCCCTGCTCACGGCGGACGGCGCCGTCCGACGAGCGCACACCTCGCCCCTCGGTGCCGGCACCGTCCGCCGTTCACGGTTTCGTTTCGCCCTCGCCCATGCGCGCCTTCGGGCGACGCCTCGGTGAGGACTCTCGGGACCAGTGTAGCTGGAGGTGGGATATGAGCAAGGCGAGGAGAGGGCAGGCTCACGGCAGGGAGCGATTCGCGGGAGGCACCATTTCCGCGAACGGAGCGTTGCGCGAGGAACGGCGCAGGACCGTCCATGGATTATGCTCGTGCGTATGCCTTCGTTCGCGTCGCGACCCCGCGGCCCCCTTCCGTTCCTGACGCTCTGCGCCTCGGCGCTCGCCCTGTCCTCGGCGCTCGTCGCAGGCTGCCGCGAATCCCGGCAGCCGACCTACGGCCAGGCGCAGCCCCCGGCGGGGCAGTACCCGCAGCAGGGCTACCCGCAGCAGGGCTACCCGCAGCAGGGCTACCCGCAGCAGGGCTACCCGCAGCAGGGCTACCCGCAGCAGGGCTACCCGCAGCAAGGGTATCCCCAGCAGCCGCCGCAGACGACGCCAACGACGACGCCGCAGCAACCCGCGCCCCAGCCCACGAGCCCATTCCCCGGTTTTCCCTGGCCGTTCCCGACGACGGGGACGCCGACGACGGGGACGCCGACGACGGGGACGCCGACGACCGGCGGGATCCCGACCACGCCGCTGAACGACCCGATCAACCTCGTCGACATCAACTGGCTGCGCAGCCAGGCCGGCGTCGTGATGGGCGAGCTCATCGCCGCGCTGCCCGCGAACAAGCAGTCCATCGTGCGCGACATCCCGTTCGTCGCCGATCCCACGCCCGGCGAGGTGAACGCGTTCGCGGCGTGTGACGATCAAGGGCTGCCGCTCATGGCCATCACCGACGGCCTGCTCGAGATCGAGGCGCACATCGCGCAGTACAAGGCGAACGACGAGATCTTCGGCACGCGCAAGCTGGACGAGTACCTGCGGTTGCTCGCGCAGAAGGGCGCCATGGTGAGGCCGCCCCTGGGCTTCGTGGATCCGGTGCAGCAGATCGACGCGCGCAAGGTGCAGCGCCAGCACCAGCTCTTCGACGAGCAGGTCGGCTTCGTGCTCGGCCACGAGCTCGGCCACCACCACCTCGGCCACCTCGGCTGCACGGCGAACCAGGGCGGCAGCCGCGGCGTGAACCCCGCCGATCTCGGCAGGCTGCTCTCGCGCACGCTCCCCGCGTTCAACCAGCCGAACGAGATCGCCGCCGACGTGGCCGGGACGAACAACCTCCTCTCCGCAGGCGCGCGTCGCCAGAACGGCTACCGCATGACCGAGGGCGGCGCGGTGCTCACGCTGCAGTTCTTCGCGAACCTCGATCAGCTCACGCCCGCGACGATCGTCTTCAACTTCGAGCGCACGCACCCGCACCCGATGGTGCGCCTGCCGATCGTGCAGCAGACGGCGAACTCGTGGCGCATGACGGGCGGCGCGCCGAACCCGTTCGGTGGTCTCTTCGGCCAGTAACGAGGACTAGCCCGCGCCCATGCCGCGCGCCGCTTCCACGGCGGCGCGCGGCTGCACCACACCCCAGCCCTGCCGCTCGAGCGCGATCCCGGGCGTGCCGCGCGCCGTCGTCATGAGGATGCGCCGCACTTGGTGCGGGCGCAGCGCGGGGTTCGCTTCGAGCATCTGCGCGACCACGCTCGCCACGATCGGCGCCGCGAAGCTCGTGCCGTCGACGTGCTTGTAGTGGCCCGAGAGGACCCTCCGATCGCGGAGCTTCGCGGCGACGATCTGGCGCACGAGGTACGGCTCGCGGCGGCCCGCGATCGCGTCGAGATCGGCGTCCGCGCCGGCGTGCGCGTCGAGCAGAGCGAAGAGCTTGTCGTCCGAGGCTTCGTCGAGCCGCTTGAGGAGGCGCGCCTCGGCCGCCGTGGTCGTGCCGGGGAGGATCGGCGCGGCGACCCAGATCGCCGGCGCGATGAGCTCGGGCTTCTGCAGGCCGTCGATCGTGAGCCCATACGACGAGTGGTAGTGCTGCGACCGCTGCCCCGCGCCGCCGTCGTCGAGCCCGCCGACCGCGAGGACGCTCGGCGCGCTGGCCGGCGGCAGGACTTGATGATCGGCGAGGTGCCCCGCGTTGCCGGCCGCCGCGACGACGACGATCCCTTGGCGCGAAGCTTCGTCGGCCGCGCGCGAGAGCGGATCGGTGAGGAACGATTCTTCGTAGTCGCCGCCGCACGAGATGTTGAGGACGCGGATGCCGTACCGCTCGCGGTTCGCGAGGACCCAGTCGAGGCCGCGGCGGATGTCGTCGTGCACGATGCGGTGCGCGGAGCCGACCTTCACGAGCACGACGTTCGCCTCCCAGGCGAGGCCGCGGAACTGCCCCGCCGAGAGCGCGCCGTTCCCCGCGGCGACGACGCTCGTCATCATGCCGTGCCACGACGAGACGTCCGAGCGCTCGAGCGCTTCGAGCCCCGCGCGCGGCGCGAAGAGGTCATGGTACGCGGCGATGCGATTGTACGGTGTCGTAAGATCGGGGTGCGCGTAAAAGCCCGAGTCGAGGAATGCGATTGTGACGCCGCGCCCCGCGTACTTCGTGTCCGCGTCGAGGCGCTCGGCGATCGGCAGGACGCGCGTGCGTGTGCTCGAGGGGCCGCTCTCGGGCATCAATCGCTTTCGATCTTCGTGCCGCACTCGGTGCAGAAGGTGTTGCCGACGTAGAGCTCGTGATCACAGCGCCTGCAGCGCGCCACGCGGATCTCGTCGATCGAGCGCGGGCCCTCGGTCTCGACGTCGCCGCCGGCCGCGAGCATGGCGAGATCGTCCGGGGTCATCACCTCGCGCAGCCCGTCGAGCTCGGTCCCGACGACCACCTCGTCGATGGGATCACCGGGGGGCGGGCGATACGAGCGCATGTCCTGGATGTCGCGGTACCGCTGCGAGAACGGGATCGACGCGGCGACCTCCTCGACGGCGAGCTCCGGCGCGTCGACCTCCATCGCGGAGATGTGCGCCTCGGAGGGCGGCGGCGTGTCGTCGGCGCGGACGAGGAGCGCCGAGATGTTGTCGACGCCGCCCGCCTCGTTCGCCATCGCGATGAGCAGCTCGCAGGCCTCCGAGAGATCCCCCGTCAGATCAAAGACCTCGAGGATCTGATCGTTGGAGATCATACCACTTAGACCATCCGAGCAGAGCAGGAACATGTCGCCCGGCTCGATCTTCACGGTCTGCACGTCGACCTTCACCGCGTCCTTCATGCCGAGCGCGCGCGTGATCACGTTCTTCGGCAAGCGCGCGAGCTCTTCCTCGGTGAGATCGGGCTTGAGCGCGAGCGCGTCGTTGATGAGCGAGTGGTCGCGCGTGAGCTGCTCGATCCCGCCGTCGCGGAGACGGTAGCAGCGGCTGTCGCCGACGTGCGCGATGTGCAGGCACTCGCCGCCGTCGTAGTGGATCGCGACGATCGTCGAGCCCATGCCGCGGTGCTCTTTGTGCGTCGACGAGATCTCGTAGACGTCGCGGTTGGCCTTGCGAACGGCCTGCGCGAGTCGTTCGGCGTGGAGCGGCAGATCGGCCTCGTCGTTCGGCGTGGCCAAGGGGAGAGCCCCTTGCGCTGTCGCCTCGAAGAAGTTCTGCATCGACGTCGCGGTGAGGGCGCTCGCGACGTGCCCCGTGGAATGTCCGCCCATGCCGTCGGCCACCACGAAGAGGTCGAGGCTTTGCGCCACGAGCACGTTGTCTTCGTTGTGCCTGCGCTGGCGGCCTACGTCGGTCATGCCCGCTGCCACGAGGCGAAGGGCGTGGCGCGGCTGGGTCTTGGACATGCGGCACGCGATTATAGCGGCCGATCCCTGGTCCTCGGCTAGTTCCTCGTATCGTCTCCCGCGGGGGGCCCCCCTCCGTCCCCCCCTCCGTCGTGGGCGCGCTCATACGCGGCGGTCGAACAAGGTTCCCGAGGGCCGTGCGCTTTGCGCTTTGCGCGCGGGCCGTGGTCGTTCTAGAGCCCTGCCGTGACGCTCCCCCGCTCCTTTCGCGCGTTCGTCGCCGCCGCGCTCGTCGTGGCCCCCTTGCCCGCCCTCGCGCAGACGCCCGATCCGGCCCGGGAAGAGCCCGCCGAGGTCGAGGAGCCGCCGGAGCCGGGCGCCGGGACCCCGAGGGCCTACGCGCCCGACTGGCGCAAAGGGGCCTTCCTCCTGTCCCTGGGAGGCAGCTACGTCGTGCCCCTCGGCAGCATCGCCTCGGGCGTGACAGCGAGTGATCTCGTGTCCGGCGGGCCCGGGGTCTCGCTCGGGCTCGGCTTCGGTCTGAGCCGGCACGTGTCCTTCGAACTCGATGGAAGCTACGGCATGCTCGGCGGCGGCACGGCCTGCGCGGGGTGCTCGGGCAGCACGCTCGGCGTGGGGATGCGCCTCGTCTACCACCTGGCGCAGGGCATCGCGTTTGATCCCTGGGCGAGTTACGGCGTGGGCTTCCGCACGTCGCTCATCGAAGCGCCCGAGACCGGCGCGGCCCCGGCGTTCGGCATCGGCCGCTCGCAGGGCATCGATTTCGCGCGGATCACGCTGGGCGGCACGTTCTACCCGCACCCGGTCTTTGGCTTCGGGCCGTTTCTCGAAGGGACGGTCGGCTCGTACCGGCTGCGCCCGGATGCGGGGACGTCGCCGAGCGTCTACGGGTTTTTCCAGGTGGGCCTGCGCGTCACGTTCGACCCGCTCCGCGGCGGAAAGGTGCGCACGCCGGCCACGGTCGCCGCGGCGTTCTGAAGCGAGCGCGACGTTTTTACGCAACCACGACCCGTGTCGTGTCGATGGAGCGTTCGTGAAGGACGAACGTGCGCGAGATGCGACGGTGGAGATCGGCGGGGGCGAGGCGGCGCTCGGCGCCGCATGGATCTGGGTGGACGACGGCGGGCAGGAGCGCGCGGCGCGGCTCGGTCCCGGCGAGGAGATCGTGCTCGGCTCGGGCGAGGGCGTGGACGTGCGGCTCGTCGAGCGCACGGTGAGCGCGCGCCACGCGGCGCTCGTGCATCGAGGCAGCGTGATCGAGGCGGTCGATCTCGGATCCCGCAACGGGATGCGGGTCGCGGGGACACGCGTGGCGCGGGCGTTTCTCTCGACGGGGAGCGCGGTCGAGCTCGGCCGCGCCGTGGTGCGCGTCGAGGGCAGCACGCTCGCGGTCGAGGCGCATCGGGGCGCGCCGCTCGCGCACCTCGTGGGGCGGAGCGCGCCGATGCGGAGGCTCGGCGGCGCGGTGCGCAGGCTCGCGCCGCTCAAGCTGCCCGTGATGATCCGCGGCGAGTCGGGGACGGGCAAGGACCTCGTGGCGCGCGCGCTGCACGACGAGAGCGCGCGCAAGGACAAACCGTTCGTCGTGCTGAACGCAGCGACGATCTCGCGCGAGCTCGCGGAGTCGGAGCTCTTCGGCCACCAGCGCGGCGCGTTCACGGGCGCGCTCCGCGATCGGCGGGGCGCGTTCCGGGAGGCGCATCAAGGCACGTTGTTCCTCGACGAGATCGCGGCGCTGCCGCTCGACGTGCAAGCGAAGCTCCTGCGCGTGGTGGAGGAGGGGCTCGTGCGGCCGCTCGGGGCGGAGGCGGCCATGCCCGTCGACGTGCGGCTCGTAGTGGCGACGTGCGAGCCGCTCGAGCAGATGGTGGCGGCGCGGCGCTTCCGGGCGGATCTGTACGAGCGGCTCGCGGTGTGCCTCGTGCGCGTGCCGGCGCTGCGCGAGCGCACGGAGGACATCGCGGCGATCTGCATGCACCTGCTCGCGACCTCGGAGATCGGCCCGCGCGAGTTCGCGCCCGGCGCGCTCGCGGCGCTGCGCGCTTCGAGCTGGCCGGGCAACGTGCGCGAGCTGCGGAACGTGATCGTGCAGGCGGCGTTACGCACGCCGGGCGTGATCCTGGCCGAGCACGTGACATCGGTGCTCGCGGAGCGAGGCGGACGCCGGGTCAAACTTCGTCCCGACGACGCGCGACGGATCTTCGAGGAGGCAGGGAGGAATACGAGCGAAGCGGCGCGGCGCGCGTCGGTCCCGCGATCGACGATGCGGGATCTGCTGCGCGCCGCGGGAGACGCGGCGACGTCGTCTCAGAAGGTGCCGACGACGCCGAGCCCTTGATACGTCGACGAGACGCTCGGCGAGACCGCGAGGATACGCGGGCCGTCGTTCGATGCGGTCGTCGAGGTCGAGTTCTTCTTCGGCAGGTACCAGTCGAGCAGCGCGTAGACACCCGTGCCGATCGCGCCGACGCCGAAGAGCACCCAGCCCGTCGTGGCGACGGCGACGTTCGTGTCGTAGTCGGAGAGATCCTTGCGCAGCACGCCGCAGGCCTGCTCGTAGTTCGGCAGATCGCTGCCCGATGCCTCGGTCGATCCGCAGGGCGGGTTCTTGCCGAAGTTCGTGCTCGGATCGGTCGACGCGAACGTGCGGATCTCGGCGGCGTGCTGGTCGGCCTTGCCGCTCGCGACGCTCGCGCCGATCGAGAAGCCGATGCCGAGGCCGAGGCCGATCACCGCGACGCCCGAGCCGACCCACGCGAGCGGCTTGTGCGTGTACCACTTCAGGAAGGGCTCCCGCGTGCCCGTCGTCGTGTCGCCGCTGCCGTCCGGCCCCTGCGGCGTGAGCACGGGCGCGTCGACCGGCGGGAGGCCGGAGCTCGCGCCCGCGGGGCCCGCGGGCGGCGCGCTCGAAGGCGTGCCGTACGGGTTCGCGGCGGGCGTCGGCGACGTCTGCGCGGGCGCGGGCGTGGGCGACGCGGCCGGCGGAGGCGGCGGAGGCGGCGGGGGCGGCGGCGGAGGCGGCGGCGAAGCTGCACCACCGACGCCGAGCACGAGGTTCGCCGCGGTGGCCGAGCCTTGTTTCGCGTCGACCTTCGTGGTGGCGGTCTTGCCGCCGTACGTCGCCGTGACCGTGTGCGCGCCCGGCTTGACGAAGATCACGTTGAGCAGCGGCGACTTGCCGTAGCTCGTGCCGTCGACGGACACGTCGGCGCCGTTCGCGTCGACGATCACGACGATGTGCCCGGTCTTCTTTTTCGCCTCGTTGATGCCCTTCTCGGCGACGGTCTTCTGATCGGGCGAGGCCGAGGGCATGTCACGGAGGAACTGCTGCAGGTGCATGCCTGCGTCCTCGGGGTGGTTCGAGCGCAGCTCGCTCTGGCCGAGGTTGAGCAGCACGGCGGGGTGGCGCTTCAGCGCGTAGGCTTGCAGGAACGCGGAGCGCGCGTCCTCGAAGCGACCGGCGTCGAACGCCTTCACGCCCTCTTCGTAGCGTTGTCGAGCGACCTCGGTCACGGCGTCCGCCTGGGCGAAGGCACGTGCTTCCATGAGGTCGGGGGCGATCCCGGCCTCGCCGAGGAGGGCAGGGACCGTGAGCGAAAGGAACAAGGCGGTGGCGCAAGCGCGTGTCTTCATCGAACCCTCGGTGCATCGCGGTGCGCAGCGATGCGGTCTTCGTGTCGGCATTCTTCGCACCCCGAGGAGGGCACGGGCAAGCGATTAGCGCGCGCTCAGAACGGCGTCTCGCGGATGATGCCGCCGCCGGGCTTCGGGGGCGTCGTCGCGGGGGGCTTGGGCGCCGCAGTTTTTGCCGTCGTTGGTGCAGACGCAGCGGGTTTTTTCGCGGTGGCGGTAGCCGTCTCGACAGGCTTCGGCGGCTCGACCTTCGGCGGTTCGACCTTCGGCGGCTCGGTCTTCGGCGTCGTCGCAGCAGCGGCGGGCTCGCTCGTGGGCGCCGTCGTCGCGGCTTGCGTGGGCGTCGGGGCAGGGGGCTCCGGCGTGGGCGGCGCGGCGGCGGTCTCCACGGGACGCGCTTCCACCGTCTCCGTCGGCGCGGGCGCTGCGGTTTGCGTCGGGCTCGGCGTGGGCTTCGGCGCCTCGGCCGCGTTCGTCGTGACCGGCGGCGGGGTGGGTTTGTCCGAGCCACCGAGCAAGCCCTTCGCGGCGAACGCGAGCCCGCCGAGCCCGATGAGCGCGACCGCGACCTTCACGAAAATCCCCTTGGGCGGGCCGCTCACGGGGATCTCGGGCGGCTCGTCGGCCATCGCGGCGTCCATGCGCGCGAGGCTCGCGTCGTCCACGGGAGGCGCTGCCGCGGGAGGCGCTGCTGCGATCGCGGGCGCATCGTCGTCGGCCTGCTCCGCGGCCGGCTGCGTCTCGTCGACCTTCGTTTCGTCGGCCTTCGCTTCGTCAGCCTGCGCTTCTTCGAGCTTCGGCGCGTTTGCGTCTTCAGCCTTCGGCGCGTCGACCTTCGCTTCGTCGGCGTTCGGCGCGTCGACCTTCGCTTCCTCCGCTTGGACCGCATCGACGTTCGGCGCGTCGGCTTTTGCTTCCTCCGCTTTGGCCGCATCGACCTTCGGTGCGTCGACCTTCGGTGCGTCGACCTTCGGTGCGTCGGCCTTCGGTGCGTCGACGTTCGGCGCGTCGGCCTTCGGGCTTTCGGCCTTCGCGGCGCCGTTCGCGAGCGGCGCGGATGCGCCATTGGCCTTTGCGGCGCCGTTCGCCACCGGCAGCGCAGGCGGTTCGACCGCGCGTGCCGGCTCGGGCGGCGGGGCTACGACCGGACGCGCCGCGATCGCGGGCGCGGCGGCCGCGGGCGGATCGTCTTGCTCCCAGGACGGCTTGTACTGCAAGGCGAGCCGTTCCAGCTCGTCCGGCGTGGGGACGGGCGGCTTCGCTTGGGGTTCTTGGACAGGCATGACCAGACGAGAACGTATCATCCGTCGCGTGCGAGCGGCAACGCAGCGGCGTCGATCGTGGAGGCAGGGCGCAGCGCGTCAGTCGCCGAACGCGGAGGCAGCCTTTTCGTTCCCCCCGAACTCGTCGACGAGCTTGTTCTGCCACTCGTCCGCCACGTCCCCCACGGTCGTCACGATGTCCTCGAACTCCTCGTAGTCGAGCGCGGACAGGCGCCGCAGGCACCGCACCACCACGTCGTCGCGCGCCGCGTCGATCGCGAACGCCGCGTCGCTCGTGCGCACGAACGAGAGCTCGAGCAGCTTCCGGTAGAAGCCCTCCCGCCCCCGCGCCGGCACCGCCATGATGGGCGCGAAGATCATCAGGACGCCCTGTCGCTCGAGGACGTTGATCCCGATCGTGACCGCGCCGCGTTGCACGTGGGCGTATCCGCCGTCGTCGAGCACGTGCCCCTCGTGACCCGCGTCGCTCGCCGGGAGGTATTTCGCGACGTAGCGTCGGAGATACGCGTTGACCATCGCAGTCGCGTCGGCAAAGTTCTCGCCGGAGAGCCGGTCGGCGTAGATAGGGATCGAGGTGGGCGTGGAGTCGGACACGGGGATCCTCCGGAAGATGTGCTCGGGCCCCGCGACGAGGGGGATCGCCGCGGTCGCTGCCCCGTCGTTCGCGGTCCACCGGCGTACCGCGGTGCAGCGCTGCCATCGTATCTCCGCCCTCCGCGCCGCGGCGATCCTTTTTGCGTTCGGGGCGCCGCTCCTCGGCTGCAGCGCGGGTGCGTCGAGTCCACCCGCGCCGCCCCCGAGCGACGAACAACGCGCCCAGGCCCTCCTCGACCCCGCCGCGACGCTCCCTCCCCGCGCGGAGGTCGTGGCCCTCGCCGACGCCGTCGCCATCGCCTCCTCGCGCGCCGGCCGCACCGAGCGCGGCGCCACCCTCGCCATGCTCGCGGGCGACCTCCGCGCCCGCTCCTTCCGCCTCGACCAGGCCGAGGCCGACGCCCGCGAGGCCCTCGAGCTCTACGCCGCCTCCGCGAGCGCCGCCGCCGGCGCCCTCCAGGGCTGCGAGGCCGATCGCCGCCGCGCCCTGCTCGCCGGCGAGCTCGCCCGCGACGCCGCCATCTCCTACCGCGAGACCTACCTCGCCTCGCGCCGCCAGGCCGTCCTCGCTCCGCGCACGCCGTGCCACGTCGCGCTCGAGCGCGCTCTCGCGATGGCGTCCGCCTATCGCCCCCGCGGAGGCGCGCTCCGCGCCCTCGAACGAGAAGGCGATTTCGCCTCGGAAGCTGCCTCCCGCGGCGCGCCGTCCCCGTCGGCCTTCGCCGCCTCCCCGCCGCCGTCCGGCGCCGTCTCCCCCGAGTCCGCGCCCCCTTCCTCTGCTTCCGCGGCGCAGGCCGCGCTCGAGGGGCAGGTCGTCGTGACCCCGCGGGACGCGACCGCGGCGAAGGAGCCGGTGAAGATCGTCTCGCTCGAGCCCTTCGGCTCCGAGAAGGGCGGCCGCGTGGTCATCCACCTGAGTGGACCGACCACGTTCCAGGTCGGCACGCTCGGCGCGGACGCGGCCGCGGGCAAGGACGCGCGTGTGTTCGTCGACATCGCCCGCGCGAGCGCCAAGGGCGTCCGGCGCGAGACCGAGGTCGGCGGCGTCGTGCGTCGCGTCCGTCTCGGCGCGCAGGAGGGCGGCGGCACCCGCGTCGTGCTCGATCTTGCCGCCTCGCTCTATCGCCGCGTCTTCTACCTCCCCGACCCGTTCCGCATCGTCGTCGACGTGAGCACACGCCCGCCGGTTCGGAAGGACGAACAGGACGCCTCGGGCAAACGCGAGGTGCGCCGCGTCGTCCTCGATCCCGGCCACGGCGGCAACGACACCGGCGCCGTCGGGCCCACGGGCCTCAAGGAGAAGGACGTCACGCTGGACATCGCGCACCGCGCCGCGACCATCGTTTCCCGCGAGCTCGGCGTCGAGACCATGCTCACGCGCGACGACGACACGTACGTCCCGCTCGACCTCCGCACCGCGCGGGCCAATGCGTTCCACGCGGACCTCTTCGTCTCCGTCCACTGCAACGCGTCCGAGAACGGGCAGGCGCGGGGGCCCATGACGTTCTCGCTCGATCGCGTGCGGGATCCCGAGGGCCTCGCCATGCGCGTCGCCGCCCGGGAAAACGCCTCCCGCCCGCGCAAGACCGGCGAAGAGGGCGACGCGCGCTCCATCGACGAGGAGATGGCGCTCATCGCGTCGAACCTCGACGTCGGCGACCTCATGGCCCGGTCGCGCCACGTCGCCGATCTGGTCCAGCGCTCCGCGCTCGCGTCGCTCGGCGTGCGCTGGCCCGACACGAAGGATCAGGGCACGAAGACCGCGGGCTTCTTCGTGCTCGTCGGTGCGGACATGCCCGCGGTCTTGTTCGAGACGTCGTTCATCTCGAACCCGGACGACGAGGCCCGCCTCGCCACGGCCGACTATCGGCAGAAGCTCGCCGATGCCGTGGCGAACGCGATCCGCGCCTACCGCGAAGGCAAGTGATCCGCCCGCGTCACTCCCTTTCGAGGCCCATCAGCCGCTCCAGCGAGTCGCGCAGCTCCGCGGCCTCGCCCTTCTTGATGAAGTCGTAGGCCCCGGCCTCCGTCGCGTTTTTCTTCATCTCCTCGGCGTCCGAGTAGACGATGCAGCGGATGTGGGAGGTCGTGTCGATCGACCGCAGCCGTTCGAGGCATTTCACGCCGTCGAGTCCGGACATCCGCACGTCGAAGACCATGGCGTCGGGCTGGATGCTGCCGACGGCCACGAGCGCGTCGAACGGGTCCTGGAACGTGGTCAGCTCGAAGCGCTTGCTCAGCGCCTTGCGGAGCGAGGCGAGCACCTGCGGATCGTCGTCGACGGCCACGACCTTGGGCTTGCCGAGGCGGAGCACCTCGGGGATCGGGTAGCCGTACTTCCGCAGGAAATCGAGGACGTCGAGCCTCCGAAAGCGCAGGTGCCTGCCCGGCGTCCGGAAATGCCGGATTTCCCCCTTGTCCGCCCAGTTGTGGATGGTCTTCAGGTCGACCTGGCAAAACCGCGCCACGTCGCTCGCGGTGAACAGCTCCGGCTGATTCGTCGTCGTCGTCGTGGTCGTGGTCGGCGTCGTGTTTTCTTTGGCTTCCATGACTTCCGGCCTCCTCGGCCCAGTCCACGCTCGGGGGCTTCGCTCCCACAAAAGGGAGCTAAGTCCCCGAACCCCCATCGTCCACCGAAGTCGCAACGTCCCGCTCGTCGAGGCTCGTCTCGACCCCCGGCACAACGGGAGAAGCGAATCCTTTGCCGAACTCGGGTGCGTCCTCGGCAGCAAAACGGCCTTCACGCAGGACGTACCGGCTGGGTCCGTCCAGCCGCCGTTCCCGCACGGAGTGTGCAGGATCACCGGGCAAAGCGATGAAAGGCGGAGCGTCGCCGTCGCCCGGGACGAACTCGGGGCAGATCGGCAGGAGCGTCTGCCGCCGAGCGAGGGCGAGCGCACCGTGCACGTCTCGCTCGCCCGCGAGCAATTCCAGGGTGCGCGACGTCGGCGGCGCGAGAAAGAAACGCCCTCCCGCTGCGGCGTCGAGGACATCCGACGGGCGCGCCCACAGGCTCATCGTGGTCTCGTGATCGTCGTGCCGTCCCTCCTGTCCCTCGGGCAAAGGGAGCAGGAAGAAACGAGCATCAAACCGACGCGACTCCGCCACGGGCGTCACCCAGCGCGCAAACGGGACGAGGGTATCCAGCGCGAGGCGCATGCCGCGCCGGACGAGCGCGTCGAACAGCCCTGTCCCGGCAGCGAGCTCGGCCGCGAGGGCGTCGAGCTCCGCGCCCGCCACGCCGGGCGTCACCGGCAGGATCCGCCCCTCTTCGAGCGTCTCCCGGCATGCCGCGACGCAAAGCCCGAGGGCGTGTGACCGCTCGGTGGCCATCCCAAGGACCCGCGCGTCCGCGGCGGTCGCGGCGGTTTCCCAGCCCGGATCGAGGTCCGACGGATCGACCTTTCCCCCTGGAAAGACGAGCGCCCCGCCCATGAATGCGGACTTCGCGTGCCGGCGCACACAGAAGACCTCGAGCCCCTGCGCACCGTCGCGCACGACGATGACGGTGGCGGCATCACGGGGTTCACTCGTTTTTCGGTTGATGTCGAATTCCAGCAAGGTGGAAGGTTTTGTCCCACGTCGAGAGGAAGTCGTCAAACCTGCATCTCGGCCGGTCTCGACCGTGGTTGACGTCAGGGAATCCGTCGCCTAGCCTTCCGCGCCCTCCTTCAAGGGAGGGCCGGAAATGGACGGCATTCGTCCGTCATTGGCCGTACTTCGTCGAGGTGCCCGGATTGCATGAAGCGGGGGGCACCGAGAGGGCGACACGTCGAGGGAATTGCACAATGAACAAGGCCCAGCTCAAGAAGTTCAAGGCTTTGCTCGAGGCGAAGCGGGACGAGATCGTCAAGAAAGCAAAGCAGACGCTGAGTGAGGACATGGCCCTCGACGCGAGTGATCTCCCCGATGAGATGGATCTCGCTTCGAGCGAGTATCTGCAATCCTTCACATTCCGGCTCCGCGGCCGGGAAAAGTCGTTCCTCGACAAGATCGAGAAGGCTTTGATCAAGATCGAGGACGGGACGTTCGGTCAGTGCGAGGAGTGCGAGGAAGAGATCGCGCAGAAGCGCCTCGAAGCCCGCCCCGAGACGAGCCTCTGCATCCGCTGCAAAGAGGATCAGGAGCGCGCCGAAAAGGATTTCGGTTGATTGTGCCAGGGGGTTGGCTGAGCCAACCCTCTTGCTCCAGGGGTTGGGTCAAGCCCAACCCCTACGCGCCCCGCGCGGGCGGGGCGCTCCCCGGGTTCGTCGCTGCTGTCTCTCGTCGGGACGTCCCGGGTTATTTGGCGCGTTTTCCCGGCCGCTTGCGCCCGACCTCGAGGACCTCGCGCAGGTAACGCCCGGTATGCGATTCCGGGACGCCGGCCACGTGCTCCGGCGGTCCGCACGCCACGACGAACCCGCCGCGCTCGCCCCCCTCCGGCCCCATGTCGATCACCCAGTCGCTGCACGCGACCACGTCGAGGTTGTGCTCGATCACCACGACCGTGTTCCCCGCGTCCCGCAGGCTCGACAGCGCCCCGATGAGCACCTCGATGTCCGAGAAATGCAGGCCCGTCGTGGGTTCGTCGAGGACATACAGCGTGCGCCCCGTGGCCTTGCGCGCGAGCTCGCGGGCGAGCTTGACGCGCTGCGCCTCGCCGCCGGAGATCGTCGTCGCCGGTTGTCCGAGCCGGATGTAGCCGAGCCCCACGCGCGCGAGGGCGAGGAGCCGCTCCCGCACGCGTGGGATCGCCTCGAACTGGTCGATCGCCTGATCCACCGTGAGCTCGAGCGCGTCGGCGATCGACATGCCGCGGTAGAGCACCTCCAGCGTCTCGCGGTTGTACCGTTTGCCGCCGCAGGTCTCGCACGTGACGAACACGTCCGGCAGGAAGTGCATCTCGACGCGGAGAACGCCATCGCCTTGACACGCCTCGCAGCGCCCGCCCTTCACGTTGAACGAGAAGCGCCCGGCCTTGTAGCCGCGCGCGCGTGACTCGGGCAAACCCGCGTAGATCTCGCGGAGCAAGCTGAAGACGCCGGTGTACGTGGCCGGGTTCGACCGAGGCGTCCGGCCGATGGGCGCCTGATCGATGGAGATGACCTTGTCGATGTGCGAGAGGCCCTCGATGCCGTCGCACTCGCCGATCGGCGCGCTCGTGCGGTAGAGCGCGGCGCGCGCCGCGGGCAGGAGCGTGTCCACGATGAGGCTCGACTTGCCCGAGCCGGAGACGCCCGTGACCGCGCAGAGGACGCCGACGGGGATCTCGACGTTCACGCCGGTGAGGTTGTGTGCGCGCGCGCCGACGAGCTTGAGCACGCGCCCGTCGCCCTTGCGTCGTTTCGTCGGGATCGGCAGATGTTTGTCGCCCGAGAGCCAGGGCCCGGTGACCGACGCCGGGTTCTTCGCGATCTCGGCCGGCGTCCCCTCGGCCACGACCTTGCCGCCGTGCACGCCAGCCCCCGGCCCCATGTCGACCACGTGATCGGCCGCGAGGATCGCGTCTCTGTCGTGCTCGACCACGACCACGCTGTTGCCGAGATCCACGAGCCTGCGCAGCGCTTCGAGCAGCCGCGCGTTGTCCCTCGCGTGCAGGCCCACGCTCGGCTCGTCGAGCACGTACAGCACGCCCACGAGCGCCGCGCCGATCTGCGTCGCCAGCCGGATGCGTTGTCCCTCACCGCCGGAGAGCGTCTGCGCGGATCGATCGAGCGTGAGGTAATCGATGCCCACGTCGATGAGGAAGCCGAGCCGCGCGATCACCGCCCGCAAGAGCGGCTCGGCGATCGCCCGCTCCCGCGGCTGCAGCGGCCCGTCCTTGTGCGCGATCGTCTCCAGGAACGAGCGCACCGTGCGCAGGGCCATCGTGCCGATGTCCGCGATGTTCTTGTCTGCGAGCTTCACCGCGAGCGCCTCGGCCCGCAGGCGCTTGCCCTTGCAGACGTCGCACACGCGCGTGACGGCGTACCGGCCGATGTCCTCGGAGCCGGCGATGTCGTCGTCGAGATCGTCGTCGTCCTCGCCGGAGAGCACGCCCTCGCCCTGCTCGAGCTGCCGCTCGAGCCGCGGCACGATCCCCTCGTAGCCCTCCTTCGCCTTCTTCCGCCCCTTCGCCGCGGTCGCCTCCGCCCCGAAGAGGAGCGCCTTGCGATCGGCCTCCGAGAGATCGCGGAACGCCACGTCCGGGTTCACGCCGAGCGAGCTCACCGCCCGCTCGGTCTCCGTCGAGAGCGCGAGCGAGCCGCGCCGCCCCCACGCGACGATCGCCCCCTCGCGCAGCGTGCGCTTCGGATCCGGCACGACGCGCTCCGGATCGATCCGCGTACGAAACCCGATGCCGTCACACGCGGGGCAGGCGCCGTGTGGCCCGTTGAACGAGAACATCCGCGGCTCGATCGGCGGCAGCGAGATGCCGCAGGCGATGCAGGCGAAGCGCTCGCTCATCCAGATTGGCTCCGCGCGGGATCGCTCGGTCGAAGGATCCGCGAGCAGCCGCCCTTCGCCGAGCTTCAGCGCGAGCTCGACCGAGTCCGTGACCCGACCCTTCACGCCTTCCTTCACCACGATGCGGTCGATCACCACGTCGAGGTCGTGCGCCTTCGTCCGATCGAGGACGATCTCGTCGCCGAGGTCGACGACCTCTCCATCGATCCGCGCGCGAACGAACCCTTCGCGGCGGAGGCGATCGAGCTCCAGCTTGAGTTCGCCGCGGCGGGCGCGGGCGATCGGGGCGAGCACGGTGACGCGCGCGCCTTCGCCGAGGCCGAGGATGCGGTCGACGATCTGCTGCACCGTCTGCGCCTCGATGCGCGCGCCGCAGCTCGGGCAGTGCGGCGTGCCCACGCGCGCGAAGAGCAGGCGCAGGTAGTCCGAGATTTCCGTGACGGTCCCGACCGTGGAGCGCGGGCTCTTCGCGAGCGCGCGTTGCTCGATGGCGATCGCGGGCGAGAGCCCCTCGATCGACTCGACGTCTGGCTTGGCGAGTTGTTCGAGGAACTGGCGCGCGTATGCCGAGAGGGACTCGACGTACCGCCTTTGTCCCTCGGCGTAGATCGTGTCGAACGCGAGCGACGACTTCCCCGAGCCGCTCGGGCCGGTGATGACGACCAGGCGATCTCGCGGGAGGGAGAGGCTGACGTCCTTGAGGTTGTGCTGGCGAGCGCCGCGAATGACCAGGCGATCCATGGACCCGCGACACCTAGCACGCTCATCGTGCTCGGGCTCCCGTGTTGTCCAAGGCTTCCCGGCTCTCCGACCTACGCACGAGGACCAACCCCCTCCGTAGGCACCCCCTCGTTTCACCGGCACGCGATGGATGCGCCGCGCCTGCTCGCTCGAAATTTTTCCCCCACGCGGTTCCTCGGTTCTACTTGCATGACGGGCGACGATCGAGAAGCCCTGCGGAGCGCGTGGGTACGACGACGAGGAGCGTGATGATCTCGGTGGGCGTCGGCGTCGTGGTCGGCGGACTCGCTTTGTTCGCGCGTACCTCGGCCGTGTCCTTCCGCTCGGCCACGCGCGCCGCGCCCGCGCCCGCGGCGCCTTCCCCCGAAGCACAGATCCCCCGCGTCCCCGACGAACCCGCGGGACCCGCGGCGCCCCTGTTCACGCCGGCCGATCGTTTCTCCCAGGACCCGGCCGTGCGCGCTGCTTGCCCGTCCGACATGGCGCTCGTCGAAGGCGACTTCTGCCCCAAGCTCGCGTACCGCTGCGCGCGTCGATCGAGCGAGCTCGGCCACGGCTGCGCCGAGTACGTCCGCGGGGTGCCGTGCCGCGGCGAGCCAGATCCGCGCAGGTACTGCATCGATCGTCACGAGTGGCCGAACCGCGTCGGCGAGAGCCCGCGTGTCTACGTGAATTGGTTCGAGGCCAAAGAACTTTGTCAGTCGGTGGGCAAACGGCTGTGCCGCCGCTCCGAGTGGATCCTCGCGTGCGAGGGGCCGAAGCGGCTGCCGTATCCCTGGGGCTTCGTGCGCCAGCCGAGCCCGTGCAATGTCGATCGCGCCTCCATCCCTTTCGACGTGAACGCGATGGTCGACGAGCGCACCCGCGAGGCCGAGATCGCGCGGCTCTGGCAGGCCGATCCGATCGGCTCGCACCCCGCGTGCATCAGCGCGTTCGGCGCGTACGACCTGTCCGGCAACGTCGACGAGTGGACGGACAACCTCGCCGACGATCCCGAGACGAACCAGCCCTCGACGCTGAACGGCGGCTACTGGGGCCCGGTGCGCAACACCTGTCGGCTCACGACGAAGACACACGGCCCGAAGTTCGCGTTTTACCAGGTGGGCTTCCGCTGCTGCGGGGACACGATCGACGGCGTCGAGACCCCGCCGCCGAGGCCGTTCCTCGATCGGGATCGCGAGCCTGCCTCGCCCGGGGATCGCGCGGCGCACGAGGACGGGTGAGATCACGCGAGGCCGTCGTCTTTCCGCTCGTGCTCGCGGGTTCGCTCGCGCTCGCGGCGCTCCTCCTCTCGCCGCGCGTGGCCGAGCGACACGAGACGCAGCCGTCTGCCTCCGCCGCTGCCTCGATCGAAGCGCCGCCGCCTCCGCCGCCGCCACCCGCGCCTCTGCCGAAGGAAAAACCGCCGCCGCCTTCGTACGTGCAGGTGAGCCCCGAGAGCGCGACCGCGTGTGGACCGGGCATGGTCCTCGTCGACGGCATCTACTGCCCGTTCGTCGGGCACCGATGCTTGAAGTATCGCGAAGACGTGAAGGACGTGTGCGAGCGCTTCGGCCCCGAGGTCCTCTGCGAGGGCCGGCTCGAACGCCGGCGTTTTTGCGTCGACGTCTACGAGTACCCCAACATGGAAGGCGTCAAGCCCGCGGTCATGGCCGACTGGAACGAGGCGCGGCGCGCGTGCGAGGTCGAGGGCAAGCGCCTCTGTACGGTCGAGGAGTGGGAGTTCGCGTGCGAGGGCCCGGGGATGTGGCCGTATCCGTACGGCGCCGAGCGTGACGCCGAGGCCTGCAACATCGACAAACCCGTCGAGCCGCCGGACTTCGACGCCTTTTCGGATCCGGCCCGCGTCTCGGCCGAGGTCGACAGGCTCGATCGTCGCGTCGCGTCAGGCGAGCTGCACCGCTGCGTCAGCCCCTTCGGCGTGCACGACATGACGGGCAACGTCGATGAGTGGGTCGACAACCCCCAGGGCAAGCGCCTCGAAGCGCCGTACCGCTCGTCCTTGAAGGGCGGCTACTGGGGGCCGATCCGCGCGCGTTGCCGGCCGATCACCTCGACGCACAACGAGTGGTTCAGCTTCTACCAGGTCGGCTTCCGGTGCTGCGGCGACCCGAAGGACGGGGGGCGGGCAGGTCCTCTGCCCGCTGGCAAGCGGCCGCGGCTCGGCCGGATGAACCTTCCGCCGCGGAACGTCCCCGAGCGTTCGAAGCCTGCGCCGGAAAGTCCTTGAAAGTTCGATGCTTCGGGGTCGGGCGCCCCGACGCGCGCGCGGGGCCCGCACGGCTCTTTCCGGGGAGCAAGCCCAAAGTGAACGATGACGCGGCGCGCCCCTTCCAACGGTCTCGATGTTGGACTAGCTTGTCCCCCGGGTCGCCTCCGGGCGATTCGGCGAACACGGGCCCATAGCTCAATCGGTCAGAGCCCCCGGCTCATAACCGGGCTGTTCCTGGTTCGAGTCCAGGTGGGCCTATCCCTTTTCGCAAGGAGCAGAGCATCCACGTGAGTATCCGCGACCAGATCGCACCCCTCGAAGAGCTCGCGACCATCGACGACGATCTGCGGAGGCTGGAGGAGCAGATCGGCAAGCAGCGGGGAAGCCTGGAGGGGATGCGGGCGGAGGCGAAGGTTCTCGAGGACCGCCTCCGTTCGGACCGAGAGATGCTCTCGCAGATGGAGAAGACGCGGAGCGAGCTCAGCGTCGAGCTGCGCCAGATGACGCAGCAGATCGAGCGGTCGCGCGAGAAGCTCGCGCGGTCGAGGAACGAGCGCGAGAGCAACGCGGCGCAACGCGAGATCGAGGAGCTGCGCAAGCTGCACCGCGACCGCGAGGAAGAGATCGAGCGCCTGAACACCGCGACCGAAGCGGCGAAGAAGTCGATCGACGTGACCGACGCCAAGCACCGCAACATCGTGCAGCAGATCGAAGGCACGGTGGAGGGGACGACGCGGCAGCTCGACGACGCCGAGTCGCAACGCGCGACGCGGGTGAAGGAGCGTGAGCTCGCGGTGAAGAAGCTGCCGACGACGCTCTACCGTCGTTACGAGTCCGTGCGCACGCGCCGCCCGCACCCGATCGCGGCCACGCACGACGGCACGTGCCTCGGCTGCCACCTGACCATCCCGCCGATGATGTTCCAGAAGATGCTGCGTCAGGCCGAGTTCGAGCAGTGCCCGCACTGCCGCCGCATCCTCTACTACACGCCCGCGCCGGTGAGGGCCCCGGAGGGCGACGCCGCCGAGGGCAGCTCGACTTCGTCACGCGCCTGATCGCTCCACCTGCGGCGCGTGAAAGCCTGCACCACCTGCCATCGCCTCTACGAAGATGACGCGGACTTCTGCCCGCTCGAAGGGCAGAAGCTCGCGGGGACCGACGAAGTCTCGCCGAAGCCGGATCCGAAGGATCCCCGCGTCGGCGGCGCAGTGTGCAGCGGGCGCTACCAGATCTGGCGCGTCATCGCCGAGGGCGGCATGGGCCGCGTCTACCAGGCGCTCGACCGCGAGGAGAAGAGCTCGGTCGCGCTGAAGATCCTGCACGAGGAGGTCGCGCAGGATCCGGTGGCGATCGAGCGCTTCAAGCGCGAGTTCGAGGTGAGCGCGGTCCTGCCGCACGAGCACGTCGTGCGTGTCGACGCGTTCGAGCACGACGAGAACAACTACGTGATCGTGATGGAGTACCTCGAAGGCGAGGAGCTCCGCGTGCTCATGCAGCGCGAAAAGGTGCTGCCGCCCGAGCGTGTCGTGCGGTTCGTCTCGCAGGTCGCGCTCGGCCTCGCGAGCGCTCACGAGCGCAAGATCGTCCACCGCGATCTCAAGCCGGACAACGTCTTTCTCTGCGGCGGCGACGAGGTCAAACTCCTCGACTTCGGCAGCGTCCGCGACAACTCCGTGGGCGCGAAGAAGATCACCGCGGTCGGCACGACGATCGGCTCGCCCTTCTACATGTCGCCCGAGCAAGCGCAGGGGCTCCTCTCGCTCGATCATCGCGCCGACGTCTGGTCGCTCGCGGCGATCACCTACGAGTGCCTCACGGGCAAGGTCCCGTACGAGGGCAAATCCGGCCCGCAGATCCTGCTCAGCATCATGACGCGGCCGCACCGCCCGCCGAGCGAGGTGGGCCGCGCGCACGGCGTCCCGCGCACGCTCGACGCGGTGATGGATCATGCGTTCACGAAGGAGCCTGAAGACCGCATCCCCACGGTCGGCGCGCTGGCGGATCGGATCGGCCATGCGTACGGGCTCGAGGGCAGCCACGCGGCGTGGGCGCGGACGACGCAGGCCGAGCTCGGCGAGCGCATCCGCGCGGGCCTCCCCGGGCTGCTCGCGCGACTCGAAGAGGAGCAGGGCACAGCGGGGGATCTGAGCGCGATGGATGCGGCCTTTGCGGGCGCGGCCGCGGCGACGGAGCAAGGCGCCTTCCCGGAGGACGCCGTCTCGGTCCCGACCACACGACCACGCTGGCTTTTTCCCGCCATCGTGTTCGTCGTCCTCGTCGCCTTGCTGATCGTCGTGCTCGGCGCGCGCTGAACACCGAGCTCGTGCATGGCTTGGGCGGCCCCTCCGTCGAACCCGTGCTGTTCGGGTGTTTCCATCGACCCTACGCCCGTGGTCAGGAGCAAACCGCCGTGGTATTCCGAGCCCTCATGAACACGCCTTCGATGCGCCGCCGTCCTCTCTCCACCCTCGCGTGCCTCGTAGCCCTCTCGGGCCTCTCGTTCGTGCTCGCCTCCGGATGTGGCCGGAGTGAAGCCGCCACGCAGCGTGGCGAAGAGACGAACGTCGCGGCCGTCGCCAAGGGCCCCAAGGCCGAAAGCGAGACCTACGCGGTCGAGATGAAGGCGACGGGCCCTTACGCAGCGGGCAAGGAAGGGACGCTCGAGATCACGATCGTGCCGAAGGGCGCGTATCACATGAACGATCAGTACCCGTACAAGTTCAAGCTCGTCGATCCCGCGCCCGAGGGCGTGAAGTATCCGAAGCCCTTGCTCAAGAAAGAGGACGGGACGTTCGACGAGAAGAAGGGATCGTTCAAGGTGCCGTTCGTGGCGTCCCGGGCGGGCAAGGCGAAGATCGCCGGCACGCTCTCGATGAGCGTCTGCAGCGCGGCGAACTGCGTGATGGAGAAGGTGGACCTCGAGGTCGACGTCGACGTGAAGTAAGCCGGGGGCTAAACTCCCCGGGTGAAAGAGTCCGACGCCCGGGCAAGCCGAAGGTCCGAGCTCGCACTGGCCGAGCTTTCCAACCTGGTCACTTCGATGCAGCGCCGCTTCCAAACGGGACGGCGCTTGCTTTCTTTCCAGGAGTACCTGGAGCTCTTCGCATCGGATCCCGCGCGTCACGGGCGTGATTCAGCCCGGTACGTGCGCGACATGTTCGACCACTTCGGGACGTACCCAGTCAAGCGTCCCTGGGGCGAGTGCACGCGCTACCGCCTCTTCGATCTGCCCTGGGAGCCCGAGCCGCTCCGTTCGTCGGCGACGAGCGCGCGCCGGGCGCCGTACCACGGGCGCGACGCGGCGCTCATCGGGCACGAGGAGCTGCAGGGCGAGATTTACCGCGCGCTCTCGAACTTCGTGCAGGAGGGGAGGGCGAATCGGCTCGTCCTGATGCACGGCCCGAATGGGTCGGCCAAGAGCACGATCGCCGGCTGCGTCCTGCGCGCGCTCGAGCATTACTCGACGCTCGACGAGGGCGCGCTCTACCGGTTTCACTGGGTGTTCCCGAGCCGCAAGACGACACGCGGCGCGATCGGCTTCGGCGGCGAGGGGGCCGCGGCGCCGATCGGCGGCAGCTTCGCGCACCTCGAAGACACGCAGATCGACGCGCGCCTCGTGAGCGAGCTGCGCGATCATCCGCTCTTCTTGATCCCGGTGCCGGAGCGTCGCGAGCTCTTGAAGAAGCTCTACGAGGAAGCCGGGATCGGAGACGCGCCGCCCGACTGGCTCATGAGCGGCAAACTCTCGCACAAGAATCAGCAGATCGTGGAGGCGCTCCTCGTCTCCTACGAGGGCTCGCTCGCCGATGTGCTGCGCCATGTCCAGGTCGAGCGCTGGTTCATCTCGCGGCGGTACCGCACGGGCGCGGTCACCATCGGCCCCGAGCTCAGCGTCGACGCGGGCGAACGGCAAATCACGGCCGATCGATCGCTCGCCGCGCTGCCCACGGCGCTCCAGGCGCGGACGCTCTTCGAGGCGCACGGGGATCTCGTCGAGGCCTCGGGCGGCGTGCTCGAGTTCAGCGATCTGCTGAAGCGGCCGCTCGACGCGTTCCGCTACCTCCAGCTCACGCTGGAGACGGGCGAGGTGAGCTTGCCGCAGCAGACGATCCAGACGAACGTGGTCATGATCGGCAGCGCGAACGACATTCACCTGAACGCCTTCCGCGAGCACCCCGAGTTCCCGAGCTTCCGTGGTCGTTTCGAGCTGCTCCGCGCGCCCTACCTGCGGAGCTACCTCGACGAGCAACGCATCTACGACGCGCAGATCGCGCCCTTCGTCACGCGCCACGTCGCGCCGCACGCGACGCGCGTGGCGGCGCAGTTCGCCGTGCTCACGCGCATGCGGCAGCCGGAGGCGAAGCGGTATCCCGAGGCGCTCGCGCCGATCGTCTCGTCGCTGACGGCGGCCGAGAAGATGGAAGCGTACGCGACGGGGACGCCGCCGGAGCGGCTCGACGGTGACTCGCAGAAGCTGCTCCGCGCGAATATCCGCCCGCTCTACCAGGAGACCGACGCCACCGTCGACTTCGAGGGGCGCTCGGGCGTCTCGCCGCGCGAGATCCGCTCGCTCCTCCTCGACGCCGCACAAAACCGGGATCACGGCTGCCTCTCGCCGTTCGCCGTCCTCACCGAGCTCGATGAGCTCTGCAAGCGGACCTCGGAGTACGACTGGCTCAAGGAGCGCCCGCTCGCGGGCGGCTACCACGACCACAAGCTCTTCCGCGACGTCGTGCGCGCGCGGCTGCTCGACACGCTCGAGGAGGAGATGCGATCGGCGAGCGGGCTCGTCGACGAGACGCGCTACGGCGAGCTCTTCGATCGGTACGTGCAGCACGTCGGCGCGTGGGTGAAGGGCGAGAAGATCCGAAACCCGCACACGGGCGATTTCGAGGGCGCCGACGAGCGCATGATGCGCGAGATCGAGGGCCTGCTCGGCGTGCGCGGCAAGCACGACGATCACCGCCGCGGGCTCATCGCGATGATCGCGGCCTGGGCCATCGATCACCCCGGCGAGCGGGTCGTCAACGCCGTCGTCTTCCCGCAGCAGATCCGCAAGCTGCGCGAGGCCGTGTTCACCGAGCGCCGCAAGTCCGTGGCGCTGCTCTGCCGGGACCTCGTGGCCATCTTGCGCGATCGCGCGAACCACGCCGCGCAGGGCGTACGCGACGAGCCCCTCTTCGGCGGCCTGCGCGACGAGCAACGCAAGAACGCGCTCGCCGCGCTCGATCGGCTCGTCGCGATGGGGTATTGCGAGAGCTGCGCCCTCGACGCGGGCAGCGCGCTCCTCCGCGCGCGGTTCTCCGAGCTCGTCACCTGACGGGCGCGTCGTTGGTTCTCGAACGATGTTGATCGACACCCACTGCCACCTCGATCCCAACTACTTTCCCGAAGGCGAAGACGCCGTCCTCGAGCGAGCGCGCGAGGCCGGCGTCGAGGCGTTCGTCGTGATCGGCGTCGGCGAGGACCTCGGTCCGGCGCGCTTCGCCGCGGCCCTCGCCGCGCGGCGCCCCGACGTGTGGGCCTCCGTCGGCCTGCACCCGCACGACGCGCGTGTCCTCGACGGCGCGATGGAAGACGAACTCGAACGCCTCGCCCGGGAGCCGCGTGTCCGGGCCGTGGGCGAGGTCGGGCTCGACTACCACTACATGCACTCGCCGCGCGAGACACAAAGGGAGGTCTTCCGGCGCATGATCGCGCTCGCGCGGCGCGTCCAGAAGCCCATCGTCGTGCACACGCGCGAAGCCGCCGAGGACACGATCACGGTGCTCGAAGAGGAAGGCGCGCGTGAGGTCGGCGGCATCATCCACTGCTTCTCCGAGGATCGGCCCTTCGCCGAGCGGGCGCTCGCGCTTGGCTTCGACCTCTCGTTCTCGGGGATCGTGACGTTCAAAAATGCGCGCGCGATCCACGAGGTCGCCGCGTGGGCGCCGCCCGATCGGATCCTCGTCGAGACGGACAGCCCGTACCTCGCGCCCATCCCGCTGCGCGGCAAGCGCTGCGAGCCTGCGTATGTCGTGCACACGGCGCGGCGCGTCGCGGAGCTCCGCGGCGAGAGCTTCGACGCCCTTTCGACGCGCACGACGGAGAACGCGCGCCGTCGCTTCGGCCTCGCCTGAAGCGCCCGCAAGAGCGCCGAGACGAGGCATACTGGAGGCGTGCGGGGCATCGACAGAGCAAGGCTCGTCTCCGCGAGTTTTTTCTCGCTCGCGGTGCACCTCGCCCTGCTTGCGACCGGCGGCGCCCTGCTCGCGCGTGCTTCTCGCGCGGAGCCAGGTGGCCTCGCGCTCCGAGGGCTGCACGCGCCGCTCCGCGATGAAGTCGTGGAGATCGAGCTGCCGACGTTGAGCGAAGGATCGATCGCCGGCGAGCTCGTCGAGCTGCCGGCGGTCCCCGTTCCGCGCGGGGGAGGGGAGGCCGAGCCGCGACCGGATACGGGCGAGCGGGGTCGCGGCGGCACGGACACGGCTTCGGCGCGCGCGACGAACCTCGCCGATCGGCAGGACGATCGCGCGCTCGTCACGGAGGTCCCGTCGCGGATCGATCGCACGCAGGTGCAACGCATCGACGCGGGCGAGGAGCGCGCGTCCCGCGAGGATCGACGCGCGAGCCGTGAACCGATGGAGCTCACCTTCCTCGCGAGTGGTCGCTCCGGCAGTCGACCCGAGCGACGTACGTACGCCGTGCACGATCCCTCCTCGGGCGGCTCCCGCGCCGGGCGCGCCACGCGACGTGGAGGCGCGCTCGGCGCTGCGGCGCTCCCGCCCGACGGCATCGAGGCGGCGCGGCCCGTCGGCGGCGCGGAGGAGGGCGTGGAGGCGCCTTCCGAGGGGATCGGCGCGCGGGATGGGGCGCCTGGCAAGGACGCGCGCGCGAGCGCCGAGGTGCCGCTCGCGCGCCCCTGGGTGACGGCGGGGACGCCGTCCGTGCCCGCGGATCACGAGGGACGACCTTCAGACCGCGTCGACAGCGAGCAAGAGGCCGCGCTCGCGCTCCAGTCGATCGTGCACGCGAGCACCGCGGGCGGCGCACCGGGGGACGGGACCGGTGGGCAAAACGGGCCCACGGCGCCGGGATCGGGCGGCAGCGCGGGCCGCGGCTCCGTCGCCGATCCGCTCGGCACGGGCCAGGGCCCAGGCCTCGACGCGAGCGCGCTCGACAAGCGCCGCATGGACTACGTGCGTCGCGTGCTCGCGCGGATCCATCCGCTCTGGAAGGACGCGTTCCCGCGCTGGGCGATCGCGGAGGGGCGTGGCGGCACGGTCGTGGTGGCGTTCGTCATCCGCGCCGATGGCAGCGTTGCGAGCGCGCGTGTGGCGCGGCCGAGCGGCATCCCCGAGTTCGACGAGAACTGCCGGCAGGCGGTCCTGCGCGGCGCTCCCTTCGAGCCGCTCCCGCGCGAGCTCGGGCCCACGTTCGCCTGGTCGATGCCCTTCGTCGCGAAGAACCCCGCGGTGCGCCCCCCGGATCCTGCGCGCCCCTGACGCGCGGACAAACATTCCTTCAAGCTCTCAGGACGCTTCACGAGGCGGACCGGCGGGCCGAAGGACAAGCGCCCTCGGCCTCCTCCTCACCGGCTTCGCGCGTGGGTTTGCCCACGCTCTTCGCGAGAAAGACCCCCTCGACGGATTGCCTGCTTGACAGGCCCGTCGTCCCTCGACATAGTCCGCGCCGCTTCCGCCGAAGTAGCTCAGTTGGCTAGAGCAGGCGTTTCATACGCGCCGGGTCGGGGGTTCGATTCCCTCCTTCGGCACCAGCTTCAACCACTCGACGACACAGGAGCCGCAGCGCTCCCGCGTCGAGACTGACTCGCACCCGAGCGAGCGCCCGTCTTGCGGGTGCCGCTTGTGCGGGTCTGGCTTCCCGTCGCCGACTTGCGCGATGTCGAGGCGCTCTTCCGGGCCGCCCGCGCCGGAGCCGCCTTGGACGCCGTCGTGCGTTGTCCGGCGGCGCTGCGCGTCGTCTTCTTCGCAGCCGTGCGCTTCGCAGGGGCGGCCTTGCGCGTCGTCGCGCGTCCGGCCGTTTCCGTTCGCGTGGTCGCCTTCGACGCCGCGGCCCGCTTGCCGGCGGCCTTCGTCGTCCTCTTCGCTGCGCCCTTGGCCGCGGCGGAGGCTTTGCGCGCCGGGGTTGTCGCTCCGCGCTTGGCTGCGCTCTTCGTGCGCGTCGTCGTCGTCTTGGAAGCCATGGTTCGTCCCTCTGCCGCCGCGGGATTGAACGCGATCCGGTCGTCGGACCACGCGTTTCCTCCGCCGTCGCCTCTCTTGCGAGCGAAGGGCGCGGTGACGTGCGTGCTCGTCGGCAAGGGTCGTGCCGAGCCCTCCGCGCCTCCCGCGCGCTCGCTCGGCCCCCACGTGACGCACGCGACTTTGCGCGAAGGAATGCTCGTTTCGCGTGTGTTGTTCGGGAGAATCGAGCCTTCGGGGTGGCTTCGTCGGGAGCGTCGCAGAGACGCACGGGGCGACGCGAGACGCAGCGCGGCGCGCAGGCCGCGGTGTCACGGCCGGGGGCAATCGCGATCCGCGCAGACCACCTGCGAGCAGGGAACGCACAGCCTGCTCGGTAGCCTGTCACGCTGCGGGACAGTCCTGCTCCCGCTTCCGGCTGCGGGGGCGTAGCTCGGCTTGTCCGCGCGGAGCCCCCGGAGCGCTACGGCCGAACGACGACCATCGTCCCTTCGCCCATCGCGTCGGTCACGCCGTGCCAACCCTCTGGCAGCTCCGGCCCGGACCAGTGAAAGAGCCTGCGCGCGTCGACGGGCGAGAGCGCGACAGCATGGAAAGTTTGCGCTTCCCCCAGCCCATCGCCCCAATACGTGCCCGCGAGCGCGTATCCCGGTTCGAACTCCATCACCCAGGGCGCGTCGGCGACCTCGAAGTCGCCATGCACCTCGCGGCTGTCGAGCGCCGTGGTGACCCGTTTTTTACGAATCCGGAACGTCCCGCGCGCCGTCGACGCGCTCTCGGCCGCTTCCTTCAGCACGTCGCGTCCCGACGAGATCAGCGTCGCATACACCGGCTTCTGGCCCTCGTAGGCCGTGAGCGTCTGGTTGGCCAGGCTCACGTCCAGCCACTTTTGCTCGCCCTTCGCGAAATCCGGGAACTTCGTCCGCCGGACGATCACCACGAGGTCCTGCGCACGCAGCCAGTACCCCTCGCGCGACTGCTCGAAGCGCACGCCGTTCACCGTCCGGAACTTCCCGCTGAGCGGAACGGCCATGCGCCGCTCGAGCTCCTCGTCCTCGTCCGGCTCGGCCTCGCCCTTGCGTAGCTTCCACGCCGTCACGCCAGACTTGTGCACGAAGGCGACAGGCAGCCCCACCTTCTCCACGTCGAGCCCATGCCACGTGGTCCCGAGCGCCGGCTTCAGCCTGTCGATCGGGACGACCTGCCCCGAGGGCGTCACGCCGAAGCGCCGGCCCTCCCCCGCGTCCGACGCCACCGACGCCACGAACGACCCCGCCAGCGCCACGCCGCTGCCCTTGCGCAAGACGCCGCTCTTCAGGTCCGCCACGCGAGACGCGAGCGGCGCGAGCGGCGCCACCGCGGACGCCGGAAACGCGAAGAACGAGCCCACCGTGCGCTTGCCAGCCGCATCCGCGCCGTCGACGCCGGGCATGAGCACGGGCGGGCCCTGGGGCACGCCGCGCGGATCCACAGGCACGTCGTTCGCAGCCGCGCCGAGCATCTCAGCGTCGAGCGAACCACGCTTGTTGAGGTAGCGCTTCAGGTCGGGCTCCTCGGTCGTCTGCTCAGCCGGCATCGGCAAGCGCGTGTAGAGCGGGACGCCTTCGGTCCGGGCGCGGCCGTAGCGGTAGGGCAGGGCGCGCGAGAGATCCGGGCCGGGCGGCAGCGCAACGGCGAGGGACGGATCCGTCGTCGCAGCCTCCCCTGCGCACACGAAGCCACGCGGCCGCACGACGTACCAGCCGCCTGGGCATTCCTTTCGCGCAAACGGCTCCGAGGAGCGCGCGACGGCAGCCCCCGCGCCAAGCTCCCCGAGCGGACGCCCCTTCGTCGAGGGCCGGTCATACACCACGGTGCCACTCTGCAAGACGATGAGCTTCGGCCCATCCGCCGGCGGCGAAGGCACCTCGGGCGGAGGCTCCTCCGTCGGCTCGCCCTTCGCAAGCGCAGGAGCATTGCCGCCCTTGCAGCCGAGGGGCACAAGCGCAAGCACGCAAAGGAGCGGAAGCCCGAGGCGCATGGGCCGGTTCGAGCCAGGGCGATCGTCTTGCATCGAAGCGACGCATGCCAGACCTCGCGTCGACGGGCCAAGTCTCGTGGTTTTTGGCTGGGGGCGTGGAGCTGGGGCGTTGCCCCAGGCCCCACCAGGGGCTGTCCGCCCCTGGACCTGGACCAGCGAGGCGCTGGACCCAGGACGATGAACTGCGCGATGCGCAGTTCATCGCACAGGCCGGGTCAAGACCGGCGACGACCTTGCCCATCAAGATCGCAGCGCCGCCGTTGCGATGGGCATCTCCCCTGGCTGTTGGAAGAACTGCGCGGAGCGCAGTTCTTCCACCAAGGTCCAGCGCTGGCGCTGGTCCGGGTCCAGGGGTGGACAACCCCTGGTCGGGCCCGGGGTGAAACCCCGGCGAGACGCCGTGGAAACCTCTCCTACGCCCGCTCCCGGGCTGCTTCGTCGCCGAGCCACCCTGCCAGTGTCGCCACGCCGAGTGCCATGATCGAGAGTGCGACGCTTGCCGACGGCGTCACGCCTTCGGGATGCACGACGCGCAGGACGAGGCTCACGGCGAACGGGAGGAGCGCGCAAATCGAGAGCCACAGGAACAAGAAGCTCAGGTCGCGCGCCCGGGAGCCTGGCCGGTACTGGTCGTGCTCTCGCGCGAAATAGACGGACGACAGGGAGCCGCTCACGAGCCCTGCTGCGAGGTTCATGGCGGCCGCGACGCCCCAGACGTGCGCGCCTGAGAGCATCGCGACGACGTCGAAGCTGAGGGAGATCGCGAAGAAGACGAGCGGGAGCACGATGAGCAGCGTGTGCACGTCCCCGCGGCCGGCGGGCGCGATCGTTCTCATGGGGTCTCCAGGTGGGGGCGCTCGCGCCTCCTTCGGACCTCGATTGGAAGGGCCGTGCCACCGCGGCGTGCTTTGCGCGCGCCGCGCCCGTGATCTCCTTGTTCCTTGGTCTACGCGTTCCTCGGACTACGTCTTCTCCGCGCTCCCCCGGCCCCCGCGCGTCGATACGTAGTCGTTCACGAAGCGAAGTTGCCCTTCACGCATCGCCACCCGCCTCCGCGCGCGGATCCATGCGATCGCCTCCTCGACGCTCATGCCCTCGTGCAGCGCCAGGTAACACACGGCGAGCGCCACGCTCCGGCCGACGCCGCTCGCGCAGTGCACGTAGACCCGGTGCCCGGCTTGGATGTGCTCGGCGAGGAACGTGAGCGCGCGGTCGGCGTCTTCGAGGCTCGGCACCTGCATGTCCCAGCAGGGGATCTGCAGGTAGGCCATGCCTGCGGCGCGCAACGTGCCGAGCGGCTCCACGAGCTCGCTCGTCGCGTTCACCACGGCGCGCACGCCCTGCCGCTCGAGCTCGGCGATGTCGCTCGGCATGAGAAAGCCGCCGATCATGATCTCTGGCGTGATCCACGTCCGCCAGCCTCGATCCGGCGACAGCCCCACCAGGGTGCGGCGCGCGGCGAGGAACACGTAAAACGCGGCGCGGTAGGGATGGAGGAGCGCGGGGTGCAGGAGCTTGCCGGGCGTCACCCTGCGTTCTTGCAGCGATCGGCGCCGCGCCGCCATCGCGTTTCGACGTCCCGGCGTCAGCGCCGCGCTCGTCGCAGCAGCGAGCGCACGTCGAAGAGCCCGAGCAGCGGGCAGAGCACCACGAACGCGGCTCCGAACGTCCCGAGCGAGAGCATCGCGCCGATCGTCGTCCCCTGGAGTGACGCGGGCAGAACCGAGCGCACGAGGACACCTGCGCCCACGGAGAGCCCGCCGAGCAGCGCGATCCGCCCGCCGCGAATCGCTTCCAGCCCGAGCCCTCCGATTGCCTGGGACAGCCGGATCCCCATCGCGCACGTCTCCACCCAGCCCGCGATCACCGCGCCGAGCACCACGCCGAGCACGCCGAGCGGCCGCATCAACACGAGCGCGAGCGCCGTGCTCACGACGACCCGCAGCACCGCGAACCGCGCCGGCGTCCGTGTATCGCCGAGCGCATACGCCGTCGTCGTCAGCACGCGCCCCGCCGCGTTCCCGAGCAGCGCGAACCCATACGCCGCGAGCAGCGGTTTTACCCGCGCGGTTGCCGCCTGATCGAACGTCCCTGTCTGGAGCAGCAGCGCCACGAGATCCCCGCCGAGCAGCACGAACACGAGCGTCGCGGGCACCGTCAGCACGGCGATGCGCGCGAGCGACGCGCCGAGCCGCGCGCGCACGGCCGCGTTCCGCTTCGCCACGTCCGCCTCCGCCGTGTCGCGGGACAGCTCGGGCAGCGCCGCTGCCGCCTCGCCCGTCCCGAGCACGCTCATCGGCAGCAGATAGATCGTCTGCGCGTAGCCGAACGTCGCGTTCGCGCCCGTGCCCAGAAAGCTCACGAGCAACGTGTCCACGAGGCCCGAAATCTGGATGATCCCCCGACCCACGAGCGCGCCGGGCAGCCGCGCCGCCGCCTCCCGCACGTGCGGATCCTTCGCGTCGAAGCGCGGCGCAATCCTCCCGAGCAGCCGCCGCGCCGCCGGCAAGAGCACCACGACCTGCAAGAACGCCCCTGCGAACGCGCCCCACGCGAGCGCCGTCGCGAGCGCGCCGCCCCGCTGCCCGAGGAACGTCCCTGCGACGACGAGCGCCGCGATCTGCGCGAGGCTCCACACCACCGGCGCCGCGTACGGCAAGAAGAAGCGCCGGTGCGCGTTCAGCACCCCGAGCCCCCACGCCGACAGCACGAGCAGGCCCGTCATCGGGAAGACGATGCGCACGATCGTCGCCGTCCCCGCGAGCTTCTCCTCGTCGAACCCCGCCGCCACGAGCCACGACAGCCAAGGCGCGAACAAGACGCCGAGCGCCGACGCCGCCACCACCACCACGAGCAAAAGCCCGAGCGCCGACCGCGCGAACCGCGCCGCCTCCTCGCTCTTGCCTTCGCCGCGCAGCCGCGCGTAAAGCGGGATGAACGTCGCCGACAACGTCCCTTCGCCCATCAGGTTCTGCGTGATGTTCCCGACGCGGAACGCCGCCGCGATCATGTCCGCCCAAGCCGATGTCCCGAAGTAGTGGGCCATGACGCGCTGCCGCACGAGCCCCACGAGCCGTGACAGCACGATGCCCGCCGTGACGAGCGCCGCCGATCGTGCGCCTCCTGCTCTCGGAGGTGCTCCTTCGGGGGCTTTCGTCCCCGTCGCCGCTGTCTCGACGCTCTGCACGCGCCGCTTCTACCCCAATGCGGCGCGAGCTAGAATCTCGAGATGCTTGCACCTACCGCCTTCCGTGGGCTCTCGGCTCGCCTCCGCTCCTCGTCCGCCGGCGTTTTCCGGTCCTCCATGCTCAGCACGGTCGCGCTCGTCGCGCTCGCCGCGTGCGGCGCGACGACCCGCACCGAGACCCCCGGCACCGGCGGGGAAGGCGGCGAGACCTGGACCGCGGGCCCCGGCGTGGGCGGCGCGGGCGGCTCCGGAGGAATCGGCGCGGGCGGCTCGGGCGTGGGGGCGGGGCCGAGTGAGCTCCAGTCGCTCGAGCACATCGACCTCGGCGACGTCGCGCTCAACATGCTCCAGCCCTTCGAGGTCCCCGACCGCGCCCTCGGCCTCACGGTCACGGTCGGCGCGGCGAACCTGAACGACGTCGTGGGCATCAGCCGGCTCCGCCCTCCCACGGGCGACCCGGTCATCTTCAACTACGCGATGGCCGGCAAAAACACCCCCGCCTTCGCGAGCTACGGCTGGGTCGGCGGCGCGAACCCGCAGTCCGACGCCGCGAACGCCTGGCCCATGCAGCAAGGCCAGTGGCGCATCGCGCTCGGCGACGACGACGGCTCGCTCGAGAGCGCGCACGTCGACGTGTGGATCCGCCGCACGAAGGACGGCCTCTTCCACGGCGGCGTCGTCGACGTGAACGTCTTCCTCGCGCCGAACTCGACCACGCAGAACTACGTGAACCAGGTCCTCGGCGAGATGTTCGTCGACTACGCTGGCCTCGACCTCGGCAAGGTCACCTTCCTCCCGCTCGACGCGAGCTTCACGAACGTCGGCACGTACAACGAGTACCGAAGCCTCCTCGCCTCCTCGGCGGGCATCGCCCCCGGGCCGGCCTTGAACCTCTTCGTCATCGGCAGCTTCGGCTCCGAGTTCGGCCAGGCCATCGGCGTCGCAGGCGGCATCCCCGGCAGCCCCGTGCTCCAAGGCACCACCATGAGCGGCGTCGCCTACATGCCCTCGGGCAACCCGGAGTACGACGCCAGCGTCCTCCGGCACGAGGTCGGCCACCTCGCGGGCCTCTTCCACACGACCGAGTTCTCCGTCGAGGAGACCGATCCGCTCAGCGACACCGTCGAGTGCCCGACGTCCGTCATGCAGTCGAACCCCGACAACTGCCCGGACGTCTCGAACACGATGTTCCCGATCGCCTACGGCGCGCTCGCCCTCACCGAGGCGCAAAAGCGCGTCCTCCACGGCAGCGCCCTCTACCGCGGCATCCTCGAAGAAGGCGGCCAGCCTGCGCCCCCGGAGCAGCCGCCCACCGGCGGCAAGTTCGCCCCGCCGCTCCCGCCCGAGCCGCCCTTCGCCCTCGCCGCCACGCGCCGCCCGAACAAGCCCTTCCCGGCGAACCCCACGCCCCTCGAGCGTGTCCTCGGCGCGGTCTGGTGCGCGCACGGCAAAGGCGACTACGAGGCCCTCGCGCTCCGCATCGCCGGCGCCTCCGCGCCGAGCACGCTCCGCGCCCTCGTCCTCGACGACAAAGCCTCCGAGCTCTTCCGCGCCCGCGCCCTCGGCGCCTACGTCCGCGTCTCCCAAGGCGACGAGCGCACCCGCGCCGTCAAACTCGCGGAGACCCTGGCAACCCGGGAGACCACGAGCACCGATCTGCGCGTCTCCGCGCTCCGCTCGCTCGCTCGGTTTGCCCCGTCCGAGGCGCGCCAATCCGCTGCAATTGCAGCGCAATCCGAAGATCCGGTCGTGCGAGCGGTCGCTTGGACTCTGCGTGGAAAGTGACAGAAATGCTGTCTTTTCGGCGCTCGGGCTTCGTGCTACGACCATCGCGGCGCCGGGGGAAGATGCAGAGGTCACGCGCGTGATGGGTCGTTTTGCAATTTCCCCGGATGGAGGTTCGTGACGTGAGCGGAGAGCCGCGACAGCTCCCCTTGCGGATCTGCCTGGTCGACATGAACAACGGCCATGTCAACCAGGCGATGCGGTGCCTGCGTGGCATCGTGTCGACGTTCTTCGACCGCGTCCGCCGCCAGAACCCGAACCTCGAGTGCGTGCTCGGCGAATGCTCGCCGCGCGACACCCAAAACCCCGTCCCCCGCGACTACGACCTCTACATCTCGACCGGCGGCCCAGGCTCCCCCTACGACGGCGACGGCATGCCGTGGGTCACGGACTACTCGGGCTTCCTCGACCACGTGGCCGAGTCCGCCATCCGCGGCGGCGAGGATCAGAGCGCGCTCTTCGCCATCTGTTACTCGTTCGAGATGGTCGTGCGGCACTTCCGCCTGGCCGCCGTCGTGCCCCGCACCGAGCGCAAGTTCGGCGTGATGCCCATCTACACGACCCCCGAAGGCCAAGCCCACCCGCTCCTCCGTCCCTTCGGCGACCGTCTCTTCGCCTTCGAACACCGAAGCTGGGAAGCCGTCGACCTCGACGAGCGCCTGCTCGAATCCCTCGGCGGCTCCCTCCTCGCCCGCGAGAGCCGCGACGGCATGTCCAAAGGCCGCGCCATCCTCGGTCTCGACGTGACCGCCGGCATCGAGTCCGTCCAGTTCCACCCCGAAGCCGATCGTCCCGGCGTCATGAACTGGGTCTCCCGCCCCGAACAAGCCGCCGCCTTCAAAGCCGCCTACGGCGAACTCACCTACCAAGCGATGCTGCGCACCCTCGACGACCCGCGCCGCCTCGCCCGCACCTACGCCCTCGTGATCCCCGGCTGGATGGCCCGCCGCTTCAACATGCTCGCCCAATTCCGCGGCTACGTGGAGCTGCCCCCGCCGAGCGAAAGCCAAGCCGACATCTTCGCCTCCCCGCCCATCCAGGATCGTCCCGCGCAAGCTGCGTCGGCCTGAGGGAGATTGGGGCGTTGCCCCAAACCCCAGCGGGGGCTGTCCGCCCCCTGCACCCCGGACCAGCCAGGGGCTGGACCCAGGGTCGATGAACTGCGCGATGCGCAGTTCATCGAACAGGCCCGGGGCAAGACCCGCAGCGGCGTTGCCGACCAAGACAGCCGCGCTGCGGGTTCGGCGGGCGCCCCGGCTTCTTCGTCGGCCCGTTTGAAAAACTGCGCACCGCGCAGTTTTTCAACCCTCGGTCCAGGCCGTGCCTGGTCCGGGGTCGAGGGGGCGGACAGCCCCCCGCGGGGTCCGGGGCAGCGCCCCGGGCGCGGCGCCTTCGCCTGAAACCTCGGCGCTCCGTCGTGGTCGACACGTGGCGTGTCGTGCTCGCTCGCTTTCCTTCTGGCGTGATCTCGCCTAGAGACGCGCGCGGAGGAATCGATGCACATCGACGAGTCGACAGTGAAGAAGGCCGTCCACACGATCCAGATGCTCGCGGTCGACGCCGTTGAGAAGGCGAACTCGGGCCACCCGGGTGCGCCGATGGGCCTCGCCTCGATCGCGTTCGAGATCTTCACGCGGCACCTGCGTTACGACCCCAAGGACCCGAGCTGGCCTGATCGTGACCGCTTCGTCCTCTCCGCTGGCCACGCGTCGATGCTCCTTTACGGCCTGCTCCACCTCGCGGGTTATGACCTCTCCCTCGACGAGCTGAAACACTTCCGCCAGCTCGGCTCGCGCACGCCTGGCCATCCCGAGGTGCACCTCACGCCTGGCGTCGAGGTCACCACGGGCCCCCTTGGCCAGGGCATCTCTACCGCTGTCGGCATGGCCGCTGCGCTCAAGATGATGGAGGCTCGCTTTAGCGGGAAGGGCGACGTCGCGACCGCGCGTGTCTTTGGCATCGCCTCCGATGGTGACCTCATGGAGGGCGTCTCGGCCGAGGCTTCGAGCCTTGCTGGCCACCTCGGCCTCTCGAACCTCGTCTTCTTCTACGACGACAACCACATCACCATCGACGGCAAGACCGACCTCGCTTTCAGCGAAGACGTCGGCAAGCGGTACGAGGCGTACGGCTGGTTCGTGCAGAAGATCGACGGCCACGACCACGCGCAGATCCGCGCCGCCCTCGACGCGGCTGTCGCTGAGCCCGCGCGCCCCTCGCTCATCGTTGCGCGCACGGTCATCGCGTACGGCTCGCCGGGCAAGGCGGGCAGCTCCAAGGCCCATGGCGAGCCGCTCGGCGCCAAGGAGGTCGAGGCCACCAAGAAGGCGATCGGCTGGCCCACCGAGCCGACCTTCCTCATCCCGGACGACGTCCGCGCGATCTTCGCGGCCCGCGCCGACGAAGGCCGCAAGGCGCACGAGGCCTGGAACGAGGCCATGCGCGCCCTCGAGAAGACGGACGCCGAGGCCGCGTCCCTCTACCGCCGCCTCATCACCCGCGAGGTCCCCGAAAACCTCTTCGACGAGCTCGTCAAGGCTGCGCCTCGCAAGGACGCCGCCACGCGCCAGAGCGCCGGCACCATCGAGCAACGCGCCGCTGCCCTCGTGCCTTCGCTCATCGGCGGCTCGGCCGACCTGAACCCCTCCACGAAGACCTACATCGAGTGCTCGCCGGCCATCCACAAGGGCGACTTCTCTGGCCGCAACATCCACTTCGGCATCCGCGAACACGCGATGGGCGCCTTCGTCAACGGCTGCGCGCTCGCCGGCGGCTTCATTCCCTTCGGCTCCACGTTCCTCGTCTTCGCCGACTACATGCGCCCGGCGATCCGCATGGCGGCCCTTTCCGAGCTGCACAGCGTCTTCGTCTTCACGCACGACAGCATCTTCCTCGGCGAAGACGGCCCCACGCACCAGCCGATCGAGACCCTCTGGTCGCTCCGCCTCATCCCGAACGTCGACGTCGTCCGGCCCGCGGACAGCCTCGAATGCGCGGCCGCCTGGGCGCATGCGCTCCTGCGCCGCTCCGGCCCGACGGCGCTCGCGCTCTCGCGACAGAAGCTCCCCGAGCTCCCGCGGCCCGAGGGTTTCGACCCGAAGCTCATGCTCCGCGGCGGCTACATCCTCGCGGATGCTGCGAAGAACCCGCCGGCCGTCGTGGTGATCGCGACGGGCTCGGAGGTCTCGCTCGCGATGGACGCGAAGAAGATCCTCGAAGCCGAAGGCGACCGCGTGCGTGTCGTCTCGATGCCCTGCCTGGAGCAATTCCAGCGGCAGGATCAGGCGTACCGCGAAGAGGTGCTGCCCCCCGGCACGCCGCGCGTGGTCATCGAGGCGGGCTCGACGATGCCCTGGCGCGCGCTCGTCGGCGAGCGTGGGCTCGTGATCGGCCGCGACGACTTCGGCGCCTCCGCGCCGGACAAGGACCTCGCCAAGGCGTTTGGGTTCGTGCCTGAGGTCGTGGCGGGCAAGATCCGGGCGATGCGGCGGGGCTGAGAGGCTGGGAGAGCGACGCGTCGTGGCTCGGCCCTGCTGCGGGAGGCGGAGGGGCCGAGGGGGGGTGCGGGGAGGCTCGTGGGGGAGCTGGCGCGAGTGATCGTTCTCGTGAGGGTGTAACGGGGGAGGGGGGCGGGAGCGAGGGGCGGGGCGGAGAGGCTCGTGTGGATGGGCGCGAGAACGGATGAGAGGGCGGGAGAGGTGTTGGAGGAGGCGAGGGGAGCGAAGGTCCGTTCTTGACGGGTCTGTCACGTTGGTTGTTGGAAAAAAGCAAGCCACACGTGTACGATGGCTATCGTGTCGTCGCGTACGTACAAGCTAGAGCAGCTCTACGAGGATCAGGACCCGGCGTTGGCTATGGAGGCCATCCCTCATCTCATCAGCTGGGTCGATCCTAACGGAGACCATGGCCATGGCTCCTTCCAACTGCGAGAGGTTACGCCCGTCGGCGCTGTTGACTACAGCCTGCGAATCACTTGGGACATCGCCCTGCTGTCCACACGCGATGCACAACTTCCAGTCCATTTGGAACGGTTCCGCAGCGGTAAAACACTGACAGGCGAGCATCGAACCGAGTATGCTGCATATGGTCTCGCCATGGTCGCAATATCCTGCTTTTTGGGCAAGCGAGTCCTTAGAATGAATCGATGGCGCGCGCCCGATCTCCTCTTGGACGCAACGCCTGGGCGAATTCGGGGCGTCGAGGTTGCTGGGCGTACTCGCTACGGTCACTCCGCGTTCGCGCAAGCCATTGATGGTGATGCCGGCAAGACCGGGAAGCGTGCTCAGCTCATTGCTCGCCAGGACGTCATCGAGGCCTACTTATCACTTTGGTGCATCGACCCCACGGTCGCGCACTGGGAGAAAGTGAAACCATGACCCCGTCCGAGCGCGATGAGCTGCTTCGTGAAGCGAGTATCGCCAAGATGAAGGCGACGCGCCTCCGTGCATTCGGTGACGCCGATGAACAATGGGATGCCACCGTCCTGTTTCGCGCTGCCGCGCAGAAGGAATTGGCTGTCATTGATGCAGACCCCATGCCATCCAACGAAGAGCTTTCAGGTGCGTTGGTCGAAGCATGCGGCTTGTTCATTGATGCGCAAGACCCAGTGCGTGCAACCCAGACGTGGTCCCGCATGCCGCTCTTTGCCTTTACTACGGCAGCAGGAATGGCGACGATTGATCGATTAAAAGAAGTGTATTATGATACGATGGCGCAATTCGGGACTGCGTGGAATGCGTTAACGGGCCTCCCCTATCCGATCCAAGAGCCTAGCTCGCTAAGGCGGGTGGCATTGAGCCCAGTGTTGAAGAAGTTTCCGGGGGTGCCGGAACTCTGGTGGGCATCTGCTGTGCTCGCGCGCAATCCAGATGAGTCGAACCTTGCCAAAGCCCGCATGGAGCAACTCGATCCCACGATGAAGGATGATGCTGTTGCGCGGACTGCTTGGAAACGAATGTGCCAAATGCTCCTGCAGACGATGCAAATCGAGATGCACGGAGAAAAGCCAACCAGCAGTCTAGACCTTCGCTTCGTCACGACGATTTCTCGCGCTCTAGACGAGATTTTACGACAATTTGTCAAGAACGTTTTCGGTGAACCGCTCGATCTCCTCCCCATAGGCGCCCGACCAGGCTCCTTCATCCTGGACATCACCGCACAAAGGCTCCCGCGCTTGGCGATTGTCGAGCTAGAGCGAGAACTCACGGGGGTGCCGACCAGACTCAGCATTCGTATGCTTGCCCAGATTCTTCGTGTCCTCCAGGCTAAGCAGGTGACTGTTTCTCTGCGTATGCGAGGGCCGAACAACGACGGAGCCAACGCGGACGAGATTGTTATCGATGCGCCGCGCAGGAAACGGCTACTCGATGCCATCGAGGCATCCCCTGCGCTGTACAAGGTCTCGTCCGTGGACATCCCACAAGCGGATGACCTCGAGCGTGTTTATCATATAGTGGAATTGATTGAGAAAGATGGGGCGTTGGACGAGGCCTCATTCGGATTGTCGAGACGGCAACTCGCCTATTACCGAAGGGCTTCAATAATCCTTGGTTTAATCACCGAGGACGACGAACTCACTGCGGGCGGACGTCTAATCGCGCGACTCGATCCGAAGGATCGCCTGCGTGCAACTGCGGTTCATTTCGAATCCAGCAACTGCGGAGATGCCTGGATCCGCTGGTCTGAAGGGAAGAATCTTCTCGATGTACGTCCGGAAACGGCGGACCAGTTCCTTCGCGAGTGTGTCCCTGACCTCTCTCGGAACACTCAAGAGCGTCGTGTGCAGACCCTCACCGCATGGCACCGCGCGTTATCCGAGTACCATTACGCGCGCGGACGCTGACGAAAGTTCTTTCCGTTCTTCTTGATACCAGATTCCGGCACGGGATGTTCGAGCGACGTCTCGCAAAGCAAGGCCAGGGTCACCTCGGTTCCTCCCGCTGCAAGCAAACGCTGTTTCGTGATCTCGACCGCCTGAGATGACAAGTCGTTGCCAAGAAATCGTCTGTCCGCTTTGAGGGCCGCGGCCCCCACGGAGCCAGCGCCCATGAATGGGTCCATCACGACCTCTCCGGCAACACTACTTTGCCCGATGAGTACGCGGCTAACATCCGCGGGCTTTTCCGTCGGGTAACCCTTCCAGATGCGTGGGGCCTCGATGATATCGGGCACCGAGAGGTCACGGAGTTTCCGTTTGCCCTTCTCAAAAAAAAGAATGAACTCGCACCGGCTCCGGTAATGGTAGCCCATGCCGATCCTCTTCTTGTCCCATACGAGCGGCTTCCAGAATTTGAATCCCACGGCTTCTGCGATGGGCTTTGCCACGAACATCGTCTCCGCATCACAAAAGAGGTATAGGTGTGTATTTTTCTTCAGGACACGCCAGAACTCTCCGAACAGATCGTGGAAGCGACTGTTCGGAAAAATTTGAAACCAGTCGTTGCTGGAAGCCTTGCTGCGCTTCAGGCGTGTCGTGGTCCCCACGGCGCGATGCTTTTCAAGGGACTCGTACGGGGGATCCGTGATGGCGAGATCGATGCTCGAGCTCGGAATCGTGCGGAGGAAGTCTACCGCGTCGCCGCACTGAAGGTGGAAGCTCGGCACTTTGGCACCTTCGAGCGGGGAGGTGGTTTCTCCTACAGGTGCAACGGCCTCGCTGCGTAGTGCAAGACGCTGGGCGACATCTGGTGTGGCATCGTGTCTCATCCGGATACTGAACAGATAGCACGGTACCCACATGCCGGGAAGCTTCCCCCTATGTGAACAATGTTACGTCCAGCCCAAGCAACGAGGACGTACGTCGCGCTTGGATGGTTGCTCGCTTCGTGGAAGGATCGCCGCCCCATGGATCCCCAAGCTACCAAGATGAACGAGCTCTTCGAGGCGAAGAGGCCCGCGCTCCTTGCGCTCCCGGACGACATCCTTCTTCGCCCGCGTATTTCTCGCGAGCGCGCGGCTCGGCTTACGGGCATCTTGCGGCGTGAGTTCGAGCCGCTCCTTCCGCTCCTCCAGAGCGAGCTATCCGCTTCGCGCGCAGCCGATCGTGCCGCCGACTTTGCGGCGCTCGAACCAAACCAGCTCGTCTTTTACGCCGCCGACCTGGCCGTCGAGACCCCTTGGACCAGCGACCAGAAGGCGCGGCGCGGTGAGCTCGTCGCCAAGGTGCGGAGCCACGACGAGACGCTCTTCGGCTGGGCGAAGCCGGCATTCCGGACGAACAAGGAGGCGAGCACGATCCTCTCCGATATCCAGCGGGGACGCGGTATCCGCGACGACGCGGATGACACCCTGCGCCTCGTCTCGCTCTTCCGAAGCCATTGGGCTAGCGTCAACGGAAAGACCCCGATCACGGAGGCTGACCTCCAGACCGCCGAGGCTGAGGCGACCGAGCTGCTCCAGATCCTCGACGGCGGCGACGACCCGCCGAAAGGCTCCCCGCGTGACCTCCGCCGGCGCGCCTACACCGCCTGGCACCGCACGTATGCCGAGGTGTTCCACCTCGGCCGCTACCTGTCACGACACGATTCCGCGGCAGCCCGGCGATTCCCAGCGATCGCTCCGGAGCGCAGCGAAAGCGACGCAGACGATGAGCTCGACGCGGCGGAGCCGGCGCCCGCGCCGCCAGGTGGCTGAGACGGGTGAGATGAGGCAGGATTGAGTCCTCCTGTCAAGGGGGATGGTTCTCGCGGGGAGGCTTCGATGGCGCATCAACCGACCATTCATTTCCGCACCTGCAACGTCTGCGAGGCCATGTGCGGCATGCGCGTCGCCGTGGAGGACAACCGCGTCGTCGAGATCCGCGGCGACCGGGACGACGTCTTCTCCCGCGGCCACATCTGCCCCAAGGGCCCGGCCATGCGGGAGCTCCAGGAGGACCCCGACCGCCTCCGCTTCCCCCTGCGCCGCACCGCCCAAGGCTTCGTCCGCGTGGGCTGGGACGAGGCCCTCGCCGAGGCAGGCGAGCGCCTCGCCGCCCTCCAGCGCGCGCACGGCCCCGATTCCGTCGCCATGTACCTCGGCAATCCCACGGCCCACGGGCACGGCGCGATCCTCGGCGCGAATTTGCTCGGAATGGCGCTCGGCACGAAGAACCGCTTCGACTCGAACTCCCAGGACGCCAATCCCCGCATCTACGCCGCCCTCCAGATGTTCGGCGAGGCCACGAGCCTGACCCTCCCCGACATCGATCGCACCGACTACTTCCTCGTCTTCGGCGCGAACCCCGCAGCCTCCGGCGGCAGCATCATGACCCTCGGCGACGTCCGCAGCCGGCTCGCCGGCGTCCGCGAGCGGGGCGGCAAGTTCATCCTCTTCGACCCGCGCAAGACCGAGACCGCCGCGTATGCCGACGAGCACCATTTCATTCGCCCCGGCTCCGACGCGGCCCTCCTCCTCGGCATGCTCCATGTCATCTTCGCGGAGAACCTCTACGACAACGGCGCCCTCACCGACCTCGCCGACGGCGTCGCCGAGCTGCGGGCGATCGCCGCGCGCTTCGCCCCCGAGCGGATCGAAGGCCCCACGGGCATCCCGGCCCACGACGTGCGCCGCATCGCCCGCGAATTCGCCCGGACCCCGCGCGCCGTCGCGTATGGCCGCATGGGCCTCTCCACGAGCGCCTTCGGGCCACTTTCGAGTTTCCTCATCGACGCCCTGAACATCGTCACCGGCCATTTCGATCGCCCCGGCGGCGCCATGTTCGCGACCCCCGCGGCCGACGTCGTGCGGATCGCGCGTATCCTCGGCATGGGCGGCCACGGCCGCTTCCGCTCGCGCGTCCGCGGCTTGCCCGAGGTCGGCGGGAACCTGCCCGCCACCACGATGGCCGAAGAAATGGAGACCCCCGGCCCGGGCCAGATCCGCGGATTCGTGGTTGTCGCGGGCAACCCGGTCCTCTCCGTTCCGAATGGCGAGCGCATCGGGAGAGCCCTGTCGAACCTCGATTTCATGGTCGCCGTCGACATCTACCTGAACGAGACGACCCGCCACGCGCACCTGATCCTGCCGCCGCGGTACGCGCTCGAGCGCAGCCATTACGATCTGCTCTTCCACACGCTCGCGGTCCGCAACACGGCAAAATGGTCGGCGCCCGTGATCGAGCCCCCGCCGGACACGAAAGACGACGTGGAGATCCTCGTGGATCTCGCGGCGAGCCTGCTCGGAAAACGCCTGTCGCCGTCGCCCCTCGGCGCCGCCGCCGAGCGCCTCGTTGGTCTCCTCAACAAACTCGGCGCCGACGGCCTGCTCGACGTCCTGCTCCGGACGGGCCCCTATGGCGATCGCTTCCTCCCGTCCTCGAAGGGGCTCAACCTCGAAAAACTAAAAAAGGCCGAACACGGAATCGATCTCGGCCCGCTCCGGCCCATGTTCCGGGAGCGCGTGCGCACGAAGACCGGAAAGGTGCGCCTCGCCCCGCCCGAGATCCTCGCCGACGTCCCGCGCCTGGAGCGATTCCTGGACGAGGCCGTCGCCGCAGGCCTCGTGCTCATCGGGCGGCGGCACATGCGGAACAACAACTCCTGGATGCACAACGTGCCCTCGCTCGTGAAAGGCCCCGATCGCTCAATGCTGCTCGTGCACCCCACGGACGCCGCGCGGCTCGGCCTCACCTCGGGCACACGCGTGCGCGTCCGCAGCCGCGTGGGCGAAGTCGTCGTGGCCATGGCCGTGACCGAGGACGTGATGCCGGGCGTCGTGAGCCTGCCCCACGGGCACGGGCACGCCGCAGCAGCCGACACGATGCGCGTCGCCGCGAGCGTGCCAGGCGCAAACGCGAATGCAATCACCGACGACCTGCACGTCGAGCCGCTGACGGGGACGGCCATTCTGAATGGGGTGCCGGTGACGGTGGAGGCGGCGGACGCGGGGCCTCCTGTTTGATGCGCCGTCGCCGGGGCGCTGCCCCGGTCCCCGCGGGGGGCTATCCGCCCCCTCGACCCCGGACCAGCGAGGCGCTGGACCCAGGGTTGAAAAACTGCGCTCCGCGCAGTTTTTCAAACAGGCCGACGAAGAAGCCGGGGTGCCCGCCGAACCCGCCGCGCGGCTGTCTTGGTGGGCAGGGTCGTTGCTGGTCTTGACCGGGCCTGTTCGATGAACTGCGCATCGCGCAGTTCATCGAGCTTGGGTCCAGCCCCTGGCTGGTCCGGGTCCAGGGGTGGACAACCCCTGGTCGGGCCTGGGGCGAAGCCCCAGCGCTACGCCGCCCCGCGCGACGGCTTCCGTGCCCAGACGCTGAAGCTCATGTCACTGATGAATGCGCTGTTCGTGTGGCGGAGCTCCTCGGCGAGACGTGCGTCCAGCGTTTCGATGTCGATGTCTGCTTCTGATGCGACGCCGCGCTCGACGATTCGGGGGAGCATGGCTCGCACGATCCAGGCGGTGATGTGACGGTGGTGCCTGGTTTGGAGGATGGCTTCGGCGCGTTGTCCCTCGACGTTGAGCCCGGCGGCTTCGAGCACGAGGGGGAGCTCGAATCCCATGGTGGTCGTTGCTCCTTCTCGCTCGACGGTTTGCCAGATCCAGCGCGTGATCTGCTCGTGAAGGGGGTGTGGTTTCGTGGATGCGGGAAGCAGGGTCGCGTCGACTTCTTGGAATGCGACGAGGCCTCCGGGCCGGAGTGCTTCGACGAGGGGGCGAAGGGCGGCGATGCGATCGGGCTGGTACATCAGGACGCGCCGCCCGATGATTGCGTCGTAGGGCGCGTCGACGAGGGGAGGGGCGTGGAGGTCTCCTTGGATGAATTTTACGTTTTCGAGCCCGAGGTCGTGTGCGCGCTCGGTGGCGGTCGACGTGGCTCGTTCGTCGTGGTCGAGGCCGATGATGAGGCCGCTTGGGCCGACCAGGTGTGCGGCCATGAAGGAGACGTCGCCTCGTCCGCAGCCGATGTCGAGGACACGCATGCCCGTGGAGATGCCTGCGTCGCGGAGGAGCCGCTCCATCGTGTGCGCTCCGCGATCTTCGACGGCTTTGCTGGGTTCGTTTGCCATGGGCTGACCGTAGCTCCGGTCGAGGGCCGTTGGCAGGGCGTGTTTTTCGATCCGATCGGCGGGATTTTCGGTTCAGGGAACGGGGGGCGGGATCAGGGCGCGCTGCTCCCTTTGCATTGCTCGCCTTCGAAGAACGGCGCGATCGGGCCGCAGGCGCCCGCCTCGCATTTCAACGACTGGCATTCGAGGGGGCTCTGGCAGGTGGAGCCCTCGACTTTTGCCTCGGTGCAGACCTTCGTCATCGCGTCGCAATAGGCATTGAGGCCACAGGAGAGCTGGATCGGGCTCGGCGTGCATGCCGCGCCGAGCTCCTTCGCCGGCTGGCACAGGCCCTCCATCGCCAGGAGGTCGAAATCGCAGTAGAGCCCCTGATCACAGAGCTCCTTCGTGTCGGCGCTGACCTTGCAGGCGGCGTCGAGCGGCAGGAAGCGGGTCGCGGTGCATTTCTTCGTGTCGTCGTCGCAGGCGACGATCTCCCGCTTTTCGACCGAGGACGCGCATTGCGCGTCGCGCTCGCAGGTCGAGTTCTCCGTCAGCTTGCCCGCGAAGACCTTCGAACACGGCTCGAGGTCCTCGGGCGCGTTGTAGTAGTCGGGGATCGTCAGGTAACACTTGTCGGCGTAGGGCTTCAGCGCTGCGACGCAGGCGTCGACGCTGTTCGCGTCGAAGGTCATGAGGCCCGCCTCGACGTCGGCGATGTTCTGTGCGCAAACCTCGGTCTCGTACGTGATACACGCGGCCTCGTCGTAGCCCTCGCCTTTTTCGCAGCACGACTTGCGCACCTCGCAGAGCTGAGGGGCGACTTTCGCGCAGACGTTGTCGAGCGTGTACTTCGGCGGGGGCGGCGTCTCGCCGGGTTCGTCGCTGCATGCGGCGAGGCCGAGGACGAACGTCGCGGCGAGGGTGGGGAGCGTCAAGAGAAGTCGGGAGAGGGGCCTTGGGAAGAGCATGGAAGCGAGGATCGCATGGGGCCTCGGCGTGGCACAAGCCCCGCGGCGGGGCGCGGGCCGCGCGAAGGCGCTTGGCTCCGGGGCCCCTTGCATGGAAGAATGCACGCGATGATCGCGACCGTTTGCCTGTATCGCTCGTCCGAGGCCCGATGAGCACGCCGAGCCCCGGTGATGTCCTCTCGGGAAAGTTCCGGATCGAGCGGGTGCTCGGGGAGGGCGGTATGGGCGTCGTGCTCGCCGCGTACCACCTGCACCTCGGCCGCACCGTGGCCATCAAGCTCCTGCAACCCGAGGCCCTGAAACACCAGGAGCTCGTCGCTCGCTTCGCCAACGAGGCCCGGAGCGCGAGCCGCATCCAGAGCGAGCACGTGGCGCGTGTGCTCGACGTCGGCACGCTCGACTCGGGCGAGCCGTACATGGTGATGGAGTATCTCGAAGGGTCGGACCTCTCGAAGCTCGTCAAGCGCCAGGGGTCGCTCGAGATCGAGGACGCCGTCGAGTATCTCCTGCAAGCGTGCGAGGCGCTCGCCGAGGCCCACGTCGCGGGGATCGTGCATCGCGACCTGAAGCCCGCGAACCTGTATCTGACGCGGCGCGCGGACGGCTCGGCCTGCGTGAAGGTGCTCGATTTCGGCATCTCCAAGGCCGCGCTCGTCGGTTCGTCGCCCGAGGCGCAGCAGATGACGCAGACGCAGAGCGTGCTCGGCACGCCCGGGTACATGGCGCCGGAGCAGCTTCGTTCGTCGAAGCACGTGGATGCGCGGACCGACATCTGGGCGCTCGGGGTCATCCTGCAGGAGCTCGTGACCGGCCGCCTCGCATTCCAGGGCTCGACGGTGCCGGAGATTTACGCCGCCATTCTGTCGAGCCCGCCGGAGCCCTTGCGAAAGCTACGTCCGGACGCGCCGCCCGCGCTCGAAGCGGTGATCCAGCGTTGCCTCGAAAAGGACGCCGCGCGGAGGTTCGCGAGCGTCGGCGAGCTCGCGGCGGCGCTCGTCCCCTTCGCCCCGGCGCGGGCGCGCCTGTCGGCCGAGCGAATTGGCCGGATCACGGGCGTCGCGCTGCCGCCGGCCGGGCCGGCGCCGCAGACGGGCAGCCCGACCGCGCCGCCGGGCTCGGCCGCGGCCCTGCAGGGCGGCGTGGCCCCGACGATCGCGGGGACGGGGTATACGACGGGCCCGACGCTGGGGCCTGCGCATTCGGGCTACGGCGTGCAAGGCGCGACGCCGCCGGGCTATGGCGCGCAGGGGGCGACGCCGTCGGGGTATGGCCCGCAGCCGCAGCAAGGATATGGCGCGCAGGGGGCGACGCCGCCGGGCTACCACGCGCAGGCGCAAGGGTATGGCGCGCAGGGGGCGACGCCGCCGGGATATGGCCCGCAGGCGCAGCCGCCTTACGGGACGGCGTATGGGGCGCAGCCGATGCAGCCCATGGCGCCGGTGGATCCGAACAAGGGCAAGATGCACCCGTCGACGATCGCGCTCATCGGCGTCCTGGGGTTGATCGTCGTGACGTTCGGCGGGTGCCTGACGTGTGTTTGCGCGGCCGGCGCGAGCGCGGACGCGCAGGAGCCATCAAATCAGAAGGTGGGGCAGGCGCGGTAGGGGGATCCCCTCGGGGGGGCGGTCCGTCTGCGGAGGTCAACTCGCGAGGGGCGTCACGTGACGCTGGGCTCTCGCCCTGCAGGCTGCGGCATGCAGCACCTGATGGCTGGCGCCCCCAGCAGGTCGAGGCTTGGCGAACGCCGTGCTCGACATCGAGCGGACAAAAGGCCCCCACGAGGGTCCTTGTCAGGCTGGCACGCAGGTTGCGACAGGGCCCTCGCAGGCCATTGCGAGAAAGGGTCCCCATGACGACGAACACGATCCTCCGTGCTGCCATTCTTCTGATCCTCCCCGTGCTCGCGTCAGGATGCGTGGCAGCGACGGACAGCGAATCGCTGGACACGGACGAGACGGAAGCCACCGAGGAGTCATCCCAGGCCATCGAGGGGTGCGCCGTGCGGAGCGGCTATAACGCCGGCCAGCCGGCGACCTTTCCCACGATGGACGATCCCGTCATTGCATACAAGCTGCAGTCTCTCTTGTTGCAGAGCGATGAGATGGGCCAGTATCTCCCCTTCAGCATTCAATTCTGTCACGAATCGAGCTGGTCGTACACGAAGTACTATCACCACTACTTCTTCGGGGCATTCGCGGGGCTTTGGATCGAGCCTCCCCTGCTTGAGCCGCAATAAACCGCGGCGGCTGGGCGGTACACGTCCGACGAGCCTCGGCGCGCCCGTCGTGTCGAGCGCGTCGAGGCCCTCGGGGGGAAGGATCCGTTTCGGCGGGCGTGGGGCGGAGGGATCAGGCCGCCATGGCGGCTTCGGAGAGCTTGATGATGGAGAAGATCGCGCCGTAAGGGTCGGTGACCACGGCGATGAGGCCGTACGGGGAATCGAAGGGCCCGTGCATCACCTGCCCGCCGAGCGACTTGATCTTCTCACACGCGGCCTCGGCGTCGTCGACGGCGAAATACGGCATCCAGTGCGGCGGGATCGAGTCCGGCCATTGCGCGTTCATCTGCATGATGCCGGAGACGGCCTTCTCGCCCTTGTGGAGCGTGTAGTACGTCATGTCGGGCATCTCCATCCCCATCTTCCGGGCCTCCACGTCGAGGACCTTGCTGTAGAAGGCCGCGGCCTTCTCGCTCTCGCGCGTGTTCACCTCGCACCAGGTCATCGCGCCATGCTCGTCGATGATCTGCGCGCCGTTGTGCTTGCGGCCCTGCCAGAAGCCGAAGACGGCGCCCGTCGGGTCGACGCAGACGAGCATGCGACCCTGATCCATCACGTCCATCGGCTCCATCATCAACTGCCCGCCGAACTCACGGATCTTGGCGGCCGTGGCGTCGACGTCCTTGCTGTCGAAATAGACGCTCCAGGACGTCGGGTAGGGCGCGTCGTCGGGGCGCTTGCCCATGCCCGCGGCATTCCGACCATTCTTCTGGCACATCGTGTAGTACATCGTCTCGGCGGTACCCTGGAGAAAGGTCCAGCCAAAGAGTTCCCCGTAAAACTTCTGCGCCCCTGCGAGGTCCGGCGTCATCAGGTCGAACCACGTGGGCGTCCCGGCGTCGTGTCCGTCGACGTTGCTCATCGGTCTTTTTCCTCCCTATCGCGTGTTCTTGTTCGAGGAAGGGAGAACCCCCCTCGCGCGCTCGAATTGCAGTACACGAGGGTCTCGCGAGGCGTCAACGGGAAAAGCGGCGCATGTTTGCCCGCGGGTTTGTCGGAGTCATTTCGTTGGCACTGTGCCAGTTGGCCAGCCTGCCGCGCGATGCCGCCTCGCTGGGGCGTTGCCCCAGGCCCCACCCGGGGCTGTCCGCCCCGGGACCCGGACCAGCCAGGGGCTGGACCCAAGCTCGATGAACTGCGCGGTGCGCAGTTCATCGAACAGGCCCGGTCAAGACCGGCAACGACCCTGCCCACCGAGACAGCCGCGCTGCTGGTTCGGCTGGCCCCCCGGCTTCTTCGTCGGCCTGTTTGAAAAACTGCGCGGAGCGCAGTTTTTCAACCCTGGGTCCAGCGCCTCGCTGGTCCGGGGTCGAGGGGGCGGACAGCCCCCCGCGGGGTCCGGGGCGGCGCCCCGGCGCGACGGCCCCCCGAGGTGAGGTCTGCTAGGCTGCCTGGCATGAGCTCCTCGCGCCTCGTCACGATCGACTGCGATTACCTTGGGCCCGGCTTTGCTGCCGCGTATCTCCGTGTGGAGGGCGACGAGGCGGCCTTCGTGGAGACGAACACCACGCATGCGGTTCCTCGGCTGCTCGCGGCGCTCGATCGGGAGGGGATTGCGCGGGAGGCTGTGCGCTGGGTCATCGTCACGCACGTCCACCTCGATCATGCGGGCGGCGCTTCGGCGCTGCTTGCGGCGCTGCCGAATGCGACCGTGCTCGCGCATCCGCGCGCGGCGCGCCACCTTGTCGATCCGTCGAAGCTCGTCAAGAGCGCCGAGGCTGTCTACGGGGCGGCGCGGTTTGCCGAGCTTTATGGGACGATCCTGCCGATCGACGCGGCGCGCGTGCGGTCGCTCGAGGATCGGGAGAGCGTCTTGCTCGGCGGCGCGACGCTCTCGTTCGTGCATACACGCGGGCACGCGAACCACCATTTCATCGTGCTCGATCCTGCCCGGGAGGCTGTGTTCACGGGCGATACGTTTGGCCTCGTGTATCCGCACCTCCAGCGCGGCCGGCGCTTCGCGTTTCCTTCCACGAGCCCGACCGATTTCGACGCGGAGGCGGCGCACGCGAGCATCGAGGTGGTGCGAACGTCGGGGGCGCGGCGCGCGGCGCTGACGCATTTCGGCGAGATCGAGGATCTCGACGTCGTGGCCGCGCAGCTTCATCGATGGATCGATCTTTCGGCGTCGCTCGTCGAGGCCGCCGTGCCGCTCGCGCCGGCCGAGGCCGAGGCCATGATCCGGAAGGCGCTCGACAAGGAGATGGAGCGCGCGGCCGAGGAAGTGGGGCTTGCGCTCGACGCCCGCGATCACGAGCTCTTGGAGCTGGATCTCGCGCTCAATGCACAGGGGCTCGCGTACGTGGCGTCGAAGCGACGCGGGTGAACGTCAACGCCGGGGGATCGTCCCTTCCGTTACCATGCGCCGCACCGTCGCGAGCGTCGTGGCCAGCGCATTCCGATAGGCGGGCTCGCGATCTCGCGCCTTCGCCTCGTCCTCGTCCGGCACGCCGAACACGAAGCGGAGCACGAGGGAGCCGTCGGGCCGCTCGTCGATCACGTTGTCGACCCACCCCGGTGCGCCCGCGACCCGCTCGAAATGCACGCGCCTCTCGGGCTCGAACGTGACCCGCTCCCGGATGGGCTGGCCTTCGAGATCGATCTCGCGCGCGAGCCAGCCGTCGCCTCTCTCCAGGACCTCACATCGCTGGATCCCCGGGATGAACGGCAGCGGGGTCTCCGCCTTGATTTCGAGCCCGCGCCAGACCTCGGCCCGCGAAAGCTGCAGCGCGCCCGGCTCGTTCACCGCGACCTCGTAGCTGAGCTCTTTCATGATCCGAACTCCTCCCTTCCTTGCGAGGCGCGGGGCCACGTCGCCCGCGCGTCGAGCCATGCTTTGCAGCGGGCCTCGGGATCCGGGTGCGAGAGGACGTCGGAGATCACCGCGATCGAATCCGCGCCCGCCCGCGCCACGCCCTCGGCGCGCTCCAGCGTGATGCCGCCGATCGCGACGAGCGGCCGCCGCGCGATGCGCTTCCACTCGCCGATCCGATCGAGCCCCTGCGGCGCCCACGGCATCACCTTGAGCGTCGTCGGATACACCGGGCCGAGGGCCACGTAATCGGGATCCACCACGAGCGCCGTGTCGATCTCCTCGTGGCTGTGCGTCGAGATGCCGAGCTTGAGGCCGGCCCGCCGGATCGCCGCGACGTCGGCCTCCGCGAGATCCTCCTGCCCGAGGTGCACCCATTCCGCGCCGAGGTCGATCGCGTCCTGCCAAAAATCGTTCACCACGAGCGTCGCCCCGTGCGCCTGGCATTTCGCGATGGACGCCGCGATCTCCGCCCGCCGCGCCGCTGCGTCGAGCCCTTTTACGCGCAGTTGCACGAAACGCAGACCCAGCGGGAGCAGGCGATCGAGCCACCGGGCGCTGTCGACGATGAGATAAAAACGATCCAGCACGAGCATCGTTCGCTCCTCGAATCAGCCGGCGAAAGGCGAGAACGGCGCGCCGAATGTCGGCGTCGACGCCGTCGCGAGATCGGTCGGCTCCATGAGGCCCGCCTCGTGCGCCCGCCGCCCGGCGCGAATGGCCTCGGCGAACGCCTCCGCCATGGCTGGCGGATCCCCCGCGGTCGCCACGGCCGTGTTGAGCAAAAGGGCGTCGTAGCCCATTTCCATCGCCGCCGCCGCGTGGCTCGGCGCGCCGATCCCGGCGTCCACGACCAGCGTGATCCCGGGGAAATGTCTTCGCAGGAGGCGGAGCGCGTACGGATTGTTGAGCCCCCGGCCCGTCCCGATCGGCGCGCCCCACGGCATGAGCACGCGGCAGCCGGCCTCGACGAGCTTCTCGGCGAGCACGAGATCCTCCGTCATGTAAGGAAATACCTCGAACCCCTCCGCGACGAGCGCGCGCGTGGCGTCCACGAGCGCGAAAGGATCGGGCTGGAGCGTGACGTCGTCGCCGATGACCTCGAGCTTGATCCACGGCGTCCCGAAGACCTCGCGCGCCATGCGCGCCGTCGTCACGGCCTCGCGCGCGGAATGGCAGCCGGCCGTGTTCGGCAGGATGGTCACGCCGAGCGCTTTGACGAGCTCCCAGAACGCCTGGCCTGCCTTCGCGCCGGCCGCGGATTCGCGCCGCAAGGAGACGGTCACGATCTGCGCGCCCGAGCGCGCCACCGCCTGGCCGAGCGCCTCGGGCGAGGGATACCGCGCCGTCCCGAGGAGGAGCCTGCTTTCGAACGTGCGCCCATAAAAATCGACCATGCTCATCCTCCCTGCATGGGCCGGAGCACCTCGACGGCGTCGCCCTCGGCGAGGCGCGTCTCGGCCCGGAGGGCCCGCGGCACGAACTCGCCATTGAGCGCGGTGGCGACCCCGGAGACGTCGAACCCTCGGTCCTCGATCAGCGCGGCGAGATCCTTCGCCGTCGTATCGATCTCTTCACCATTCAGACGGATCCGCATGCATGACCTCGTTCGGGGGGACTTTTCCGAGGAGAACGTCGACGATCCGCGCCGCGAGCGCCGGCGCGACGAGCCAGCCGTGCCGATACAATCCATTGACGGTGATCGTGCGCCCGAAGACCTCGATCCGCGGGTTGTTGTCGGGGAAGGCGGGCCGGAGCCCCGCGTTGAGTTCCAGGATCTCCGCCTCGGCGAACGCGGGGTGGAGCGCATACGCCTGCGTGAGCAGCTCGCCGGCGGAGCGCAACGTCACGCGTGTCTCCTCGCTCGGGTCGGGCGACGCCGATTCGATCGTCGTCGCGCCGATCATGAACACGCCTCCCTCACGCGGCACGACGTACAGCGGGTGGCGATGGTGGAGCAGGCGCACGGGGCGCGAGAGCACGACGTCCCGGCTCCGGACGAGGGCCATTTCGCCTCGGACACCGCGCAAAGTCGGCAGTCGTTCACGCGCGCCGAGCCCGCGCGCGTCGACGATACGATCGGCCCGGAGCGCCTCGGGATCCCCGGAAAAACCGAATTCGAGGGGCACGCCGGCCTCGCAGAGCCACGCTTGCAGCGCGCGCAGCGTGCGCCGCGGGTCGAGGTGGCCTTCGTTCGGGAAGAAGAGGCCACGCCGGTAGCGGCCGGCGAGGGCGGGCTCGAGCGCGCCGAGGGCTTCTTCGTCGAGGGCTTGGTGATGGGGGGTCAGGCGCTCGAATCGCGTGAGCACGCCCGGCTCGCGCGGCGGAGCGACGACGAGGGTGCCGTTCGTCTCGACGCCCGGGACGAGCGAGGGCCAGAGCGCGAGTGATCGCCGGCCGAGGGCGACCACGAGCGGCTCGGCAATTTCGGCCTCGCAGTCGGGCGCGAGCATGCCGCCGGAGCGCCACGCGGCGCTCGCCGTGCTATCGGCGGCGCGCTCGTGGACCGCGACCCGGAGCCCTGCGCGCACGAGCGTGACGGCGGCGACGAGCCCCATCACGCCGGCGCCCAGCACGGCGACGTCGAGCCGTCCGGAATCGACCATCGGGCTTCTCCTAGCCGCGACGGTCGCTCCATGTCAACCATCGAAACACCCGCGAAAAAGTACCTGCGCCGGAAATGCGCCGGTGGGCACGGGCGTACAAGCGTCATGACCGTACGTTCGTGTTCTCTCGCCCGGTCCGCGCGGCCGTTCGTCGCGCCGCTTCTCCTCCTCCTCGTCGCTGGCTGCACGCACGGCGCGGCGACGGTCCCGGACCCCGGCGTCCCCCGGACGCCCCCGGGGGCCGCGTCCCGTTTCGCCGGGCTCGTCGGCTGCTTCACCATGGTCGAGCTCGGCACCGGGGAGACGGTCGAGTACGGCGGCGAGGAGTGCGACGTACGCACCTCGCCGGCCTCGACGTTCAAGATTCCGAACGCGCTCATCGCGGTCGACACGGGCGTGGTGCAGGACGAGAACACCGTGTTTCGCTGGGACGGCAAGGAGCGATGGCGCGCCACGTGGAACCGGGATCATTCCCTCGCCACCGCGATGTGGCATTCGACGGTCTGGTACTTCCAGCGCATCGCCGAGCAGGTCGGCGAGCCGCGGTATCGCGCCTATCTCTCGGCCTTCCAGTACGGCAATGCCGATCCCTCGGGCGACGTGACGATGTTCTGGCTGAACGACGTGCTCAAGATCTCGCCGCGCGAGGAGCGGCGTTTCCTCACGGCCCTCTACGAGAACAAGCTGCCGGTCTCGCCGCGCGCCATGACCGTCGTGAAAAAGACCCTCGAATTGCGCGGGGACGCCATCGAGAACGTGCGCGACCGGCTTCCGTTCGTCGATCAGATTCCGGCGGGCGTGGTGTTCAGCGGAAAGACGGGGAGTTATCTCCCGGACGGCGGCCCGCCGGGGCCGCTCGGCGCGATCGGCTGGTTCGTCGGCGCGGTGGAGAAACAAGGCCGCACGTGGGTGTTCGTGTGCCGCATTCGATCGAGCGACGAGAAGAAGATCGGCCCGGAGGCCGCGAAGATCAGCTACGAGATCCTGAAGGGCGAAGGGATGCTCTGACGAACCGGCTCAACCCGGCGGATCCCAGGCGAGCTCCAGCGATTCGAGGCGGCGGGCCGTGGCGCTCGGGAAATAGGAAAACGTCTGAGCCGGGACGAGGCGCAGGCCCGGCAGGCGCTGGGTCAGGACCTCCAGCGCGATGCGGCCTTCGAGGCGCGCGAGCGGCGCGCCGATGCAATAATGAAGGCCGTGCCCGAACGCGAGGTGCGGCGCGGTCCGGCGGATGTCGAACCGGAGCGGATCCTCGAAGCGGCGCTCGTCGTGGTTCGCCGAGATGTAGGCGATCTGCAGGCGCTCGCCTTTTTTGATGCGCACGCCGCCGACCTCGACGTCTTCGAGCGCCGTGCGGTACATCGCGTGAATGGGCGAGGAGACCCGCAAGACCTCCTCGACGATCGAGGGGAGGATCCCGGGATCGTTCCGTGCGGCGGCAAAAAGCGCGGGATCCCGGGCGAGCTCGAGCGCCGCGGCCGCGATGAGGCCGGCCGTGGTCTCGTAGCCCGCGAAGAGGATCTGGAGGAGCATGTTGACGAGCTCGGCCACGCCGAACGGCGGATCGAGGGCCGCCGCGCCGGTGACGATGTCGGAGAGGGCATCGTCGCGGGGGGTCTTCCGGCGGTCCTCGATCGCGTCGGCGAGGTAATGCTGGAAGGCGACGAAGCCCTGGGCGTGTTCGAGGAGCACGGGGAGGGGATCGTGTCCGGCGAAGATGGCGGTGCTGTTCGTGGTCCAGCGGTCGACCTGATCGAGGTGCTCGCGGGGGAGGCCGAGGAGGTCGACGATGAAACGGCCGGGCAATGCGATGGCGAATGCGTGCACGAGCTCCACGTGGCCCTTCGCGACGAACCCGTCCACGAGGCGCGTGGCGATGTCGCGGAGGATCGGCTCGAAGGCGGCGAGGCGGCGGAGCGAGAGGGCCTTCGTGACGAGGGCGCGGCCGCGCGTGTGCACGGGAGGATCGCTGTCCACGAGGCTCGGGAGGAGCGGAAACCCCTTCACGAGCTCGGCGAGGAGCTCGGGCGGGGGAGGCGTGGTCGCGGCTTTGGGCGTGATCGAATCGAGCGACGAGAAGCGCGCGGCGTCTTTGGCGACGGCGCACACGTCCTCGTACCGCGTCACGACCCAGAGGCCGAGCGAATCACTGTAGAACACGGGCTCGTCACGGCGAGCGCGCGCATAAAAGGGGCGAGGATCGTCGAGCATGGGCGAGGCGAGGGGGAAATGCTCCTTGCCGCAGGGCGACCCTCCTCGACCCGTCACGCGGGATTCGGACATGAATGCCTCCGTGGCGCGTGGCGTATCGCCGCGCGCGGCTTGCTGTACGCAGAGGCACTGAACCACGAGGGAGCGACGCCGGTCCAGAAAATGCGTATGCTGCCGCGCGCGTAATGCGGAAAGGTAGGGTGGCATGATGCAGCGAATGTTCGTGGTGGCGGTCCTCGGGATCGGGCTCCTTGCGTGCTCGTCGAATGGAACGGGCGCGAGCGGGAGCGGAGGCGGAGGCGCGGGCGGAAGTGGAGGCGAGGGCGGAAGCGGGGGCGGGGGCGGAAGCGGGGGCGGAAGCGGCGGCGGCGGCGGAAGCGGCGGCGGAAGCGGGGGCGGGGGCGGCGGCAGCGCATGTGATCCAGCGGCGGGGACCTATTTCGTCTCGAATACGGGCAACGACGACGACCCGGGGACGGCGGACAAACCGTTCCAGCACATCTCCCACGCCGTCGACGTCGCCCAAGCCGGCGATACCGTGGTCGTCCGCCAGGGCACGTACAACGAGCTCGTCGCGTTCCCGCGCTCGGGCACGCCCGGGGCTCCGATCACGGTCCGCGCGGCCTGCGGCGAGCGGCCGATCCTCGATGGAACAGGCCTCGGGGGCGCAGGCGAGCCGGCGCTCTTTTCGGTGGTCGATCGGGGGCACATCGTGGTCGAGGGGTTCGAGATCCGGAACCTCACGGGCAAGGGCGGCTTTCCCGCGGGCATCTGGGTGCGCGGCGCCTCGCACGACGTCGTGATCCGCGACAACGTGATCCACGACATCCAGGCCGAGAATGGAGGCGACGGCGCGGGCGCGCACGGCATCGGCGTGTACGGGACCAAGACGACGCCGGCCGAGCGAATCTCGCTCGTCGGCAACGAGCTTCGCGACCTCGTCCTCGGCTGGAGCGAGGCGCTCGTGGTCAACGGGAACGTGCGCGATTTCGAGGTGCGCGATAACCATGTCCATCACGTGAACAACATCGCGTTCGATTTCATCGGCTTCGAGAGCGACGTCTGCGGCGCCTGCTCCCAGGACGACGAGATCGACGCGAACGACGTGAACCGAGTCCGCAAAGGCCTCATCGCCGGCAACCTCGCGCACGACGTCACGAGCTACGGCAATCCTGCTTATGGCAACGAGAAGGCCGCGGGCTGCTTTTACGTGGACGGCGGGGCGGATCTTATCCTTGAGCGGAATACCGCGCACGGTTGTGATCTCGGCGTGGAGCTCGCGAGCGAGTGGTTCGGCAAGTCGACGCAGGGCATCGTGGTGCGAAACAATTTCCTTTATGCGAACGACGTCACGTGCATCGCGACCGGGGGGTACAGCAGCGGCAATGGCGGCGGGGGCGGAGCGGCGAAGAACAACGTGGTCGTGAACAACACGCTCTTCGATTGCTCGCGGGATGGCTGGGCGGACGCGGCGATCCTGCTGCAGAACCGCAACCAGGGCAATGTGTACCAGAACAACGTCGTGGTCGCGACGATGGGCACGAGCGTGGTCGCCGTTGGAGGTAGCGGCAACACGGGGAACATGTTCGATTTCAATGTCTACTTCGGCGGCGGCCTCGACGGGGCCTCGGCCGGCGCGAATTCGCTCACCGTGGACCCGAAGCTCGTGGATCCGGGCAGCGGCGATCTGCACCTTGCGCCGGAATCTCCCGCGAAAGACAAGGGGAACGGGGCGCTCGACGTGGGCGAGGTGGACTTCGACGGGGACAATCGAAAGAACGGCCCGGTCGACATCGGCGCGGACGAGCTCTGATCAGCCCCACCGCACTTCGTAATGGGCGCGCCTCTCGCCGGGCTTTTCGCCCGGCCATGTGGCCCAGGGCTCCCAGATGCTTTCGTCCTTGCGCAAGGAGCGCGTGTCCACGCGCATCCGCCCGAGATCCCGCGGGATTGTGATCAGGTTGTAGAGCCGCGGCACCGACGCGGGGCGGTGGTCCGCCGGCGCGCCGAAGCTGCCCGCGCCGACGACGTGGCTCTTTCGCACGGGGTGCAGGTAGCCCACGAGATCGGCGCGATCCTCGTGGACGTGCCCATGCAGGACGGCCCGGACGTCGGCGCGGCGCAATCGTTCGAGGAAGGCGTCGTCGGCCATTTTTTCATTGCCCGTGACCGGATGGTGAAAGACGGCGAACCGCAGGACGGAAGCGTCAGGGTCGAGATCCCCGCGCTTCCGCGCCTCCTCGATCTGCCGCTCCGCCTCGGCGAGGGCGCGGGAGAGCGCGCCGGGGTGAATGGCCGAGCGGTCGCGGTGGTATTCGTCGATCTCGAAGGCCGAGTTCAGGGCGAGGAACTGGATCCGCTCGGCCGGGAAGAGCAAGGCGATCCCTTGCTCCTCGGGGGTCATCGGATACTCGCGCAGGCAAAGCGGGTGGTAGAGGTGGCGCGAAAAATTGCGGAATCGCTCGGGGTACCGCGCGTCGTCGCGCACGAGGTAGCCGTTCTCCTGCTCGACGAAGCTGCCGGGCGCGAGGCGCTTCGGATCGACGGCGCGCCGCTTCTTGAAATCGTAGACCTCGGTGTCCCAGTCGAGGTCGTGGTTGCCGGGCACGACGATGCAGCGCTCGGCGGTGAGGCCCATGGCCTCGGCGAGGCGCGAGAGGAAATGGCGCGCGCAGGCAAGCTCGCCGGGGCTCGCGCGGTTCGAGAGGTCGCCGGAGACGACCACGAAATCGAGTTTTTCGAGGGCGAGCCCCTCCACGCGGTCGCGCAGATCCGTGAGCAAGGGCTGGAGCAGGACCTCGGGATCGTCGCCCTCGTGGAGGTGCAAGTCGCTGAGGTGCAAGATCCGAAGGGGCGCGGGAGGTTTGTCCGAGGTGACGCGCGCGACGGCCATGGCCATTCGCGCGGCCTCGACGCTTTCTTCGCGGCGGCGTTCGACCTCGCGGCGCAGCGCGAAGATGGGCGCGGCGAGCGCGTCGTTCCCTTCGGCCCGCGGGACGAGCGGGGTGCGGGCGTCGCATTCGGGGCAGCCGATGTCGGAATGGCCGCCGACGAGGCGGCTCTTGACGGTGTCCTCGGGCAAGACGTACCCGCACGGGCAGCGGACGGAGACGCGCTCGACGAAATGGACGCCGCGCTGCTTCATGTGATCTTCCAAGAACCCCGCGAAGAGGCGCCGGACCTCGTCGGGCGTGTCCGAGGAGAAGGCGACTTCGAGCCCGCCGCGCGCCTTTCCGCCTGGGGCAAGGGCCATGGAGAGCCGCGACAGACCTTCCCCGGGGAGGCCAAAATCGGCGCGGCCGGGGCCGAGGCGCGCGGGGCCGAAGCGGCGGCCGAGGGCGAGGGCCGTGACGGCGGAGGCATAGACCTCCGAGGCGGGGCGGCTCATTTCGTAACGAATGGCGGCCGGGAGCGGGGAGGCGGCGGGATCGGCCGGATCCGCGGCGGGCGTGGCGACTGGGAAGAGGGCGGGGAAGACGAGCAAACCCTCGTGGAGGAAACACGTGCCCTGTTCGAGGAGGAGCGCGATGACGCCGTCGAGGACGCCGAGTTCCTGATCCTTGCGCAGGCGCTCGCCGGGCGGGATGCGCGGGAATCGCGCGGCGGGGCCGAAGAGCGTGGCGATGGCGAGGGCGGGGACGCCGTGCGGATTGTCGCGCGCGAGCAGGATCAAGGAGCCGGCATACCGGGAGATCTGCTCGACTTCGAGGACGAGCGCGCGGGTTCCATCGGACAAACGAATGTCGGCGACGAGGCCCTGGCGGGCGAGCTGGGAGGCGACGGCGGGGATGGCGACATCGAGCTCGGTGTTGGTCTCGTCCTGGGCCACGCTCGCCTGGAGCTCGAGGAGCGTGAGCACGGCGCGGCCGGCCTTGCGGGCACGCTCGACGTGCGCGCGAATGCGCTCGAAGAGGACGGGGCGGCTCGTCGGGCCGAGCGAGGACCAATCGATGGCGCCGAGGATCGCGCTCTTCAATTCGGAGATGCCGCGGCCCGTGCGGGCGCTCGTGGGCACGTACGCGAGGGCGCCGGTGCGGGTGCGGAGGCGCTCGCTGCCGGCGCGATCCTCGGGCGCGCGCTCGGGGTCGTCGAGCTTGGTGCCGACGAGCAAGCGGCGCGGGGCGCCGTCGTTTTCGTCGGCATCGCCGAGGTGATCGTTCCAGGAGGTGATCTCGTTTTCGGCGGCCTTGCCGCGGCCGGGTTCGAAGACGAGCACGGCGAGGGAGGTATCCCGCAAGAAGAGGGGGTGGACGAGGCGATATTCGTCCTGGCCGCCGAGATCCCATACGACGAGCTCGCGGCGGTGGTTTTTCGGGGCAGGTGTGTCGCGGGGGAGGCGCGCGCCCGCGATGGGCCAGAAGCGCATGCCGTGGGTGGAAGGTTGCTCCTCGTAACGATCCTCGGCGAGGCGGAGGGCGAGGCAGCTTTTCCCAGCGCGGCCCTCGCCGAGGAGGACGACCTTGGCGGTGGTGGTGTGGAGCGTGGTGGAGGAGGGGGCGCGGCCGCGGAGGGCGTCGATGTCGACGGAGAAGAGGGCGAGGTTGCCGGTCGGCGAGGGAATGGCGATGGTGGGCTCGGTGGGGGAGAAGGCGGCGCCGGCCAGGTAATTCGTGGAGGATCGCAAGCGAGCCGCGGGCTCCCAGGTATCGGTGCGCCAGAGGAGGACGAGGCCGTCGCGGGAGCGGGAGGCGAGGAGCCGCCCGTCGTGCGAGAAGGAGAGGCTCGTGACGGCGGTGGGATGGCCTTCGAGCTTGGCGAGGAAGGCGCCGTCGACGAGGCTCCAGACCGCAATGGTGCCGTCGTCGGCGGAGGAGGCGACGTGCGGCGCGCCGGGTCGGAACGCGAAATCGAGGACGGAGCCGCGGTGGAAATGTGCGGCGCGGGTGAAGCCGTTTTGCGGCAACATGCCGGCCGGGATGGTGGAAATGGCGACGAACCCGTCGCCCTTGCCGCCGGAGACGAGGAATTCACCGTCGGGCGAGAAGGCGAGGGCGAAGATGCCTTCGGGGCAGAAGCCGTGATCGAGGTGGCCGAGGGGGGAGAGCTCGTCCGCGTCGAGGAAGAGGATTTTGCCGTCGGGCTGGCCCACGGCGAGGATGTTCTCCGGGGACCAGGCGAGGCTCGTGCCGGAGACCTCGTGCAGGGTGTGGAGGCATTCGCCGTTCGAGGCATCCCATACGGAGAGGTTTGTCCCGGCGCGCGTGGCCAGGCGGCGGCCGTCGTGCGAGAAGCAGAGGTCCATCGCGTCGGAGCCGGCGCGCGCGACCCAGCGGTTCGATTGCGTGTCCGCGTCCCAGACGTGGATCTTGCCCCAGAACGAAATGGCGGCGAAGGCGCCTCCGGCGGGCGAGAAGCGGACGCGGGCGAGCGGGCCGCGGTCGATGGGCAAGGAGCGGAGGAGGGTGAATTCGGAGGGGAGGTCGGCGGAAACGGGAGCGGCCGCGGAAGCGGGGGCGGACGCGGGAGCGGGGGCGGGAGCGAGGCCACGAGCGCCTCCGGGGGCGCGGCCGGGGACGGGGGAGGGGGCGAAGGCGGCGACGGCGATGGGCGGTGGGCGAGGGGGCGGCGGGGGGCCGGCTTCCGCTTTTTTTGATTCGAGCGGCTCGGGCGCGGGTTTGGCCGCGGGCTTGGCTTCGAGCTCGGGGGCGTATTCTGCGGGGAACGGCAATTCGAGGGCTTCGTCGTCGGCAAGGTCGTCCGATTTCGCGACTTCGGCGGGACCCTGACGGACGAACACACGGAGGGGCTCGTCCGGGCGTGTGGAGGCGGGGCCCTGGAAGTGGGGATCCATGCTCGGGGAGAAGCCGAGGAGGCGGGGCCAGAGTGCAATCGTGCCGGTGTCGAGGTCGAGGCGGCCGGCGGCATACCCGTGGCGTCGGTCGGCGCTGACGCCGCTGGAGAAGGGAAACGTGGAAAAGAGAGGCGCGTGAGGGGCGTCGTCCACCAGGGGCGCGCCGCCGCTGAGGCTGCCCGCGAGGTGGAGCGCGAATCGGCCGAGCGGCGCGAGATCGGTCGAGAATCGCGCGAGCGCGCGCGGGGAGAGCCCGGACGGCGGATGGTGCGTGAGCAGGAGGCAGGCGTCGTGCGCGCGGGCCCAGGCGTCGAGGTCCCCCGCGGCCGCTTCGATCTGCCGCGGATCCACGTCGAGAGCGCCAAAGGCGCTCCCGGCGAGCTCCAGAAAGGCCGTATTGATGCCTGCGATGCCGAAGCGATGGCCGTCTTTCGTCACGGTCGCCGCGAAGTCGCCCGGCAGGAGGCCCTCCTTTGTGGCGACGTCGACCGAGGCCGGTCGTTTGTGCCACCCGGCCATCCACCGACGGAAGGGGGCGAACGCGGCCGTGACCACATGTCGGCTTCGATGCGTCGCGTCCTCGAAGAAGGCCTCGCGTGTCTTGGGGTCTGCCTCCCAGGTGGCCGGGTCGGGGGCCGCGCTCGCCGTGGTGCGAACGAGGTCCTTGTTGCCGGGGACCGCGAGCAGGGCGGGGCGCGAGCCGAGTCCGGCCAGGAAATCCTGGAGCGAGGCGAGCCCCTCCGTGACGATCTCGTATTCGGTCTCGGTGCCGGTCGAGGCGAGGTCGCCGGTCACGAGGAGGAGGTCGAACGAGCCGACCCGTTCGTGGAGCCAGCTGAGGTCCCGCTCCATCTCCTCGCGGTAGCGGGGCCGCTGCCAGAGGGTTCGGGCGGCTCCGACGTGAAAATCGCTGAGGTGCAGCCAGCCGAGTCCGGCCATGTAGGGGCTCCCGGGGGGTGTCGACCGGCGCCCATCGTATCCCCCGCTCCTCGCGTCCGGCAACGGCGGCGGGGGTGCGATGGGGTGGTTTGTTGCGACAAACTGATGGGGTCACTACGTGTTGTTGTGTTTGAAGTTCAATTAACAAATTGATTAATGTGTTAGAATTAAAACATTTAGCTACCGGTCCTTGGGTACCTCGTTTGTTGCGACAAACTGATGATTTCCTCACTATTTGCGCAGCATGCTTACGCTGACGGTGGAACTGGATGAATGTTATCACCCAAACATCTTGCTACCAGTACTTTGGGGCCGTTTTTTCCTTATCGGCGAGCGGTCTCCGCGGGGCGCTCCGGGTCCCCGAGTCCTTTTCCGATCCTCCGGGTGTTTTTGGGGCCTTTTTGTCGATGTTTGCGTCATGGAGCGTCGCGAATTTTGACGCGACGCGTTGGTGTGCATTGTGGTGTGGTAATTGTTTGAAATTGGATTGTCTAGTAAAACGTGTTTCTTGTAAAACCTTATAATATTTGGTTTGTCGTGGTTATTGTTGTGTGTGGTGTGGGATGGAATGGTGCGTGTCGTCAATGCGCCGGATAGTCGTCGCAAGAGTCGCGATGGGTGGGATTGAAATGTGCGGAAAATCGAATCGCCGAGGGGCAAGGCGCCCCTCGGTTTTCAGGCCGCGCTGCGGCTGACGAGGACGAGCGGATCGGGGCCGGGCGCCGCTTCGAAGCCGCCGAGGCCGTCGAGCAGCTCCCACGTCGCGCATAGATTCGCCGTCTCCTCCGACGAGGCCCAGTCGCCCGTGCGCGCGAGCGGTCCGCCGACGATCTCCGGATCCGCGTCCATTCGCTCGCGCACCACGACCTCACCCGCGTGCGCCGAGACATTCACGTGCACGCGCGGATCCGATCCCGAGCGCGACGCGAGCGCCGTATGCAGGTCGAGCGCGAAATCGAGCGCGGCCTGCCGCTCGTCCTGCCAGCGCGCAGGATCCCGCGGGAGCAGCCGCAACCCGAGCACCTCCGCGCTCGTGCTCGTACAAAGCGCAAAGCCCGCGCTGCGCATCCGATCCTCGGCGCTCGCCAGGATCCGCTCGATCTCGGCCGCAAAAAGATCCGGCGCGTCCTCGGCGTCCGCGCGGAGCCGGATCTCGAGGAAGATGCCCACCGCGAAGCGCGGGAGCTGGTGCGAAGACGAGCGCAACGTGCCCGCCGAAGTCGCGTGGCGCAGCGCCCGCACGAGCGCATGCACCGATTCGTATCGGCGCTCGGGCCGTTTTTCCAGGCACTTCAGCACCACCGCGTCGATCTCGCGTGAGACGGGGACACGCTCGCTCGGGCGCGGCGCGGGCTCTTCCAGGTGCTTGCGCACGAGCTCGCCGGGGAACGAGGACTCGAACGGCAAACGGCCCGTGAGCAGCCGATAGAGGAGCGCGCCGAGCGCGTAGACGTCCGTGCGCGCGTCGACCGGCGCGCAGAGGAGCTGCTCGGGCGCCATGATCGTGAGCGTGCCGATCTGCCGATTCACCGAGGTCAGGCCCGCGCTCGACGTGCCCGGATCGACGAGCTTCGCGATGCCGAAATCGAGGAGCTTCACGCCGCCGAGCCCGCCCGTCGCCATCACGTTGCTCGCCTTGACGTCGCGATGAACGATGCCCGCCGCGTGCGCCGCGCCGAGCGCCGCGCAAACAGGCTCGAGGATCTCGAGCGCCTCTTCCGGGCCGAGGCGGCCGCGCATCGAGAGCAAGACGTCGAGCGTGACGCCGGGCAAATACTCCATCACGAAGAACGGCGTGCCGCAGGCGAGCGCGCCGACTTCCTTGATCTCGACGATGTTCGGATGACGGATGCGTCGGAGCAGCTCGACCTCCCGGACGAACCGCTCGATCATCTTGGGCAGCGGCGCGAGCGTCGGATGCAGGACCTTGATCGCCACGGGCTCGGCGCGCCCCGCCGGATGCGCGCGATACACCGAGCCACACCCACCACGCGCGACGAGCCGGTCGATGACGTACCCACCCACGGACGTCCCGACGGCAAGGGGAACATCGTGATCCTCGCCGTTGCTCACCACGCTTCCCCCGAGAAGCCCTGATCGACCCATCTTGCCCTCCCCCGGTACGATCGCGATCCCACGCCACGGGTATGACCTGAAATGCGCCGCTTCGGCAACCGATTTCCGCGCTCTCCGCGCTCTCCGGAAGGCCGTGGGATCGCTGCGTTGCGTGATCGAATCAGGGTACGCACGGGCCTGATGGGGCCGCCCCCGATCCCCGGACCCTAGAGCACCATCAGGGCGATTCCCGATGCCGTTGTCGAGGGTTTCCCGTTCGCAGGACGCCCGTACTCCAAGTTCGTCGTGTCCTGTGCCAGCTCCGTGTTTCGCGCTATCGTGAGGGGAATCTCTGAGACGGGGGGGGTACATGTCTCGGAAATCAATGGTCGCGTTTTTTCCGTTCATGCTCGTGGCAGTCATGCCGGTCCTCGGTTGCGTGGGGGCGCCGGGAGAAGAAGAGGTGGACAACGCCGAGGCCGTGGGGGAGGCGGCCTCGGGGATAAACATTCTCAACGCGCTCGTTCCCGAGGCGCTGACGGCGGGTGGGGACTTCGCCAAGGCGCCGCTTTTGGTCGACGCGATGGTGCCGGGGGCGCGGGCGGCTATCGAGTCCCCCTCGGCGCGGGGGCGGCTCGCGCGGATGTTCCTTCACTATGCCGTGGGCTGCGCCCTGGGGCCGGAGCAGGCGTTCGTGTTCTCCTGGACGGACCTGCACGGCGTCGTCCACAACGAATCGTACCGAGGTATCGCGGGGCTCGCCCCGTCGTGGGAGCAGGCGCCGCTCGACGAGGCGGGTCAGCAGTGGGTCTCGGCGTGCCTCGGCGCGCGCACGAATCGGTACGGTCGGGCCGTCGAGATCTCGATGCAGGGATCCGCGGACGCGTTTGCGGAGCCGGCGGACGAGGAGGTCCAGGAATTCATCTACGAGGAGGGGGCGTTCTGGGGAAACCTTTTCCTTCCGCAGCCTTATCTGCGCACCTGTTACAACCCGGGGAACGTGGTCCGGGCCCGGAGGACGTCGCGTGATTGCGCGGCTGGCCTCCCGGGAAGGACCGACGCGGACTGCGGCATCATGGAAATCATGGGGCCCTGCGCGGAGCAATGCGAGCCGCTCGGCGAAAACCTGTACCATCCAGGCTGCGCCGCACCCGAATCTGGGGTTCCTTCCGGGGGGAAAACCGAGTATGTGATCACGGTTTTCCTACCGTAGAGATGACCACGCCACCGCCGCCGCCGGAGCATGACGCGACCGTCCGCCAAGGACGGAAGGGATCGCGTTGTGCTTCGTGCGGGAGGCGGGTGGGGGCCTCCGGGTGCTCGGAGCACGGTCGCTCGCTGGAAGGGGATACGGCGCCCGAGATATCGTCCGAGCCCGAGGCGCCGCTGCCCGCGTTTCGCGGATACCGCACCGAGCGTATGCTCGGCCGGGGTGGGTTTGGCATGGTCTATGCGGCCGTGTCGACGGCGCCGCCGAATGTCGGGCGCCGCGTGGCGATCAAGCTGGCCCGAGACGATCGGGCCGGCGCCGCGCAACGGCTGGCGCACGAGCTCGTGGCGCTGCGCCTCGTGGGCCAGCCGCACGTGCCCGAGGTGCTCGACGCAGGCGTGCTCGCCTCGGGTTCACCCTACATCGTGATGGAGCTCGTCGAGGCGAGGACGCTCGCGGAGATCCTCGTGGCCCGCGGGGGGGCGCTGCCCCCGGCGGAGGCCTGCGCTATCACGCGCGCCCTGCTCACGTCGCTGCGCGCCGTGCACGACGAGGGCCTGGTCCACCGCGACATCAAACCCGAAAACATCCTCGTTACGGAGCCGCCCGGCCGCGCGACCGTGCTCGATCTGGGGCTCGCCCGGCGCGAAGGCGTGATGCCGGCGCGCACGACCCCGCCCGAGGAGGGCGCCATGGTCGGCACGATCGAGTACATGGCGCCCGAGCAATGCGAGGGCCGCGCCGAGCTCGACGCGCGCGCCGACGTGTATGCGGTGGGCGTGATCCTGTACGAGATGCTCGCCGGTCCGCCGCCCTTCTGGGGCCCGCCCGCGGCGGTGCGGGAGGGGCACCTGTCCCGCAGGCCTGCGCGGCTCGAACGTGCGGCCGGGGCGCCGATCCCGACGGCGCTGGAGGACATTGTGCTCCGGTGCCTGGAGAAGGATCCGGCGGCGCGATACACGAACGCGAGGGAGCTCGACGAGGCGCTCGCGGCGATCCCCCTCGGGACGGAGCCCGAGGCGGGGAAGGCCCCGGGGAGCCCCGGGGACCCCGCGACGAAGGGGAGCGGAAAACCCCAGGCCGTGGATCGGGCCTCGTCGGCGGGCGCGGGGCCGAGGTCGTCCGACGCATCGGCGAGCGAGCGGCGGACGGTGGCCTTGCTGCACTTCACGTCGCAGCTCGATCCGATCGCGCTGCAGGGGCGCATCGAGCCGATCGGCGGGCACGTGATGCGCGCGTCGAGCGGCCGGTACGCGGTGGCGTTCGGGCACGAGGCGGACGAAAACCCGGTGCGCCTGGCGATCCGCGCGGCCCAGGATCTCGTCGCGCGCGGGATCTGCGAGCGCGTGTGGATCGATCTCGCGAACGTGTCCGTGACGACGCGGCCCGACGGATCGAAGCGGCTGCTCTCGCCGCATCTCGCCCGGATCGGGCAAGCGCCGCTGCCCGCGTCGACGGCGCCGATCCTGCTCTCCCCGGCGGCGCGCGGCGTGCTGACGGAGGCCGATCTCTCGGAGCTGCTCTCCCTGTTCGGGGCGAAAGCCGTCGAGGAGAGCGAGCTCTCCGGCGCGGAGGATCCGACGACGCGGCTCGGGCACGTGGGGCCGCCGCTCGTCGGTCGGGACGACCTGCTGGAGACGCTCGCGCTCGCAGCGCTGCGCTCGGTCCGGGAGGGCGTGCCGTCGGTCGCGGTGATCGTCGGGGATCCGGGGCACGGAAAGAGCCACCTGCGCAGGCTCCTGGTCGAGCGCATGCGCACGCTCGTGCCGCTCGGGGCGGTGGTGGATCTGCGCGCGCCCGAGCCGATCGTCGGCGGCGGCGACAGCGTGCGCGACCTGCTCTCTGCGGCGCTCGGCCTGCCCGCGTCGATGCCCGCGGAGGGGCGCAAGGCCGCGCTGCGCGAGCGCCTCGGCCCGGCGTCGAGCCCCGAGGCGGAGGCCGCCCTCGCCCTCGCCCTCGGCTGGGTGGGGCCGCCGCGCGGCGACGAGACCACGGACTTCCCGGGCCTGCGTGCCCTCGAAGCCGCGCCTTTCGCGCTCGGGGCCACCTTGCGCGTGGCCGGCGGCGAGGCGCTCCGGCGGCGCGCGGAGCGGACGCCGCTTTGCGTGGTGCTCGACGACGCGCAGTTCGCGGACGAAGCGACGCTCGGCATCCTGGAGCACGCAACGCTCGCCGAGGCGCGGGCGCCGATCTTCGTGTGCGCCCTCGGCCGGCCGGTGTTCAAGGAGAACCACCCGTCCTGGGCCGAGCGCGCCGCGCACCGGGACGTCTTTGATCTCGGGCCGCTCGATCCACAAAGCGCGGCCTCGCTGGTGCGCGCGCTGCTGGCGCCGGCGGAAAACGTGCCGGAGCTCGCGGTGCGGAGGCTCGTGGAGCGGACGCAGGGGATCCCGCTCCTGCTCGTCGAGCTCGTGCGGGGGCTCAAGGGCGCCGGGATCGTGCGTCGGCACGAGGGCGGCCGCGGGTTTTACGTGGCGACGGACGAGCTCGATCGGGTGCCGGATCTGCCACTCATCGAGTGGCTCGCGCACCGCGAGATCGACGCGCTCTCGCCGGCGGAGCGGGCGCACGCCAGGCTCGTGGCGACCGTCGGGGCCGAGGTCACGCCGGAGGAGATTTCAGGCATTCTCCGCGGAATCCTGCGCCGCCTCGATCAAAGCGGCGAGTCGAGCGAGTTCCCGCTCGACGCGCGGATCGGCATCGAGCGGCTGCTCAACACGGGCGTCCTCCGCCGGCAGCGCCACGGCCGCGTCGGCTTCCGGCACGCGCTCGTCCGCGAGACGATCGCCCGCGGCGTCCCCGAGGCGCTGCGCCGCAAGATCCACCTGACGTGCGCCGAGTACTACCGCGACACCCCGGGGCCGCCCGAGGGCCCGCCCGAGGAGCAACGGCTGCCGCAGCTCGCCTACCACGCGGCCCGCGCGGGGCTCTGCGACGTGGCGGAGACGGCCTACATGGCCCTCGCCGAGGCGGCGCGGGCGAGGCACACGTACGTCGACGCCGAGCGCTTTTACACGCTGGCGCTGGAGCAGCAGGCGAGCACGGGCACGCGGCGCGGCGGGGCGTACCGGGGTCGCGGGCTCATGCGCTATCGCGTGGGCCGTTACCACGACGCGCTCGCGGACTTCGCCGAGGCGCGCGCGGCGGCGAGCGCGGCGGGCGACGCGATGGAGATTGTCGAGATCCTGCTCGACGAGGCGACGGCGCTCGATTGGATGGGCGAGCACGCGGCCTCGCGCGACAAGGTGCACGAGGCGCAGGCGCTCGTCGCGGGCCGGGCGACGCCGCTGCTCTCGGCGCGGATCCGGCTCGGGATCGGGCGTTCGCATTATCGATTCTCGCTCAAGGAAGAGGCGCTCGACGCGCTCACGCGCGCGGCGACCGAGGCGGCGGCGCTCGGCGAGGCGGGGTACGAGACGCAGGTGATCGCCCTGCTCATGCTGGGCTACCTGGAGCAGGGCATCGGCCGGCACGCGGAGGCCGAGCGCACGCTCGATCGGGCCGTCACCTTGTGCGACACGCACGGCGACGCGCTCCACCTCGCGGCGTCGATCAACACGCGCGGCGTCTTGCGCGGGTTCCAGGGGGAGCGGCAGCGGATGATCTCGGACCTCGAAAGGGTCATCTCGCTCGGCCGCGAGCTCGGGCAGGACTACATCGAGTGGACCGGCCACTTCAACCTGGGGGAATGCCTGTACCTGATGGCCGAGCTCGAAGCGGCCGAGCCCCACGTGGCCCAGGCGCGCGCCATCGACGAGCGGCCCATGGGCGGTGAGCCCCGCACGGCCAGCATCCTGCTCCAGGCGCGGATGCTGCTCTACCGGGGCGACATCGAGAACGCGCGCGCGCTCGCCGCGCGGGCCCGCGGCGGGACGTCTGCGCCGCTCACGGTCCCTTCGGACGACGTACTTTGCTCGATGATCGAGCTCGCGGCCGAGGACGCGGGCGAGGAGGCGTGGGAGGCGCTGGAGGCCCGCTCGGAGCGGTACTCGATTGGCCAGGAGCGCATCGAGGTGGTCGAGGCGCGAGGCTTGTCGGCGTTGCGGCGGGGGAGGCGGCGTGAGGCGGCGCGTCACCTCGAACGCGCGCTCGCCTTGTCGCGGCAGATCCCGAACGTGATTGGCAAGCGGCTGGCGCGGCACCTCGCCGAGGCGATGCGGGACTAGAGCGCCGAAGGGCGCTCTGCCGGAGCCGGTTTTTCCACACAACCTCCGGGCGGTCGTAGTAGAAAAACCGAGGGGGCGTCCGGTACGTCGCGCGCCGCCCGGGGATCTCCGCCCATGCAGCTTTGGACCGCGATTGCACTCGTCCTCGGTGTCGTCCTCGTCGGAGCCGCCGGTTTCCTGCTCGCGCGGCCCAAAGCCCTGCCCTCGGGCGGCAAAGGCGAGGGCAAAGGGGAAGGGGTCAAGCCGGGCGACGCGCCCGACGCGACGGCAGGCGCTCGCGCGAGCAGCCCCGCGCCGGAGCGCACGAGCAAGCCTGTGCCGGAGCGCGCGAGCAAACCCGCGCCGGAGCGCACGAGCAAGCCCGCGTCGGAGCGTTCGAGCAAGCCCGCGCCCGAGCGTTCGAGCAAGCCTGCGCCGGAGCGAACGTCCTCGGACAAACTGCTGCCCAAGATCGCGGAGCCGAACGAGGACGAGGATGACAGCGAGCTGACGGTCATCACGTTGAGCCCGAAAATGCCGCGGCTCTCGGACATCACGAACGACGACGAGCGCGAGGAAGAGGAGCACCCGGACGCGCCCGCGAAGCCCATCGTCGTGGACGACGACGCGGCCGCCGACGAGCCGACGCGCGCCTCGCCGTTCATCCTCGTGAGCGCCGCGGGGCAAACGGACAAGGGGCAGAAGCGCAAGAACAACGAAGACAGCTACGTCGTCGTCGACGAGCACGGGCTCTTCGTGGTGGCCGACGGCATGGGTGGGTATGCGGGCGGCGAGATCGCAAGCGCGCTGACGGTCGAGGTGATCGAGAAGGCATTCAAGGCGCAGACGTTCGAGGGCCCGGCCTACGAGAACGTGCCGCGGCGGGGCAGCGAGCTCGCGCGCAGCATCCAGATGGCGAACAAGGCCGTCTTCGAGAAGGCCGCCGGGGACCCGATGCTGAAGGGCATGGGCACGACGGTGGTGGCCGCGCGCTTCTCCCTGAACAAGCAGCGCCTCTACCTCGGGCACGTGGGGGACAGCCGCTGCTATCGGCTGCGCGAGGGGAAGCTCGAGCAGATCACCACGGACCACACGATGGCCGCGCTTGGCTTCACCGGCCCCGCGTTTGCACATCGCCTGAATCGCGCGGTGGGCACGCAGCCCTCCGTGGAGATCGATCTCATCATCGGCCGCCCGCGCCCCGACGATGCGTACCTGCTCTGCTCCGATGGGCTCTCGAAGATGGTGCCCGACGAGGAACTGCGGCAGATCCTGGTCGCGACCAAGCACCCGCAGCAGGCCATCGACCAGCTCATCGCCCGCGCCAACGAGAAGGGCGGGCACGACAACATTACGGCGATCCTGGTCTGCGTGAAGAAGCCGGCGGAGTACATTCGATCGCTGCGTGAAGCCCCTCCGGCTGAACAAGCGAACTGAGACGATCGTCGGCCGGCTCGCGCTCGTCGCGACAGGCGCGCTCTTTCTCGGCGTGATGGCGTTCGTGGCCGTGCGCGATGTCAGCGCGCCCGCGCTCACCGCTGCGGTGCACCTCCCCGCGCTCCCCTCGGCCAAGCCCCCGGCCCCGCCCGAGGTCACGCCGGAGGCACGCGTGGAGCCACGAGCGCGCGCCGATCAGCATCTCTCGCGCGAGGGCTACACGCTCGTCTCCGCGGGCGCGCTGTTCGTCCCCTCGTCGTTCGCGTCGGCCGATGGCACGTTCGACCTCTTGATTCATTTCCACGGCAACGCCGAGCTCGTCGCGGAGAGCGTGGCCGCAGCGGGGCTCTCCGCGCTCGTGCTCGTGGTGAACGTCGGCGTGGGCTCGGGCGCTTACGACACGCGGTATGGGCCGCCCGGGATGCTCGATTTCGACGTGGCGCGGGTCGTCGAGACGGCCTCCGCGCGCGGGCTCCGCGGGGCGCGGCTCGGGCGGCTCGCGCTCGCCGCGTGGAGCGCCGGATATGGCGCGATCGGCCGGATCCTCGCGCGGGACGAGGCGTTCTCCCGCGTGTCGGCCGTGCTGCTCTGCGACGCGCTCCACTCGAACTTCGTGGACAAGGGCAGCCGCGAGGTCGACATGGAGCGGATTGCGCCGTTCGTGCGTTTCGCGGACAAGGCGGCGGCCGGCGAGAAGCTCTTCGTCATGACGCACTCGGAGATCGGCGAGTTCCGGTATGCGACCACGACCGAGACCTCGGACGCGATCCTCCGCGCCCTCGGGATCGAACGATCCCGCACGATCGGCTGGCCCGATCGCCCGGCGTTTCCCCTCGGGCGCGCCGTCATGTCGACCGAGCGCTGGCTCGAACAACGCAGCGAGGCGCAGCGAGGGGACCTGCACATCGCAGGCTATCGCGGGTTCAAGGAGGACGATCACATCGCGCACCTCGCGCAGATGTCGTCGACCGTGCTCCCAGCGCTCGTCGCGTACTGGAAGCGCAGTTCCCGGCAGGACTGAGCATGGGTCTTTTCGCGAGGGCGCGGAGCTGGGGCGTTGCCCCAGGCCCCACCAGGGGTTGTCCACCCCTGGACCCGGACCAGCGAGGCGCTGGACCCGGGGTCGATGAACTGCGCATCGCGCAGTTCATCGAACAGCCAGTGGCAAGACCGGCGACGGTTCAGCCGGCAACGTGCCCGTCGCCCGTTGAGACGCACGTCCATGGTCTTGCCACCGGCCCGTTGGAAGAACTGCGCATCGCGCAGTTCTTCCACCCTCGGTCCAGGCTGTGCCTGGTCCGGGGTCGAGGGGGCGGACAGCCCCCCGCGGGGTCCGGGGCAGCGCCCCGGCGCGACGTTACCCCTCGTCCCGGAGCGCAGCCTCTGCCGCATTCTTGCCGCAGGCGCCGTGCACGCCGGCGCCTGGGTGCGTGTACGAGGAGCCGAGGTAGAGCGCGCGGATCGGCGTGCGGTACCGGAAGTACGGGAAGGCGGGGCGGAAGAAGAGCTGGTGCTGGATCTGCGCCGAGCCGCCGCCGAGATCGCCGCCGACGAGGTTCTCGTCCATCGCTTCGAGGTCCGGCGGCGTGACGATCAACCGCGCGAGGATGCGCTGCTTGAAGCCCGGCGCGAGCTCCTCGATGCGCGCCTCGATGCGATCGGCGAACGAGGGCGCTGCCGCCTTCCAGCCGCCCGGCAACGTCGAAGGGACACGCGAGTAAGCCCACAGCGTGTGCTTGCCTGCGGGCGCGCGTGTGGGATCGGCGAGCGTCTGCTGGCCGATGACGAGGTAGGGATCCCGCGGCAGCTCGCCGCGACGCACCTCGGCCGTGAAGCGCGCGAGATCGTCGAGGCTGTCGCCCGTGTGCACGACGGCCGCGCGCGCAGCGTCCTCGCTCGACCACGGCACCGGGCCCGAGAGCGCCCAGTCCATCTTGAACGTGCCGAAGCCGTACTTGAAGCTGCGCATCGACTCGGCGAGGGGCGTAGGCACGAGGTCTTGATCGAGCAGGCGCAGGTACAGCGCCGGCGCCGAGGTGTCGGCGATGATCGCGCGATCGGCCTCGATCTCCTCGCCTTGTTCGGTGATGACGGCCGCGGCGCGCCCCTCGCGCACCACGATGCGCTTCACGCGCGTGCCCGTCCGCACGACGCCGCCGAGCTCCGCGAGCCGCTTCAGCAAGGCCCGCGTGATCGAGGCTGCGCCGCCTTCGGGGATGGCGAAGCCCCCGCTCGAGGCGAGCATGCCCAGCATGAAGCCCACGATCGCGCCGAAGGGATCGTCCGGGCCGACGTCCGTGTGCAGCGCGAGCGCGGGCAGGATGCGGCGCGCGGGTTCGGTCCGGAACGTCGCTTCCGCGTACCCGCGGCCACTCGACGCGGCCACGGCCGCGAGCTTGAGCAGGTTTGCCGGCCCGAAGCGCAGCATCGGCCCCACGGCGGGCAGGGTGGAGAGCAGCGCGTCGAGCAGCCCGTCCCGGGTCCGCGCGTGCCAGCGCGCGAGTTTTTCCCAGGCGGGACCGTCCTCGCCGAGGCTCCGCTTGCTCGCTTCGAGGTCGCGCCCGATGGCCGCGCACGTCCCGTCCTTGGCGGGGTGGGCGCTGTCGAGGGGCGCGTGGCGCCAGACGAGCCCGGCGTCGGGCAGGTCGAGCGGGACCAGGGCGGGGCTCGTCGGGCCGAACGGGAAGAACGCGGCGCCCACGTCGTGCAGGAACCCGGGCAGGGTGCTCTCCTCGGTCCAGACGGCGCCGCCGGGCCGCTTTTGGGCTTCCAGCACGAGCACGGACCACCCGGCCTGGGCGAGGTAGTTGGCGGCCACGAGCCCGTTGGGACCTGCGCCGATCACGATCGCGTCGGGGGTGATCATGGAGTTTTGTGTAGCACGGTGAGTCAGGACGAGGTTGTCCGGTCGTGATCTGGTAGCGGCCGAGGCGCCGCCGCGCGTACCCTCGGCAAACGATGAGCCAAGGCCCTCTCGACCCCTACGCGCCGCCCGTCGCGATCGAGCGAGTCCCGCCGTCCGGCGAGCGCGCCGAGGACGCAGCGACGCGTCGAGGACGGTGGACCGCGTGGGTCCTCACGTGGGTGTCTTACGCGACGTATTACTTGGGGCGCAAAGGGATCAGCGTCGCGAAGGCGCCCATCATGGAGAGCCTCGGCAAGGACGTGCTGCGCAACGTCGAGACGGCGTACCTCGCGGCGTACATGGTCGGCCAGACCGTGAACGGCTTGCTCGGCGATCGCGTGGGGGCGCGGCGGCTCGTGGGCGTGGGCATGCTCGTCTCGGCGGGCGCGTGTTTCGCGTTCAGCGCGTCGAGCGTGGGGCTCGCGTTCCTCGTCGCGTTCCTGGTGAACGGCTTCGCGCAATCGTCGGGCTGGCCGGGCAACGCGAAGGCGATGGCCGAGTGGACGACGCCCGAGAATCGCGGCCGCGTGATGGGCGTGTGGGCGACGTGTTATCAGGTCGGCGGGATCGTCGCGACCTGGTTCGCCACGTTCATGTTGAGCCTCTACGGCTGGCGCGCGAGCTTTTGGGGCCCGGCTGTCCTCGTCGCGCTCGTCGGCGTGCTCGTGCTCTTGTTCCTGAAGCCGGGTCCGGGCGCGGTCGTGGCCCCGGTCGCGGGCGCCGGCGCCGCGGCGATGGCGGAGGCGGCTGCGGTGGCGGAGACGCAGCGGGCGGAGCGGAGCCGCGTGCTTCGAAGCCTCACGGTCTGGTCGTATGGCGCCTCGTACTTCGGGATGAAGCTCATCCGGTACAGCATCCTGTTCTGGCTGCCGTTTTACCTCACGACGGCGCTGCATTATTCGAAGACGGGCGCCGGGTACATGTCCATTTCGTTCGAGGTCGGCGGCGTGCTCGGCACGATCGGGATGGGGGCGCTCTCCGATCGATATCGCCACCTCCCGCGCTCCTGGTTCGCCGCGGCGTGGCTCGTGCTCCTCGCCGTCGCGCTCTTCTTGTATGCGCGGCTGGGCTCCACGGGCACCGTCACCAATTTCGTCGTGATGGCGTTCGTCGGCGCGATGCTCTTCGGGCCGGACTCGCTCATCAGCGGCGCCGCGGCGCAGGACGCGGGCGGAAAGTACGCGGCCGCCACCGCGCTCGGCGTGGTGAATGGAATCGGATCGATCGGTGCGATTCTTCAGGAGCACGTCACGCGTGGCGTGAGCGAGCGCTACGGGTGGGACAAACTGTTTTACGTCTTCGTCGCCCTCGCGCTGTTCTCGGCGGTGTGCCTGGTCCCGACGTTCCGCCCGCGGAAGGCTTGAGTCAGTCGCATTCCTGGTACGACTCGCCGAGCGAGCACCACGCGGCCTCGCAGGCGGCCCGATCTCCCGCCTGTTCGAGCTTCTTCGCGGACGCGCAGCTCTGCGAGCTCCCGCAAGCGCCGTCCTCGCCGCACGTGTTCGTCACGAGATCCGCGCACGTAAAATCGCTCGGGCAGGACCTCTGCCCCTCGTCGGAGCAGCCGGCCATGGCCAGACACGCGAGCACGATCGCGCCGAAGAGCACCTTTTTCATGCGCGTGTTCATGGCGTCCCCGCGGCGAGGCCGAGGTTTTGCCCGAGCTTCTGGAGCAGGGTGATCTCCCGCTTCAGGTTCTCGTCGGCGAGGGCCGCGTCGGCGCTCGTGAGCCGCGCGATCGCCTGTTCGAGCCGCGCGGCCCCGTCCACGGGGTCGAGGCTGCCAGCGTAGAAATCCCCGCAGAGCCGCTTCATCACGAGGTATTCGTTCGTCACGGCGAGCGTCCGCGCGATGTGCGGGGTCGGCAAGAGCGCGTCCGCTGGCCCCGGGAGTGTCTGGAAGGGCAAGCGTATCGGCAGCGTGTCCTTTTCGACGGCGCCTTCGGGCGTCGTGTATTCGATCGTCACCGTGCCGGCCTCGATCGCCTCGCCCGAGACGAGCGGCTCCAGGTTCGTCCCGTCGAGCCGGAGCACGATGCCTCCTTTGCGTTTGCTCAGGAACACCGTGGTCACGTCGAAGAGCTCGCCGCTGCCGTGCTCGCCGAGCTGCGGCACGCCGTAGACCGTGGAGACCTCGGTCCCCTCGGCCGCCGCCGTGGAGACGCGGAGATCGTACGCAATGGGCGTCACCAGGAAATCGAGCTCCTCTTCGAAGATCGGCTTCACGTCCTCGGCGCCCACGAATCGATAATTCCCGCCGCGCAGGTGGCCGATCTGGTCGACGAACGAGGCGTCGAAGTTCGCGCCGAAGCCGAAGAACGTGAACCCGATGTCGAGCGCCGAGGCGGCCTTGACCATCGACTGGAAGCTCGCGGCGTCGGTCGCGCCGACGTTCGGCATCGCGTCGGTGAACACCATCAGCCGCGAGAGCGTGCCGGGCTGCACGTGCTCGTCGATCACGGCATACCCGAGCATCATGCCCTCCTCCATCGAGGTCGAGCCGCCGGTCGTGAGCTCGTCGATCGCCTCGTGCAGCGATTCCTTGTCGGAGACGGGCGTCGATGCCTGGATCGTGTTCGCGCTCGAAGCGAACTCCACGATCGCCACGCGATCGTCGGGCCGGAGGTTGTCGACGAGCGTGTGCAGCGCCTCGCGCACGTGCGAGAGGTTTCCATCCATCGAGCCGCTCGTGTCGATCACGATGCCGAGGTTCAACGGCTTGCGGACGAATTCATCCTCGCGGATGTTCGATTGCATGCCGAGCTGGACGAAGAGGTCGCGTTTGTCGTCGTCGAGGCCGACATCGAGGCCCGCAGCCGTGTGGATGCAGAGGGGTTTTGCGCAGGGCGCGGGGGCCGCGAGGGCGAGGTCGTGCTCGGAGTAGAGGCCCTCGGGGGTGAAATCGTCGAGCGTCGGCACGCCGCCGGACGTGATGATGCTGCGCGCGAGCCCCATGTCCTGGGCACCACCCGGCGTGGCACCGAGGAACTCAGCCCCGGTCGAAGAACTACCGCACCCGACAGGCGCGAGCGCGAGCACGAAGGCGAGGGGACAAAGCGAGCGAGGGATCGTGTCTGTGGGAGACGTTCGTCGTCGTTGCATGGTGATTTCAATCCAAGGCAAGGGTTTTTCGGCGCAGGGGGGATTCCCCCAGCGTCGACGCCTTCCATGGAATCGCGCGCCCCCGGCTGCGTCAAGGGCGCAAACGTCCAGCCCACTGGGAAAGGTGGGCGACCTCCGTTACCATGGGCCCTCGGAGGTCCTCATGGGTTCCTTATCTTCTTCTCGTCTTGGTCCCACGCTTTGCGCGCTCGGCGCTGCCGCCATCCTCTTGGCCCCCGGCGAGGCGCGCGCCGACGATGACATCCACTGGGTTTCGCCCGGGCTCATGTTGTCCCTGAGCTTCGGCGACAAGCTCAACTTCGGCCTCGGCCTCGACGTCCGGTATTCGCTCGTCTTCGCCGGCAACGTGAGCTGCTTCTCCGGGCCCCGCGGCGCCGTCGGCGCGTTCGCGCAGGCCTCCTGGCTCAACTTCTCGTCCGCGGGCCGGTTCGCCGCGGGCCTTCACGGCGGGGTGGACCTTCGGAATCCCGGGATCGGCGCGAACGCCGAGGTGGGCTGGACGTATCGCACGGCGCTCTCCGACCTGCACCCGGGCGGCCACGGGATCCACGTGGGCCTCGGCGCCATCGGCGGCGGGATCGTCGACCTGGCCTTCCGCGGCACGATTCCCTGGCCGGGCGACGAGAGAAAACCGGAATTCACGATCACCGCGGGAGCCCACTTCCCGCCCATGTACGGCGAGCCCGGCCTGTGTATCATCGGGCGGCCTTTGCGCGTGGACGGTCGCTACGTTTTGCCGGGCGTCGCCGGAGCCCCGCGCCGCGGGCGCGAGCGCGGCGGGCGGATCGACGAGACGACGCGGGCCGCCCTCGTCTCGGCCTGGCAGGACGACGCGCGCGGGGAATGCGCCTCGATCCCGGCGTTCCTCGCCTTGGCACGGGATCTCGCGGCGGTGGGCGCGCCGCGGGACCTCGTGGACCGGGCGCTCGCCGCGGCGGCCGACGAGGTCCGGCACACGGAGCTTTGTGCTTCGATTGCAGGGGATCTCGCGTCGAGGACGCTCACGCCCGAGTTGCTCCCGTCGCCGCGGCGGTCGGGGCTCGATCGGAGCCGGGAGCTTCAGCGTCTATGCGTCGAGTCCTGGGAAGACGGCTGCCTCGGCGAGGGCGCCGCGGCCGAGCGGGCGCGGAGGCAGGCGAGGGGAGCGAAGGCTCCGGGCATCGGCGCGGCGCTCGGCGTGATTGCGGCGGACGAGGCGCGGCACGCGGAGCTCGGGTGGCGGGTCGTGCAATGGTGCCTGTCCGAGGGAGGAAGGCCGGTGCGCGAGGCGCTGGGCGAGGCCGTGGCGGCGTCGCCGGAGGGGCCGGCGAGGGAAGCGTCGCCGGAGGCGGAGCCCGCGGCGTGGCGGGGTTATGGAAGGATCGGGCCGCAGGACATCGACGCCTCGTGGGAGCAGAACCTGGGTTTGGCACGGAAGACGGCGCAGGTGTTCCTTTCGGCCCGCGGGTGACGGGGGGCTGGGCCAGGCCGTGACGTGATTGTCAGGGGGCGGCGGGCGGCGGCGCCTCGAATTCGGGCGCGCATGCGGAGGGCACGTGCCGTGCATTCGGCCCCGGCACGCATGGGAACCCCCCTACGGAGGCCTCGATGAATCCTGCGCATGTCTTCCGCCGCTCGCTCGCCCATCGTCTTTTGGCCCTGCTCGCGCTCCCGGCCGCGGGCGCCGCCGTCTCTGGATGTTTCTTCAGCACGAGTTGCCCGGACAACTCCGAGCCCTTGGTCGCCGAGCGATGCCTCGACTGGCCGCCGGAGGACGCAGGCGCAGGCGGCGGCGGCGGCGCTGGCGGCGGGAGCGTCGATCCGCTCGTGTGCCCGTCGCGGGACGACGCGAAGACGCGGCTCGATGCAGCGTTCTTCGCGAACCACACGGTGAAAAGCGACGGGACGCTGACGAACGGCCAATGCTGCTACGCCACCGAATTCATTCCCTATTGTGAAGGGCGGCCGTACCTCGTCGACGACGTGGCCCGCACGGCGCTCGCGCTCCGGGGCCGCGGGGACGGCGGGTGGGGCGCGGAAGCATCGGCCGGACCGGACGTTTCAGGAATCGAGCCCGATCTCCGCGCGGCGCTCGCAGCGGAATGGACACGCGACGCGCTTTTCGAGCACGCGTCCGTGGCCTCATTCGGGCGCTTCGCGCTGGAGTTGCTCGCCGTGGGCGCGCCGGCGGAGCTTCTGGAAGAGGCGCACCGCGCGGCGCTCGACGAGGTGCGGCACGCGCGTCTCTGCTTTGCCTTGGCGAGCGCGTATGCAGGCGAGCCCGTGGCGCCGGGGGCGTTCCCCTTTGGAGGCGCGGCGGAGGTCGTGGCGGATCTCGCGTCGATCGCGGCGCGCACCGCAAAAGAGGGTTGCATCGGCGAGACCATCGCCGCCGTGATCGCGGCGGAGCAATGCATGAAGGCCGAGGACCCCGCCGTCGCCGAGGTGCTCGCCGGCATCGCGGCAGACGAGGCGCGGCACGCGGAGCTCGCCTGGCGCACGGTGGCGTGGGCCATTCGCGCGGGCGGCGAGCGGGTGCGGGCGGCGGTGGAAGAGGTCTTCGCGGGGCTCGGGCACGGCGCCGTGCTGGACGCAGACAGCGCGGGGGATCCGCGGCTCGCGCGGCACGGGCGGCTCGTGGGGGCGGCGCTCTCGGAGGCGACGGCGCGGGCGATGGAGGAGGTGGTGGGGCCCGCGGCGGGTCTGTTGCTATCGGGGCGAGGGGAGGAAATGGGGGCGGTGGCTGCGTCGCTCTCGGTCTAAGATTCAGGCCCGCGCCTTGGCCTTCTTCGCGGGCACCTTGGCCTTCTTCGCCGGAGCCTTCTTCGCAGGCGCCTTCGTCTTCTTCGCCGCCGCGACGGCGAGCGCCTTCGCGGCCCAGCGCACGAGTTCCTCGGGCGCGTCGAGCACGTCCCCGGGCACATCGTAATACCCCATCTCGTAGTCCGGTTTGTCCGGGTAGGGACGGAAGGGCCCGCGCCCCCGATCGGCGTAGTCGGACCGGTTCCGCTCGTCGACCTTGAAGTAAAGGGCGTCGTTATCGATGAGCGCGAAGCACAGTCCGTCGCGGTAGAGGCCGGCCCCGCCGAACATCCGCTTGGGGGTCACCGTTCCAAAAGGGCGGAGCTGTTCGAGAACATAGTCGAGATAATCGTTGGATACGGGCATGGCCCGCGCATCATCGCGAAGTTTGCGTGGATCTGCAACGCTGTCCAGCAGCGGCCCGAGGTCACGCCCGGCGCGTGCGGTCGGCTTCGAGGAACGCGCGCGCCTCAGCCTCGGTTTCGAAGAACACGAAACGCGTTTTACCGGGCCGAAGGACACGCATGGCGTGGTCGAGCATCGTGAGGAGCGTGCGGGCCTGGAACGAGGCGCCGTAGCTGACGACGGCAGCGAGCCGGTCGAGGGGCAGGCCCTTGATGAGGGCCTCGCGGGCCTCACGCGTGGGCATCCCGCCTCCCCGCGCGTCACGAAGGATGTAGATGCGCTCCGCCCGTGGGAAGGTGCCGAGCGCGTCGAGGAGCTCCTTCACGTGCTCGCGCGTGATGTCCCCATCGATGCGCGTATGCAGCACGTCGGGCGGCTCGATCCAGACGAGGTGCGGTCCGATGCTCCGCCGCTCGCTGGCGTCGTCGTCCGTGGACCCCATGTACAAGAACTATATCCGGGGTGGGAGAGCGTCGCTGCTGGAAGCAGGGTATCGACCCGCGGAGCCTGCGGGGTGGGCAGGTTGCGGGAGGCCGCAGGGCTGCCGTTAGGTCTGATGCACGGTATACGTGGCATTGGTCTCATCTGAGAAGCGCCGTGCCGGGGCGCTGCCCCGGACCCCGCGGGGGGCTGTCCGCCCCCTCGACCCCGGACCAGCGAGGCGCTGGACCCAGGGTTGAAAAACTGCGCGGTGCGCAGTTTTTCAAACAGGCCGACGAAGAGGCCGGGGTGCCAGCAGAAGCCGTAGCGCGGCTGTCTTGGTGGGGGAACGCCGCCGCCGGTCAAGATCAATGATGAGCCTGCCTACCAAAGGCCGCAGCGCGGACAGGTCGGCGCCCAACGCCTCGTCGCATGAGGTCGTGGCGTGACGCGATGGCCTCACGCTCCAAACAGCACGGCTCCGTTCCTCCACGTGATGGGGCCGTAGGTCTTCGGGCGATGAGCCCATGGTCTCCTGCATCGTGCCCATCTCTCGACGCCACGAGCCCGTCGCCCCTTCCATCGCGCCCGTTCCTCCAAGGCACGACCTCGTACCTCCGAAGGCTCGACGGCACGCCCCAGAGACACGTCCCCGTTCCTCCAAGGCACGACCTCGTACCTCCGAAGGCTCGACGGCACGCCCCAGAGACACGTCCCCGTTCCTCCAAGGCACGACCTCGTACCTCCGGAGACTCGACGGCACGCCGCAGAGACACGTCCTCGTTCCTCCAAGGCACGGCCTCGTACCTTCGGAGGCTCGACGTCGTCTCTCCGGACACATGTCCCCATCTCTCGCACACACGTCCCGTCGCCTTGGGACTCGGCCCCCAAGCTTGAAGACACGGCCTCATCGAGGAACTGCGCATCGCGCAGCTCATCGAACCGACGCCAGCGAACCCCCCGATGGTCTTGCCACCGGCCCGCTGGAAGGCCGCACGGCTGTCTCGGTTGGCAACGTCGCTGCCGGTCTTGACCGGGCCTGTTCGATGAACTGCGCATCGCGCAGTTCATCGAGCTAGGGTCCAGCCCCTGGCTGGTCCGGGTCCCGGGGCGGATAGCCCCGGGTGGGGCCTGGGGCAAAGCCCCAGCGCAGCGGCTTCACGATGAGACCAGTGCTCAGGGGGGCGCCTGGCTCATCCCACGAGCAGCGCGCTCGCCATGTTTCGATTCGAAGCAATCGCCTGCCCGTCGCGCGACGCCACGAGCAAGCCTACGTCCACGATCTCGGGGAACTTCGCAATGCCCCGCTGCGCCGCGCGCGCCGCAGGAATGCCTTCTTCGAGCCAGTCGTAGACCGTCTTCGACAGGAACCGCCGCACGATCTCCTCGCCCACGCCCGTCGCGGCCACCGCGCCTGCCGGGCCCGCGTAGACGCCGCAGCCCATGAGCGGCGAGTCGCCCACGCGGCCCTTCAGCATGTACACCGTCCCGCCCGTCGATGCCGTCGCCGCAAACCGGCCCTGGCTGTCCCGCACGACGGCGCCTACCGTGTCCTGGAAGGGCGCCTCGCCGCCGAAGTTCCAGAGCGACTTCCAATCGATCGTGAGCCACGGCGCCGCGTCCGCCGCGTAATCGCCGTCGCCTTGGCCCCGGAGCTCCGCCATCGCCCGCGCGTGCTTGGCCTGCGCCTTCTCCGTGAGCGGATCGTAATCCGGGAATCGATGCGCGCGGGCGAATTGCGTGGCGCCGTCCCCCACGACCAGCAAATGCGGCGTCTCCATCACCTTCGCCGCCACGAGGATCGGGTTCTTCACCCGCTGAATGCAGGCGACCGCGCCAAACCTCGCGTCGCTCGTCATCACGGACGCGTCCATTTCGATGGTTTTTCCATCGAAACGCAGATTCGAGCCCGTCCCCGCATTGAAGCGCGGGTCGTCCTCCAGCATCACCGTCGCCGCGAGCGCCGCTTCGAGCGCGTCGCCGCCGCGCTCCAGCACCGAGCGCGCCGACTCCGCGGCCTTCACGCAGCCGTCCGAATGGACGTGCGGCGAGGCCGCGCCCCCGTGCGTCAGAATGGCGTATTTCACGTTCAGGCCTCGTCCGGCAGGGCAGGCAGGTGCGACGTACGCTCCTTGCCCCAGTAGATGACCTGCTTCCAGCAGGCCGTGACGTCGTCCGCGAACAGGACCACGAGGTCGCCGGGCCGCGCCATCGCGAGCGCCGTGTCCACGGCCTCCTTCTCGTCGAGCCTCTTCAGGATCTGCTCCTCGGCCTTGCCCGCCTCCCGCGCGCCCTCCGCGAGCAGCGACGCGATCTCGCCGGGCTTGCGGCCCCTGCGCGACGCGTCCTCCTTCGCGATGACCACGTCGAACGCGCGCGCCGCCTCGCGGCCGATCGCGCGGATGTCGTCGTCGCGCCGATCGCCCGCGGCCATGAGCACGCCGATCGAGCGCTCGCGGCGCAGGCCGAGGACGAGCTCGGCCATCTTCGACATCGCCGCCGCGTTGTGGCCGTAGTCGACGATCACGCGGAACGGGTGCTCGTCGAAGACGTTGCAGCGGCCGGGCGCCTGGAAGAACGAGGTCGTGAACGTGCGCAGGCCCTGGCGGATGTGTTCGAGCGAGATGCCCATCGAGAAGGCGATCGCCGCCGCCGCGAGCGCGTTCTCGACGTTGAACTTCGCCTTGCCCTCGAACGTGGCGGGGACGAGGTGTGTCCACGTGACAGGGACGTGCCTGTCGCCGTCGTAGATCGTGATCATGTAGCCGTTGACGCCTTGTTCGAGCACCGCTGCGCGGCCGCCCGCGCGCACGTGCTTGCGGACGGTCTCGTTCGAAGGCGAGCGCGAGAACCACATGACGCGGCCGCCCGCCTTGTCCGCCATCTCGCGCACGAGCTCGTCGTCCGCGTTGAGCACGCTCGTGCCGCCGTCGCGCACGACCTCCACGACGAGCCGCTTCACGAACGCGAGGTCCTCGACCGTGTCGATGCCCGCGAGGCCGAGGTGATCGGCCGAGACGTTGAGCACCGCGCCGACGTCGCAGCGATCCCAGCCGAGCCCCTCGCGAAGAACACCGCCGCGCGCCGTCTCCAGGACCGCGGCCTCCACGGTCGGATCCGTGAGCACGACGCGCGCGCTCCACGGGCCCGTCATGTCGCCCTTCAGGATGCGCTCGCCGTCGATGTAGATGCCGTCCGTCGTGGTGAGGCCCGTGCGCTTGCCGCTCATCTTGAGGATGTGCGCGACCATGCGGCTCGTCGTGGTCTTGCCGTTCGTGCCGGTGATCGCCGCGAGCGGGATGCGCGCCGGTGCGCCGTTCGGGAAGAGCATCTCGAGCACGGGCGAAGCGACGTTGCGCGGCGTGCCGACGGTCGGCGAGACGTGCATGCGGAAGCCGGGCGCGGCGTTGATCTCGACGATGACGCCGCCGTGCTCGCGCACGCTCTTCGAGATGTCCGGGCAGATGAGATCGATGCCCGCGACGTCGAGGCCGACGACCTTCGCGGCGCGCACGCTGATGTCGATGTTGTCCGGGTGGATCACGTCGGTGCGATCGATCGCGGTGCCGCCCGTGGAGAGGTTGCCCGTCGAGCGCAGCGCGAAGACCTGGCCCGCGGGGAGCACGGTCTCCAGCGTGACGCCGGCCTGGCCCATGAGGCGGTTCGCCTGATCGTCGATCTCGATCCGCGTGAGGACTTTTTCGTGGCCAACGCCGCGGCGCGGGTCGGTGTTCACGACGTCGACGAGCTCCTTGATCGTGCTCTTGCCGTCGCCGACGACGTGGCCCGGCACGCGCTCGGAGACGGCGACGACCTCGCCGTTCACCACGAGCACGCGGTGGTCCTTGCCGGGCTGGAAGGTCTCGACGAGGACGTAGCTCGAAAGGTCGTAGGCCTTGGTGTACGCGTCGCGCACGGCCTCGGGCGTCGTGAGGTTCAACGCGACGCCGCGGCCGTGCGAGAGATCCATGGGCTTGACGACGACGGGGTAGCCGATGCGTTCGGCCGCCTCGACGGCTTCGTCTTCGGAGTAGACGCGCTCCTGCTGCGGCGCGGGCAGGCCCGCGCGTTCGAGCAGCGAGTTCGTGAGCTCCTTGTCCTGCGCGATCTCCACGGCGATGTGCCGCGTCTCGCTCGTGACCGTGGCCTGGATGCGCTTCTGGTGCGTGCCCCAGCCGAACTGCACGAGGCTGTGCTTGTTGAGGCGCATCGTCGGGATGCCGCGGCGCTTCGCCTCGTCGACGAGGCTGCGCGTCGACGGGCCGAGCGCCATGCGCTCCGCGAGCCGCGCGAGGTTCTCGATCTCGGCATTCAGGTCGGCGAGGGAGGGCAGGTGATCGGGGAAGTGCGCGGGCAGCAGCCCTTGCAAGTAACGCAGCGCGAGCTCGCCGGCGCGCCTGCCGACCGACTCCTCCTCGAAGCTGTAGACGACGTGGTAGACGCCCTCGCGGTGCGCGGTGCGCGTCTTGCCGTACGTGACGGGCGTGCCCGCGAGGCACTGGAGCTCGAGCGCGATGTGCTCGGTGATGTGCCCGAACCACGTGCCGTCCTGCAGCCTGCGGATGAAGCCGCCGGGCTCGCCGTAGGAGCAGCCGTGCTCGTGCAGCGTGGGCACGTCGGCGAGCAGCCGATCCACGAAGCCGGGGATCTTGTTGCTCGGGTACTGCTCGAGCTCCTCGAGGTCGAGGGTCAGGCGAATGACGGGGCGATATCCATACAGATTGGGGCCGCGGTAGACGCGTGTTTCGAGCAGTTTCACGTTGCCTCCTTGCTGCGGGATGGCCACGAGGGCTGACGACCATCGATGTCGTAGCCGCAACCCTGCGTGAGGACGTGGACAGACAACCCGAGCAGCGCCGCGGACGAGTTTCGCGGGACCTCGTGGATGTCGGTGTGCTGGATCTTGGAGCCGTCGATGATCGTGACCGTGCCACGGCCGATGACGTCCATCTTCTTGTCGGAGCGCAGGACGATCGCCGTGTCCTCGTCGATGCCGACGCCGATCAAGAAGGGGTTCATCGCGACGGCGGAGAAGAGCCGGCCGATGCGGTGGCGCTGCGCGAAGTGCTGGTCGATGACGAGCTTGCGCGTGAGGCCGAGGCCCGGCGCGAGCATGACGAGCTCGCGGCGCGGCGCGTAGCCCTTCTTGCCCTGCGCGATCATGTGGTCGCAGAGGACGCTCGCGCCCGCCGACGTGCCGGCGACGACGCAGCCACTCCGGTGCGCGCGGCGGATCGTACGAGCGAGCTCGGTGCCGCCGAGCATCGTCACGATGCGCCCTTGATCGCCGCCCGTGAAGAAGACCGCGGTCATCTCCTTGACGAGGGCGAGGATCCGCGGATCCTCGCCGTCACTGCGCGACTCGATCCGCACGACGTGCACGTCGGCGCCGAGCTCGCGGAAGATCGCCTCGTACGTCCCCGCGAGCTCGGTGGGGATGCTGGAGGCCGTGGGGAAGACGGCGATCCGGGCTTGTTTGGGGCCGCCGGCGTGACGGACGACTTCACGCAGGACATTCCGCGCGCCGACTTTGTCCTCCGCGCCGCCGATGGCGATGAGGGGTCCGCGCTGGAGATGGCCGTCTTTTCCGTGCGCGTCAGGCGCGCTCGCTTCGGGCTTGTCGTGGGCCAAGGCGCGCCACGGTTATCACGGTTCCCGTTTTTCGGAGAGGGGTTTGGGGGCGGCGCGTGTTCGCTTGTTCGCCCTCTCGCCGGAAAAGTGATAGAGGCGGCCGCGGAGGAACGCGCTGTGGCCAAGAATGACGCCCCGAAGACTGCCATCACCCCGACCCGCGCCGAGGACTACGCCGAGTGGTACCAGCAGGTCGTGCGTGCCGCCGATCTCGCCGAGAGCTCGCCGGTACGCGGCTGCATGGTGATCAAGCCGTGGGGCTACGCGCTGTGGGAGAACATCCAGCGCGAGCTCGACCGGATGTTCAAGGCCACGGGCCACAAGAACGCGTACTTCCCGCTCTTCATCCCGAAGTCGTTCCTCGAAAAAGAGGCCGAGCACGTCGAGGGGTTCGCCAAGGAGTGCGCGATCGTGACGCACCACCGCCTCGTCGCCGGGCCCGAGGGTGGGCTCGTGCCGGATCCCGAGGCGAAGCTCGAGGAGCCGCTCATCGTGCGGCCGACGTCGGAGACGATCATCGGCGCGGCGTTCGCGAGCTGGGTGCAGAGCTACCGGGATCTGCCGCTGCTCATCAACCAGTGGGCGAACGTGGTGCGCTGGGAGCTGCGGACGCGGCTCTTTTTGCGGACGACGGAGTTCCTCTGGCAAGAGGGGCACACGGCGCACGCGACCGAGGAGGAGGCGCGCGCCGAGACGATGCAGATGCTCGACGTGTACACGACGTTCGCCGAAGAGTTCATGGCGATGCCCGTGATCAAGGGGCCGAAGACGGCGAGCGAGCGGTTCCCCGGCGCGGTCGATACCTTCGCGATCGAGGCGATGATGCAGGACCGCAAGGCGCTGCAGGCCGGGACGTCGCACTTCCTCGGGCAGAACTTCGCCAAGGCGAGCGGGATCAAGTTCCAGACGGCGAAGGAGACGGAGGAGTACGCGTGGACGACGTCGTGGGGCGTGTCGACGCGGCTCATCGGCGGTCTGCTCATGACGCACGCGGATGACGACGGGCTCATCCTGCCGCCGCGGCTCGCGCCTGCACACGTGGTGATCCTGCCCGTGCTGCGCGGCGACGACACGAAGGCGAAGGTGATGGAGTACGTCGACGCGGTCGCAGCGGAGCTGCGGAGCACGAGCTACGGCGGGCGGCCGATCGAGGTCGAGGTCGACAAGCGCGACATCCGCGGCGGCGACAAGCAGTGGGAGTGGATCAAGAAGGGCGCGCCGATCCGCATCGAGATCGGGCCGCGCGACGTCGACGGCAACGTGGTGATGGTGGCGCGCCGGGATCGCGGGACGAAGGACAAGGCGACGCTCGGGCGCGCCGAGCTCGTGACGAAGATCCCCGAGATCCTCGCCGACATCCAGAGCGGCCTGCTCACGAAGGCGAAGCAGCACCGCGCCGCGAACACGAAGCGCATCGACGACATGAAGGACTTCGAGAAGTTCTTCACGGCGAAGAACGAGGACAAACCCGAGATCCACGGCGGGTTCGCGCTCGCGCACTGGTCGGGCGAGCCCGAGGTCGAGGCGCATCTCAAGGACAAGTTCAAGGTGACGATCCGCTGCATCCCGCTCTCGGGCATCGACGGCGTGGCCGACGCGAAGGACCTGCAGGAAGAGGGGCGCTGCATCGTCTCCGGCAAGCCGAGCCGGCAGCGGGTGGTGTTCGCGAAGTCGTACTGAGGTTGTCCGACGCGGCGGCGCGGGCCCCTGGTAGACTCGGGGGCCATGTCCCAACTCGATGACGTCGTGGAGCGTGTCCGGGTCGACGCGGACGCGATCTATGCGTTCGTGCTCTCCCGTCGTGGCGAGCTCGTCACGAAGGGAGGGCCGCGGGAGATCCCCGAGGGGGCGCGAAAGACGCTCTCCGCGGCCGCAGACGTCGTCGCAGGGACCGATCGGGTCGTGCTGGTCAAGCTCGCGCACGGAGAGCTCGTGTCGCGGGCCGGGACGCTCTCGCTCGACTGCCACGTCGGCGTCGCGGCAAACCGAGCCGTGCTTTGTCTGGTCGTCCGCGGCGGGACGGAGGCGCGGCGGGTGACGAACGCGCTGCGGATCGGCCTCCGCGCGATCGAGCCGATGATCAACCGCGCAGCCGAGAAGGTCGCGCGAAGCGGCGAGGCGACGCAGGTCACGTCGAGCCGCAAGTCGCGGCGCGGCCGGGACACGTCACCAGACATCAGCGTCGAGCCCGCGCGCAGGCTCGGATCCGAGACGCTGAACGCGATCGAGAAGGAAATTCAGTCCGGTCCACACGTCCCCACGCCGCACATCCCGCGCGAGGTGCTGCGGACGACGCTGCCGTACAGGAGCAGCTCGCCCACACCACCGCCGGAGCCAGCGTCTGCACCCGCGAAGCCGCAGCGCAAGCCGAAGGCATAGGCTCTCTTCGGGGACGTTGCGCCGGGGCGCTGCCCCGGACCCCGCGGGGGGCTGTCCGCCCCCTCGACCCCGGACCAGCCAGGGGCTGGACCCAGGGTTGAAAAACTGCGCTCCGCGCAGTTTTTCAAACAGGCCGACGAAGAAGCCAGGTCGACAGCAGAACCCGCAGCGCGGCTGTCTCGGTTGGCAACGCCGCGGCTGGTCTTGAGCGGGCCTGTTCGATGAACTGCGCATCGCGCAGTTCATCGACCCCGGGTCCAGCGCCTCGCTGGTCCGGGTCCAGGGGTGGACAACCCCTGGTCGGGGTCCGGGGTGAAACCCCGGCGCTATGCTGCCTTCGGCGCGCGCTTCGGCCGGCTCCAGATGCCCATGGCCACGATCGCTGCCGTCGCGAGGTACCACGGCACGTCGCCGATCGCGCCGTAGAGCGTCCAGGCCCGCATGAAGCGGCCTTCGCCGATGATCGTCTCCTCGCGGAAGGTGCCTCCGTGCGCGACCACGCGGCCTGTTGCGTCGACGATTGCGCTGACGCCGCTGTTCGTCGCGCGCACGAGGAAGCGCCGGTGCTCCACGGCGCGCAGCTTCGCCAGCGCGAGGTGGATCCACGGCTCTGTCGAGTCGCCGAACCACGCGTCGTTCGTGAGGTTCACGAGCAGGTCCGGATCGCCGTGCTTCACGAGCTTTTGCACGAATGAGGGCAGGATGTCCTCGTAGCAGATGAGCGCGCCGATCTTGTGCTCGCCCCAGGGCAACGCGTCGAGCGACGTGCCCGGCGTGAACTGGCCCGAGTTCGGCGACCACTTGTAGAGGACCGGGAACATGTCGCCGAAGGGCAGGTATTCGCCGAACGCGAGCAGGTACTGCTTGTCGTAGCGGCCGAGGATCTTGCCCTCGTCGCCGGCCATGAGCGCCGTGTTGAAGTACGTCATGCGCCCGCCTGGCGTGCTCGGCGGCGTGCGCAGCACCGAGCCTACGATCGTCGGGACGCCGAGCTGCTTCGTGAGGCTCTTCTGGACCTCGTCCTTGTAGCTCGCCTCGGTGACGACGCGCGGGGCGGGGACGGCGCCCTCGCTCCACACCACGAGGTCGACCTCCTTCGACTTCGCGAGCTCCTTCGTGCGGTTCACGTAGATCTGGTAGGCGTTCTTCCGATCGAAGAGGCCCATGTTCCCCTGCACGATGCCGATCCGCACCTTCTTCGCCTCGGCCATCGTCTGGCCGATCGTACGGACCCGGAGGAATCCGTAGCCGGCCGCGAGCAGCGGTACGGCGATGCCGATCGCGACGATGCGGCTATCGGCCTTCTCCTTCTTGCGCCAGGCGAGGACGATCTCGGCGAGGCCGAGGTTCGCGCAGACGAGCACGAGGCCGACGAGGATCGGGCCGCCGAGATCCGCGACCTGCATCAGCACGGGCGCGTTGTGCACCGAGGCGCCGTAGTACCAGGGGAAGAGCAGCGGGAAGACGAGCTCGCTCGCGGCGAAGGCGAGCGCGAAGACGAGCGGCGCGGGCCATCCGCGGGTCTCGGCGCGACCGTAGAGCCAGCCGGCGAGTGCGATGCGGCCGCCCTGGTAGGCGCAGAGGATCGCCATGAAGAGGATGCACAGCGGCACCGGGAAGCCGCTGAAGACCTTGAGCATCTCCAGGAGCCAGTAGAAGCCGGTCATCGTCATCGTGAAGCCGGCCGTCCATCCGAGGCCCGCGGCGCGGCGCACCGGCTGGCCGCGCATCGCCACGATGAGCGGCACGAGCGCGACGAGCGAGAGCGGCCAGATGTCGATGCCCGGGAAGCCGAGGAAGTAGAGCAAGCCGCTCAGCACCGCGAGCGCGTACGCCTGCTGCGCCGGCAGCACGCCGGTGGGGTTCCACGCCTTGGCCGCGTCCTTCGACGCCGCCTTGGCCTTGCCCTTCGCCTTCTTGGCCGCGCCTTTGGCTTCGCCTTCCGGCGCCTTTGCCTCGTCGGCTTCGGCGCCCTTCGCGACGTCCTCGGCGCTCGGGTCCTGCGTCGCCTCCCCTTCAGACATGGTCACCTGGTCCGCTTGATGATGTGGTAGCCCTGGGCCGTCTCGACGACGTCCGAGATCGTGCCGACCTCCATGGCGAAGGTCGCGTCCGCGAATGCCGGCGGCATCGCGTTGCGTTCGAAGTTGCCGATGGCGCCGTTCGCGGCCTTCGAGACCGTGTCGTCGGTGTACTTCGCGACGAGCTCCTCGAAGGTCTGCTTGCCGTCCTTCACCTGGGCGAGGACTTCCCCTGCGCGCTTTTTCGCCTCGTCCTTGGTGCGCGTCACCGTCTTCGGCGCGCGCTCGGCGCCCTTCCAGGCGATGAGGATGTGCGCGGCGCCGGCGATCTGTCGCTCCGCCGTGGGCGCGGGCGCGGGCGCCTCGGCGGCGGAGGCGAAGGGCGCGCTCGGCGCTGCGGCCGAGGGCACGGGGGGCGCGGCGCTCTCGGAGGGCGCTGCGCTCTGGCTCGAATCGGTGCCCGCGTTGCAGCAACCGGTGGCCACGAAGAGGAGCACGATGTTCGGGAGGAGACGCAGGCGCATGGCCGGCACGTATTGCCGACGTCCGGCCGGCCGTCAACCTGCGCGTTTGCAGCAAAAGGTGGCCGAGGTCGGGGTACGATGGCCCCAAGAATGCCCCGCATCCTTCACATCGAGGACGATCCCGCGAACCGCCTGCTCGTGCGCAAGCTTCTTCAGAAGGCAGGCCACGAGGTGATCGACGCTGCCGACGGGCTCGAGGGCGTCCGGCTGGCAGTGAGCGGCATGGCGCCCGACCTCATCTTGGTCGACCTCAACATCCCCGGGCTCGACGGGTTCGAGGTGACGTTGCGCCTGCGCGGCGAGCAGCAGCTCGCGGGCGTGCCCATCGTGGCCATCACGGCCGAGGGCGACCGCGAGACGAGCCTCGCCGTCGGCTGCGACGGCTTCCTGCAGAAGCCCATCGACGCCCGCTCGTTCGCGACCGTGATCGAGCGCTACATCCAGCAAGGCACGCGCGAGAACATGCCCGTCTCGGCCGGCGCGGTGCGCCTGCGCCAGCAGAGCCAGCGCATCGTGCAGCACCTCGAAGAGAAGGTCGCCGAGCTCAGCCGGGCCAACGCGCGGCTGCGTGAGGCGGACGCCGCGCGCACCGAGTTCTACCGGAACATCTCGCACGAGCTGGCGACGCCGATGACCCCGATCGTCGGCTACGTGAAGCTCTTGCTCGACGAGGAGCTCGGGCCGCTCACGCGGGCGCAGGGCAAGGCGCTGCGGGCGATGGATGACTGCGTCCGGCGGCTGCGATCGCTCATGGACAACCTGCTCGACGTGACGGGGCTCGAGACGGGGCGCATGCGCTTCATCCACGTCGACTACGACTTCCTCGACACGACACGCAGGGCCGTCGCGCAGGTCGCCGACAACCTCGCCGAGGCGCGGATCCACCTCGTCGAGAATCTTCCGCGCGGCCCGCTCCCCGGCTGGGGCGACGCGGGCCGGCTCCAGCGCGCGATGGTGCACTTGCTCGAGAACGCCGCGAAGTTCACGCCGTCCGGTGGCACCGTGGGCGTGCGTGTGGCGCGCCTCGCCTCGGGGCACTACGAGCTCTGCGTGGGCGACACCGGGCCGGGCATCCCGCCCGATCAGCAGCAGCGCATCTTCGATCCGTTCTACCAGGTCGACGGATCGGTCACGCGCGAGCACGGGGGCGTGGGCGTGGGGCTCGCGATCGCGAGGCGCACGGCGCGCGGGCTCGGCGGTGAGCTCAAGCTCGCTTCGCCCTGCAACGAGATCATCGAGGGCGTGCGGCTCGGCGGCGCGGCGTTTTTCCTGACGGTCGCGCAACGCGCGCCGGGTGAGCTGCCGTCGCCGGACGCGGAGAAGGAGCGGTGAGGATCGTCTACCTCGACTGGAACGCGACGACGCCGCCGCATCCGGACGTCGTCGCCGCGATGGTCGAGGCGGCGAGCTCGTCGTGGGGCAACCCGGCGAGCGTGCATGGGCCGGGGCGGCGAGCGCGATCGCGTGTCGAGGACGCGCGCGAGGCGGTTGCCGCGCTCGTGGGGTTCGATCCGCGGGACGTCGTGCTCACCTCGGGCGGGACCGAGGCGAACAACCTCGCGCTTCACCATGCGTTCGCCTCGGCGGGCGGCGCGCCTTCGCAGCCTGCGCTCGTCGTGGGCCGCATCGAGCACCCGAGCGTCGTTCGGTTCGCCGAACACCTTTCCGCGCGGGGGGTCCTCGTTGTGTGGGTGGATCCCGAGCCCTCGGGGCGGATCGCGCCCGAGGCCGTCGCTGAGGCCATGGATCGCGCGGCTGCGTCGGGAGCCTCCGTGCAGCTCGTCGCGCTTCAGGCCGTGAACCACGAGACGGGCGTGATCCAGCCCGTCGCGGCCGTCGCGGCGCTCTGCCGGTCGCGGGGGGCGCTCCTCCACGTCGACGCGGTGCAGGCCGTGGGCAAGCTGCCGCGCGCGACCCTCGAAGGCGCGGACCTCGTCAGCGTGGCCGCGCACAAGATCCGGGGGCCCAAGGGCATCGGCGCGCTGCTCACGGCGCCGTCGGTGCGGCTGTCGCGTCTCCTGTACGGCGGTTCGCAGGAACGCGGGCTCCGGCCGGGGACGCAGGATCCGGTCGCGGCCGCGGGGTTCGCCGTGGCGGCCGAGCGGGCGCGACACACCCCCGCCCGGTACGCCGAGCTCGCGCCGCTCCGGGATCGGCTCCAGGCCGAGCTCGTTCGGCTGGGCCACGAGGCCGGGGCCGAGCCGCTGCCCAACGGCGCGGCCGAGCGTGCGCCTCATGTGACGAACCTCTCCTTTCCGGGCTGGCGTGGGGAGGAGCTCTGCGCGGCGCTCGACCTCGAACGCGTGGCGGTCTCCAGCGGGTCGGCTTGCAGCGCGGGCACGGCTGAGCCCTCGCCGGTGCTCGCGGCGATGGTGGGCGAGGCGCGCGCGCTCGCGGCGGTGCGGCTCTCGCTCGGCGAAGAGACCACCGCGGACGACGTCGACGAGGCCCTCGCGCGGTTCGCCCGCGTCCTCGGACGCACCCGCCCCGCATCCTGAACGTTCGTCCTGCCGATCGGCTCACATGCACGCGCGACGTGAGGGTTCGTCCTCCCAAACCCGATGTGGGCGAACTCGCTTCGAGCCGGTTCCCGGGAGAACCGGATCGATATCGCGCGCTTGGCGACCGGCCGGCCTCCCTTCGTGTATCGCCTGAACTATCTCGGCGAAATGCGAGGAGTTTCTCCGGGCGTCATGTCCAAGTGCGCGAAATTGATCAACAATTCGGCGATCTTCTGGCGCGCGAGGGTCATTCGCTTGAAACGAACGAAGAAGCCCTTTCCCTGGCCGCTCGTTCAGGCAAATTCGGTGATGAAGTAGAGCCTTGAAGGCTACTTGTTAAGTGTTCGAAAGTAGTCGTTTATTTCCGAGCACGTGAACTGATACACACATCGCTCTGCGGCGGCGCCATAAGGGCCCACGCCCGGCGCGTCGACAGGCCCGTCCCCGCTCCGCCAGCCGTGGAGGCGGGCGGTGGGGTCGGCTCGGAGCGGCAGCGGCAAAAAGGGCCGGATCGTGTGCGCGGCCGCGATCGCCGTGGGCACGAGGACGGCGAGCAGCATGGCAAGTCGCGCGCGCGGGGCCAAATCCTTACCGGTCCGAGCACACGCGACCACGAGGATCAAAGCCGAAGGCGCATACCAGTTCGGCTCGGGGGGCACGGCCCGCGCGAGGGCCGAGGCGGCGACGAGGGCCGTGAGGAGCAGGACGACGGCCCGGTCGGCGGGCGGAGAGGTGCGGAGGGCGCGGGCGCCGTGGAAGAGGGTCCAAGGGGTCCAGAGCAGCGCCTGGGCGAGCGCGGCCGCGGCGAGGGCCCCGAGGGCGCCGAGGAGCGTGAACACGGGCGCCTGCTGGGCGTAGGCGTGCCGGAGCTGGAAGGCGAGGCTCGGGGCGAGCAGCGGGCCGGCGAGGGCGAGGGGAGCGAGGGCGAGGAGGCGCTCGCCGAGGCGGCGGCGCGTGGCCAGGACGACGATGAGCGGGAAGAGGGGAAGGACGACCACCTTGGCGAGGGCGCCCGCGGCCCCCACGAGCCCGAGGCCGAGCGCGACGGCGAGCCTTCGTGGGAGGGACGCGGCGGCGGCCTCGGGCGCGGGCTCAGCCCACAACAAGGCGAGCACGAGGGCGAGGAGGGCGGGGCCGTCCGGGGTGGCGACGAAGCCGCCCGCGACCGGGAGGAGCGCGAAGCTCGATAGGAGGGCCGCGAGGTTCTGCCCCGAGGCGTCCGCGCCGCGGCGACGCGCGAGGGCCACCGTGGCGATCGAGAGGGCGAGCGAACACACGAGCGGGACAAGCCGGACGCGGAGCTCGACGGGCAAGGCCGTGAGCCGATCGACGAAGCGGAGCAGGAGCGGGAGGAGAGGCGGGTGGTCGACGAGCGGAGGCAGGGCGCCCGGCGCGCGCGCCGCGGCGAGGTAGTACGCCTCGTCCGGGGAGAGATCCGTCCCGAAGGCAAGCGCGAACCGGAGCGGCACGGCGGCGAGGACGATCGCCGCCCAGGCCGCGCGTGGGGCTCTCAGGTGGGCACCTGCCGCTGGCGGAGCACCTCGTAGAGCGCGAGCGCGCCCGCGACCGAGGCGTTGAGGGATCCGATCGGCCCCGCCATCGGCAGGCGCGCGACGTGCTGGCAGGCGCGGAGCACAGCCTTGCGTGCGCCCTTGTCCTCGGCACCGATCACGATCGCCACCGGGCCGCGCAGATCGACCGCGCCGAGCGTCGTCGGCCCCTGCGCGTCGAGCGCGATCACGGTGACGCCACGATCCGCGAGGGATCGCAGCGCCTCCGGCAAGGACGAAACACGGCAGAGCGTGGCGTGCTCGATGGCGCCCGCGGACGCGCGGAACATGGCCGGCGAGAGCGGCGCGGAGCTGTGCTCGGGCCAGACGATCCCCGTCGCCCCGAGCGCGACGGCGCTGCGCACGATCGCCCCGAAGTTCTGCGGATCCATGATCCCGTCGAGCGCGACGACGATGGACGTCGGCTCGATCGCGAGCTGATCCACGCCGCGGATCCGGAGATCCGGCGCGACCGCGAGCACCCCCTGGTGCCTGCCGCCGCCGGTGCGACGGTCGAGCTCGACGCGGGGCGCGGTCTCGACACGGACGCCGCGGCCCTCGGCGAAGCGTCCAACCGCCTGGATCTTGGGGCTCCCGCCTTGCTCGACGACGACACGTTCGAGGGCGTCGCCGTGCACGCGCACGGCTTCGCGGACGGGCTGAAGGCCATAGACGAGTCGACTCATGCTCTCCTCGCAGCGAGCGCGCCTTCGATCTCCGCCACGACGGCGCGCGCCGCGTCGAGCGGGCTCGCCGCATCGCGGATCGGCCGCCCGACGACGAGCAAATCCGCCCCGCTCGTGATCGCCTGCGCCGGCGTCGTGATCCGCTTCTGATCCCCGGCCGCGCTGCCCGCCGGCCGGATGCCCGGCGTGACGAGCAGCGCCTCCGGCCCGAGCGCGCGCCGGAGGTTCGTCGCCTCCGACGCAGACGCGACGAACCCTCGCACCCCCGCGTCCCACGCGAGCTGCGCGACCCGCTCCGCTTGTTCCGCCGGGGACGCGGACAAACCGAGCGCCGCGAGGTCCTCCGCGTCGAGCGAGGTCAACACCGTGACCGCGAGGATCGTGAGCGGCGCGCTCGCACGCGCGGCCTCCTCGGCTGCACGTTCGAGCATCGCGCGGCCGCCGTGCGCGTGGACCGTCAGGTACCGGACCCCGAGCGACGCCGCGCTTTGCACCGCGCGGCCCACGGTCTCGGGGATGTCGTGGAGCTTCAGGTCGAGAAAAACGTCCCGGCCGAGATCGTGGCACGCCGCGATCGCCGCGGGTCCCTCCCGCACGAAGAGCTCGAGCCCCACCTTGAGCACGCCGACCGACGGAGCGACGACACGCGCGCCGGCCCGGGCTTCATCGAGCGAGCCGTAATCCAGCGGGAAGACGAGCCGCCTCGTCGCGTCGTTCATCGGAGATGGTTCGGGGTCATGGGGGGAGGGAGCCTCGGCGCCGGACGAGGTGTCCAGGGCCTTCTCGGGAGCCGTGCGCTTCATGCGTTTGCACCTTTGCGATGCAAACGGCGGCCCGCATCTGCGTTCGCGCGGGCCGCTCGCCTGGACGGGATCAGAGGCAGCTGCAGAGCGGATCGCCGGGCGCGCAGTTGCAGGGCTTGGCCGCGCCGCCGCCGCCCGCGGGCCGCGGACCACCGCCGCCGCCCTTCTTGGCCGCGTCCTGCTTCGCCTTCTCTTCGTCGAGCTGCTTCTGCAGGGCGAGGCGCGTCGCCTCGTCCTTCGCGCTCGTCAACTGGCTGAGAAGGCTGTCGACCTTCGCCTGCTGGTCTTTCGCCTGCTGCTCGGCCTTCTTGCGATCTTCCTCGGCCTGCCGCGCCTGATCGGCGAGAGCCTGGCGCTCTTGCTCGGCCTTCTGGCTCTGGTTGATGATGAGGCCGGTCGTGACGCCGCCGATGACGACGACCGCTGCGACCACGCCGTAGAGCGTCTTGCGCAGCTTCTTCTTCGACTCATCGTGCTGCAGCTCGGCGAGCTTGCGCTCGTGCTGCTGCTGCGCGTTCATCGCCTCGAGCCGCGCCCTCTGCTCGGCTTCGACGCGGGCCTTCTCGACCTCGGCCTGACGGATCGCTTCGAGGCGCGCGGCCTCTTCGCGGGCCTTGCGCTCTTCCAAGGCCCTGCGCTCGTCCTCGGCCCGGATGCGCGCTTCTTCTTCCTCGCGCTTCCGGCGCTCGTCGTCGAGCCGGGCTCGTTCTGCGGCGGCCGCAGCGGCGGCCTTCGCATCCTCCTCCTGCTTGATACGGTCCTCCTCGAGGTTCATGAGCTCCTTGAGGGAGAACAGGACCGAGCTTTCCTTCTGTTCGGACATGCGTCGTGGCTCCTTCGAAAGCAGCGCGCTCGCCGTTCGCCCCGGGGGAGGACCGCCGTGCTTCTGCAGCACGGCTGCGCCTTTCCGAGGACACCCGCCAAAGTGAGAGTACCGCGGCGCCTGTCGGTATCAACTCCCCAAGATGCCTGTCAATTGGGTGGAGTCGATTCTTTTCCCGAGGGCCCGCCCTGCCTCGGGATTTCGTCCCGGAAGACAGGTGAACTCCGTGCCAGAGCGCCCCAATCTGCGTTTTCCCGCTTGACGGCAGCGCCGTTTCCGGGATCAGCCGCGGCGCCGGGCCCAGGCGCACGCGAGCACCGGTTCGTCACTTGCTTCCCATCGCGACGGACCTCCGCTAGCGTCGCCGCCCCATGGCAAAGGTCATCAAGGCGCACATCACGGGCAACGTGTGGAAGATCGAGGTCAAGGTCGGCGACAAGATCGAGGAAGGGACCGTCGTCGCGATCCTCGAATCCATGAAGATGGAGATGCCCGTCGAGGCCGAGGACGAGGGCACGATCACGACGGTCCTCGTGAAGGAGGAGCAAGCCGTGAAGGAAGGCGAGCCCCTCTTCGAGTTCGAATGATTCGCGTGCGCTGAGGGGACGCGGCGCTACTCGCGCCAGAAGAACTTCCAGGGGTTGTGCTTGAGGTCGCGCACGAGCTCCTGGAGATCGTCGTAGAGCTGCTCGTCCATCACGAGCGCGCCCACCGTGCCCTTGCCGCGCCGCACGCTTGAGGCGATCGCCTGCGCGTCCTGGGTGATGCCCTTCGTGTTCCGGGCGATCTCGGCGAGGTCGCCGATCGCCTGGCGGATCTTCGCCTGCTCGCCCTCGCCGCCGACGGTCTCACTCACGCGCTTCACGTTCGCGAGCGTGGTCTTCGCGTCCGCGAGCAAGGGCGGCGCGTCCTTGGCGAGCGCGCCCGTCGTGCGATCGACGTTGTCGAGGATGCGATCGATCTGCGGGTTCTCGACGTACTTCTGCTTGGCCTCGCGCACGGTGTCCTGCGTGTCCACCGTGATCTGCTCGACGTTCGCCGCGATGCGATCGAGCCGCTCGCCGTTCTTGTCGAAGAAGTCCCCGGTGCCCTTCAGCGTGCGCGAGAGGCCGTTCAGCGCGGTGCCGATCTCGTCCTTGTTGCCCGAGAGCGCGTTCACCGTGGTGTCGAGCAGGTCGTAGGCCTTGGCGATCAGCATGTCGAGGCGCGGCGGATCGAGGCCCCGCACGATCGCGTTCTCCGCGAGCACGGGCCGATCCCCCGAGCCCGGATCGAGCGCGAGGAACTGCTCGCCGAGCACACTCGACGAGGTCACGTAAAAGACCGCGTTGTCACGAACGCTCGGCTGATACCGCTTCTCGACCTCGAGCTTCACCCGCACGAGCGGATCACGTTTGCCCGCGCCGCCCGGGATCTCTCCACCCCGGAACTGGACTTCGGTAATTTTTCCCACCTTGACTCCGGCGATCTTTACAGGGGCACCGGTTTGCAAGCCGCCGGGGTTGTCGAAGTCGACGAAGAGGGCATACGTGGGCTGGAAGTTGATGCCGCCCATGACGAGGATGAACCCCGCGAGGAGCGCGGTGGCCGTCAGGATCAGGATGCCGACCTTGACCTCGATGGATCGCGGGCTCGCCATGCGTCCACTATGCACGATGTTCGTCGGCGAAGGCAGACCCTCGTAACATCGAGCGCGCGGCCCACTGCGTCATGATTTCCTTCCGCCACCTCGCCAAATCCTTCGGAACGAAGAAGGTCATCGAGGACGTCAGCTTCGACGTTCAAGACGGGGAGGTTTTTTTCATCATCGGTCAATCGGGCGTCGGCAAGAGCGTGCTCATCAAGCACATCGTCGGACTGCTCTATCCGGACGCGGGAGAGATCTGGCTCGAAGGCGAGGAGATCAGCCGCTTCGATGAGGAGCAGATGTACCCAGTGCGCATGAAGTGCGCGATGGTTTTCCAGCACTCGACGCTCTTCGATTCGATGACCTGCGCCGAGAACGTCGCGTTGCCGCTGCGCAAACACAAAGGCCTGAAGCCGAAGGAGGCGCTCGCCGAGGCGCGCAAGCGGCTCGATCAGGTGCACATGCGCGAGTTCGCCGACAGGTTCCCGCCCGAGCTCGGCGACGGCATGCGCAAGCGTGTGGCCATCGCGCGCGCGCTCACGCTCGACCCACGGTACGTGCTCTTCGACGAACCCACGACGAGCCTCGATCCGGTGAGCGCGCGGCGCGTGGACAAACTCATCCGCGAGCTCAGCGACACGCTCGGCGTGACGAGCATCGTCGTGAGCCACGACCTCGTGAGCATCTTCTCGATCGCCGATCGGATCGTGATGCTCTACAAAGGGTTCGTCCGGCTGATCGGGACGCCCGACGACTTCAAGGCTTCGAACGACGCGATCATCCAGCAGTTCATCCACGGCCGCGCCGAAGGCCCGATCGAGTAATTTTGTGGTAGGGGGAGCCCTCGATGGGGCTCCCCCTACGGCCCTCACTTCGCGGTGCTTCGTTTGGGCCTACCCGGCCTCGTGGCTGCTGGCTTCTTTTGACAGCGTGAGCAGTGAGGGCTCGTGCGGCCGGCGATCGTGAGGGTGCGAATGGGAGCGCCGCAGCGCGGGCATGGTTCGCCCACGCGGCCGTAGACGAGGAACGGATTCGGCGCGTCGGTTCGATCGGAAAGATAGATGATCTCGTCGTCGCGCTCGTGCACTGCAAGCGTGTGCATGATCGTCGCGAGGATCCCGTCGGCGAGCGCTTCGATCTCCGCAGGCGTGAGCGCGTCGGCCGCGCGTGAAGGGTGTACCCGTGCGCGAAAAAGAGCCTCCGTCACCTGGATGTTGCCGAGGCCCGCGAGGACGCTCTGATCGAGCAGGACGTTCTTGATGGGCCGTGAAGTGCCGGCGATCCGCGCGCCGAGGCGCTGCGCGTCGAGGCCGTCACGCAGCGGATCGGGGCCGAGGGACGAGACGAGCGTCGCGAACGTGTCGCGCGGCACGATCTGAAGGCGGCCGAGCATCCGCACGTCGACGTAGTCGAGCACGCGGCCATCCTGCAAAACGAGGCGCGCGCGGCCGTGCTGAGGAGGCGCGTCGCCAGCCGCGCGGGCCCGCCACCTGCCCGTCATGCCGAGGTGGCAGGCGAGGCCCGTGCCCGCGTCGAACGAGAGCAAGAGCAGCTTGCCCACGCGCTCGATCCCGCAGAACGAGCGCCCCGCGAGGGCCGCCGCGAACGTGGCCGGCGTGGTTTTTCCTTTCAGAACGGGCGTCGCGTCGGCCTCGGCGCGCTCGATGCGCGCCCCTTCGAGGAGCCGGCGGAGCGCGCGCGCCTGGTGCTCGACCTCAGGCAGCTCGGGCATGGGGGTTCGTCAGAACGAAACCTAAGGACCGAGGAGCACGTAGCCAAGCGCGGAGAGGATGAGATCGAGCACGATCACCGCGAGCGAGGCGTTCACGACAGCGCGCGTGGTCGCCCAGCCGACGCCCTCGCTGCCGCCGTGCGTGGTGAGCCCCGAGTGGCCCGCGACGACCGGGATCGCGGCGCCGTAGGCCAGGCACTTCGCCAGGCCCACGACGAGGTCGCCCGTGTCGACGAGGTGCAGGTTGAAGAACGTCCGCGGGTTGACATCGAACATGATGTACGCGGTCAGCATGCCCGTCAGCATCGCGACGCCCGCCGCCCAGACGACGAGGCAGAGGGTCATGACGAGGCTCGCGAGGAAGCGCGGCTTGATGAGGTAGTCGATCGGGTCGGCCGCGCACATGCGCAGCGCGTCGACCTGCTCGGTGACGACCATCGAGCCGATCTCGGCCGCGATGCCCGCGCCGACACGCGTGGCGAGCATGAGCGCGCTGATCGTGGCCGCGAGATCCCGGACGAGCAGCTCCAGGTACGAGGCGCCGACCATGCTGAACTCGGGCAGGATGCGCTTCACCTGGAGCCCACCCTGGAGGACCAGGATCATCCCGATGAAGCCCATCACCACGGTCAAGAAGACGACCGAGCGGTTGCCGATCTCGAACATCTGCCGCACGACGGCGCCGAAGTCCGGCCGGCCGCGGACGCAGTAGTAGAGCGTCCGGACGAACACCGAGGCGATCCCGAGGCCCATGCCCACGAGCTCGATCGCCTGCGCGCCCACCGCCGCGGCGAGCGACGCGTCCGGCGCCTCGGCGGCCTGGTCGATGCCGCTCTCGGGCGCGGGCTCGTCGTGGGTGTTCGCCGCGCTCACGTGTCCTCAGTCCAGCGTGAAGGAGACGAAGTAGTCGAGGATGAAGATGCCCGCGGCCGAGGCGACCACGGTCGCGTTCACGGCCCGCCCGACGCCCGGCGCGCCGCCCTTCACGCCGAGCCCGTACTGGCAGCTCGACAGCGCCATCACGATGCCGAAGACGATGCTCTTCACGAGGCCACTCGTGACGTCGCTCAGGCCGAGCAGGCCGCTCGTGAGGCCGTTGTAAAACGTCTTCGGCTCGACGCCGAGCAGGCCGAGGCCGCCGTACGCGGCGCCGAGCAGCGCGAGCGTGTCGGCGAAGATCGTGGACAGGAAGAGCGTCGTCACGATCGCGACGAAGCGCGGCGCGATCAGGAACGCGATGGGATCGATCGCGAGCACGCGCAGCGCGTCGATCTGCTCGGTGACGACCATCGTGCCGAGCTCGGCCGTGTTGTTCGCGCCGACGCGGCCGTTGATCATGAGCGCCGTCAAGAGCGGCGCGATCTCGCGCAAGATGCCGAAGCCCGCGCCCCAGCCGAGCAAGCCCTGCGCGCCGAGGCGCACGACGAGCGGCGCGGCCTGGATGACCATGATCGCGCCCGTGAAGAGGGCCGTGACGATCACGATGGGGATCGATTTCACGCCCATCCGGTAGAGGTTCCGGAGGGTCTCGGCGCGATCGATGCGGAAGGTGACGAGCCTCCGGAGGATCTGGTAGCCGAGCAGGCCCATGCCGCCGACGGTGGCCGCCGCGCCGAGGAAGCCGCCGCCGATCTCCTCGAGGAGCCCCACGTCGGGAGGCGGAGGCGAGGCCGCAGACGATGGTTTCTTCGGGGGCATTCGCGAGGGCGAGCTTACCCTAGGCCGCCCGCCCGCGGATCACGAAGCACGGCGCCGGCCGCGTCGAATGAGCCATGAGGCGAGGGCCGCGGCGACGAGCGCGAGCGTGGTGAAGGCCACGACGAGGCGAGATTTGCCTCGAAATATAGGCCCTCGTTGCGTTTGACGCGCTGCGCGACCCGCGTCGAGGACGGCCGCGGTTTGCCGAGGGTCGAGGCGCCCGTCCGCGGGGACGAGCGCACGGAGCGCCTCGCGCGCGGCCGTGTACGCGGCGGCGTCCGTGGGGAACGGCGTGGCTTCGTCGAGGTCGACCTCGTCGAGCGCGCGGGGAAGGAGGCGCGTGGTGATCACGTCGGCCTCGGCGGCATGCGCGCTCCGCGCGAGCGCGAGGTAGCCCGCGTCCTGGATCCCGCGGCGCAAGAGCTTCAGCCGGATCGACGGGAAGACGCCGTCGAAGCCGGCCGTGTGGTGCGCGAAGCGTCCGGTCTGTTTGCCCGGGTAGACGAGGACGCCGTCGCCGAGCGCGCTGTCGCCGTCGTCGTTGTGGAAGGTCTCGGCGACGACGAAGGGATCGATCGGGCCGCGGCCGCCGCGGTTATTGTCGTTCCAGAACGTCGTCTCCCACAGGAACCATCGTCCCGTGGGCCGCGTGGCCGCGATCCAGGCGTCCACGAGCAAGCTCGTGGCCGGCACGTCGAGCAGGAGCGGGCCCGAGTGCGGGAGCCTTCCGTTGTAGACCCACACGTCGCGGCCTCGCGCACGCGTGCCGAGCGCCGCGTCTTGCTGGAAGGTCTGCGAGGGCAAAAGGACGAGATCGACCTTCTGATGGCGTGGATCCTCGGCGCAGGCGTGCGCCACGCGCACGCGCTTCTGCACGGGCGAGCGCGCGAGGAGCGAGCGCCACGTGGGTCCACGCGGGCTCTCGCACTGCTCGTCGATCGCGTAGAGAAAGACGTCCTCGACCGCCTCCGGGATCTTCGGGACGAGCGCCTCGATCCCGCGGAGCTTGTCGGGGTGCGGATCGCCGAGCGTCCCGTAGGCGCCGAGCGTGACCGCAGTCAACGGGACTCCTTCGCCTGGGCCCTCGTAGCCCTGTTCCTTGGTGTACCAAGCGCCCGTGAGCGCGGGCCGGAGGCGATCGAGGTCGGCCTCGCTGCGAATCGAGCCGAGCGCGTCGATGTGGTGCCGGTGGAGGAGCTGGAAGAGCTGCTTCTCCGCGGGTTCGAGGGCGCCGATGCGCTCGACGAGGTTCTTCGGGTCGTAGTAGGCGAGGAAGCTCGTGGCGCGGTAAGGAAGCTCGGCGCTCGCGACGTCGACGACCACGGGCAAACGCGAGAGGACGCCGCCCGCGTGCTTCACGATGATCTCCGTCGCGACGCGGCCGGGGGGCGTGCTCGTGGGGACTTCGAGGTCGATCCAGATCGCGCCGCGGGATCGTGGTTGGATGCGCAGAGGGTAGGGGAGCCACGCGGGCGCAAGCTCCACGGGGACGAGCGCGTCGGGCACGGCGCCGAGCACATCCTCGTCCGGAGGTCGTGACGAAGGGGTCCAGCCGAGCGACTCGCCCGCGTGCCTTTCGTTGCGGGATCGCGCGGTGATCTCGACGTAGGACTCGACGAAACGATCGACGCGGATCGGCGCGCGCGGCGGCGCGACGTCCACCGTGACGGCGTCGAGCGGCGTGTCGCCGGCTTCGATGAACACCTGGATCGCGATCACCTCGCCGCGGAGGGCCGCGAGCTCGATCGCGTGATCCCCTCCGCCGAGCGCATGTCCTCGCGAGATCGCTCGATCGAGATCGGGCCCCTCCCGCCGCACGCGCACGCCGTCGTCCACCACGACGACGCGTGGCCCATCGGCCGCCGCCGCGGTCGCGAGGAGCAGGAGCGCGAGGGCCGACGCGGCGCCCAGCGTGCTCCCGCGCTTCACGTGTACACCGCCCTCGCGCGCACGAGCGCCGCGAGCAGCGCCTCCGCGCTTCGATCCCAGCCGGGCGGCGCGGCGCGCGTGAGCTCGTCCTCGTTCCACGCGTGGCTCGTCGCTCGTTCGATCGCCGCGGCGAGCGCGGGCGCGTCGCGCGGCGGCACGAGCAGGCCCGTGCGCTCGTGCGCGACGACGTCGGGGATGCCGCCCACGCGCGTCGCGACGACGGGTCGACCCGCGGCGAGCGCTTCGAGCACGACGTTGGGCGTGCCCTCATGAAAGCTCGGGAGCACGAGCGCATCGGACGCGGCGAGGAAACGCGCGACCTCCTCGGCAGGACGCCCGCCGGCGACGAGGAGCGGCAAGCCCGCGTCGCGCTTCTCTTCCAGCGTCTTGCGGAGCGATCCGTCGCCGACGAGCGCGATCGTGAACCGTCCCGGCGCGCGTGCTTCGAGCGACGCGAGCGCGTCGCAGAGCTCGTGCAGGCCCTTCGCCGCTTCGAGCCTTCCGACGTAGACGAGCATCCTCGCACGTGGATCGAGCCCGAGGGCCTCACGCGCCTCGTCGCGGCTTCGTGGCTGGAAGAGCGCGCGATCGACCCCGTTCGGGACGAGCGTCACGCGATCCCGCGGCGCGCCGAGCTCTTCGAGGGCGCCCAGCATCGGACGGCTCACGCCGATCACCACGCCCGCGCGGCGCAACGTTCCCTGCACGAGGGCGCGCACCGAAGGCCAGCGCGCGATCACGTTCACGTCGGTGCCGTGCGCCTTCACGGCGTACGGCAGGCCGAGCGCGCGGGCGAGGTGCTGCGCGGCCCACGCGTCGGGGAAAAGGAACGCGCCGAGCACGACGTCGAAGCGGCGGCGCAACGCGGCGAGGTGCGGGACGAGGCCCGCGAGGTAGAGCGGGCCGTTCACGCCGGAGAGCCACGGACCTGCGAGCGGCAGGTAGGGCGCGCGTGGATGCACCACGGGCAGGCCGTCGATCGTGTCCTCCGCGGGCACGCGGCAGAGCTTTCCGACCCGGGCGCGCTCCCCGAGCAGCGACGCGCCTGGCACCCACGGCACGACGCCGAGCACCTTTACATCGGCGAGGCGCGCGAGCGCGGCGAGCTGCCTGCGCTGGAAGGGGCAGGACAGCGGCTCCACCCGATTCGGGAAGATCCGCGTCACGGCGAGGACACGCAGCCGCTCGCCTGCACCAGAGGGAAAATGGGTTGTCCCGAGCAACGCGGGAGAGCATTGCACGCGCATTCGCGTTCGCAATGCGCATGTTCGTGAACACGGATTCGCTGGATCCGCCCGCCCGGGGCACCCTGCAATCGGACTCGGATTTCGCCCGATTGAAAAAGAGCCACGACGTGGGATGCTGGCCGCGTCGTGGTCGGGGGGCCGGGCTCGGCAGGTCCGAGCTCTTTGCGCGGCGTTTCGGGGGGCTTGGGATGGATGATTGGGGACCCGAGTCGGGGCGCGGCGGCGTGATTCTTCGGACGCTCGCCGAACGTCCCTTCTGTTCGATCGTGATTCCTTGTTACAACGAAGAGGAGCACATCGAGCGGGTCGTGCGGGCGGCCTTGGGGCAACGATATCCGTCCGAGCGCCTGGAGATCTTCGTCGTCGACGGTCGCTCCCTCGACCGGACGCCGGACATCGTGCGCGCGCTCGTCGCCGAGGATCCTCGCATCGTTTTGCTCGACAATCCCCAGCGCCTCCAGGCCGCGGCCCTGAACATGGCGATCAAGCGCTCCCGCGGGGACGTGATCATCCGCATGGACGCGCACGCTGATTACGATCCCGGCTACGTGGCCGCGTCCGTCGCGGCGCTCCGGCGCACGGGCGCGCTCAACGTGGGCGGCGCCATGCGGCCCCTGGGAAAAACCAGGTTTCAGAAAGCGCTCTGCGCGGCGCTCCGGAGCCCGCTCGGCGTGGGCGGATCGGCGTCCCGGGATCCCGATCGCGAGGGATACGTGGAGAGCGTGTGGTGCGGCGCCTTCCGCCGCGAGGCCTTCGAGCTCGCGGGCCTTTTCGACCCGGACGCGCGCACGAACGAGGACGCCGAGCTGAACCAGCGGATCCTGGCGCGCGGCGGGCGTATTTATCAGTCGCGCGACATCGTGGGTCATTATTATCCACGGTCGACGTTCGTCGGTTTGTTCCGGCAATATTTCAACTATGGCGCGGGCCGCGCGCGGACGATCCTCCTGCGAGGGTTGCCGCCTTCGCCGAGGCCCCTGATCCCGTTCGCGACCTTTTTCACGTTCACCGTGCTCGTGGCGCTCGCGCTCCTTTATTCGCCGGCAGAGCCCGTTCTCCGCGCGGCCGTGGCCGTGTATACGCTGGCGATCGTCGCCGGGGCGGCGTGGGTCGCGCGTCGCGCGCACGGGCGCCTGGTGTTCCTCGTGGCGGCGATGTTTCCCGTGATGCACTTCGCGCACGGGCTCGGCTTCGCGGTTGGGCTCGTGCGGTACGCGCAGGCGCCGTCGCGGGACGCGGAGCCGGAGCGGCTGCCGGCCCGCTGAAGCACCGGACGGCCCGAAAAGGAGGCGCATGCTGGGCTTTTTCCCCGCGGGAGGGCTCGCCGTCACCGACGCGACGGCGGCGGTCACGGTCGAGCAAAGCGCGGTCACGGGCATCACGCCGGGCGGCGGGTACGGAATCGCGCTGACGAGCGTGGACGGCGCTGCGAGGATCGTGTCCCGCGCGTCACGTGCGGGCTTTTTGCTGGATATTTCAGGGCGGTACGGGCGGGCGCTCGCGGCGACGCAGGGGGCCACGACCCCACAAGACATCGCGGGCACGGCGGTGACGCGGCTCGATGTCGTGACCTCGCCGCGCACGGCGTTTTCGATCTCCGCGGACGCGCTGCTCGCGTCGCGGCTCGGGCTGCGCGCCACGAATGATTTGACCGCGCGGGATCCCTTCCTCCAGGGAAGGGTCATTTACACGCTGGGGAGCCGCCTCGGGTTTTCCGCGAGCACGTCGCCGCGGTCGTATCTGCGTTTCGAGGCCGGATACACACAAGCGGGCGCCGTCGCCGCCGATCACCCCGATGCGGTGGGGCTCGATAGCCACGCGGTCCTCGGGAGCGCGTCGTTTTCGTGGCTCGCCGGCAGGCGCTTCCGCCTCGGCCCGATCGTGCGGGCGGGCTTCACCCATTTCGAGCACGCGCTGCTCGACGTGGACCTCACGCGCGGGCCCGCGGACATCACCACGGTCTCGGCCCTCGGATCCACGACCTTCGAGATTTCGCGGCGCATCCGCGGCGGCGCGGCGCTCGGGCTCACGGTCGCGAGCCCGCCTTCGTTCCTGCAAGACGAGGCCTCCCGCGTGATCGCGCCCGACGCGCGGATCGACGCGCGGTATGCCGGGCGTGGATACGGGGTTGTCGGGACGTACAGCTTTTCGTATTCGTCGCTCGGCCCGCGGATCGGGTTCGGGGCGCAACATGCGGCGGGGCTCGAAATGTGGAGCCGGCCGCGGGGGGGGCGGGAGTTCCGGAGCGTGATCGCGCGCGGGATCCTGCGCTTCCGCCACGGCGAAGCGCCGCTCGCGACGCAGCCGCGGCTCGGGTTGCCGGCAGGGACGCCGCAGCCCGAGGGAAAGTTCGTGACGACGGCGGTGGCCGCGGGGGGTTCGCTCGGAATGCCGCTGACGATGGGGATTCTCGTGACGGGCGGGGTCGATCTCGAGCTGATTTCGACGCGCTTCGACCCGGACCCGACGGGCGCATCGGCGCCGACGTTCCGGACGATGGTGACGGTGGCGATTTCGGCGATCGGATCGACAGATCCGATGCGGCGGGTGCCAAGGGATCCGGATCTGCAGGACCAGGACGCGCGGCCGGCGGTGCTCGACGAGGAGGAGGCGCGCAGGGCGGGGGGGCGTCCGGGGGGCCCGGAAACAAAGACGGGCGACGAGGATGAGGACGCGTTCTACGAGGAGTGACGGGATGTGTGGTGTGGCTTGCGCAATTGGGGGGATCGAGGCCTCGATCGACCCGGTTGCGTGAGGCGCTGGGGGCGATCCAGGCGTTGAGGGACCCGGTTGCGTGAGGCGCGAGGGTCGATCGAGGCATCGATCGACCCGGTTGCGTGAGGCGCCGGGGGGGATCGAGGTCGGCATCGACCCGGTTGCGTGGGGCGCAAGGGGCGATCGAGACGTCGGGGGACCCGGTTGCGCGAGGCGCAGGGGGCGATCCTGGCGGGGATCGCACCCGGTGCGCGTGGGGAGGGCGGAGGTCGAGGGGCAACGCGCGCCCTTCCACCGGGCATGGGCGCAGCCAGGGCTTCATCCACGCGCTCCTCGGTCAACTGCACGTTCATCAACGGGCTTCATGGGAAGCCAATCATGGTGCCGATTCCGAACTGCAGGCGTAGCTCGGCGCCGTTGGTGGGTGAGATCCCGAGCCCGATGCCCGGCTGCGCGAACATTTCGAAGGTGGGCGTGATCCGCCATCCCAGCGAAAACTCGCTGTCGAGCGCGAACCCATTCCATGTCGGCAGCAAAGGCCCGCCCAGGAACGAAAGGCTCGTGCGAACCTTGGGCCACGTCCAGGTCCGTCCGAAGACGAGCGATGGCATGATGAGCAGCGGGACTTGGCTCCCGCCGGACAACGGGGAACCGTCGTTCGCGTAATGGGAGGCCACATCCATCGCGACGATCCACTGGTTGTCACCCTCCCCGAGGAAAGCGCCGCTTCTCAGTGCACCGCCGAAGAAGCCACGAGCGCCCATCTTCAGCCCGCCGAAGCGTGCATGCACGAAGCCGCGTGGCCATTTCGCGGGCACGTTCGGCGGCACGGTCACGGCGGGCTTGCAGGGAGGGCATGTGGGGGCGACGGGGGGCGACGGCGGCGGAGCCTTGGCCTCGCTTGGGCAGGTGGGGTCGGGGTTGGTAGGGGCCGTCGTCGCGTTCTTGGCGCCGGGGATCCATTGGAGAGGATAGAGATAGGCCGCTCGCGAGCCTGCCTTGGGGGTCTCCGTCGAAGGCGCCGCCCGGCCCGACAGGTTGTCGGCGAGCTGCTTGTTCGGCGGATCCCCAAACGCCACGAAGACCTTGAGCGGCTCGTTCGGCATTCCAGCCATGCGCGCGGCTTCCTCTAGGGCCTTGCTCATGCTCTCTTGCGCGAGCGTCGGCTCCTGGGCTTTCTGGCCGTTGACCGTGCGAGGAAAGACGAGCAGGACGGCGGTGACCCCGTTCATCTGGAAGGAGCGGAGGGTTTCGAGCAATTGCTCCTTCGCCTTCGTTTGAAAATCGAGGTTGGCTTCGAGCTCGAGCCGTGGGGCTTTGAAGTCGGGGTACCCCGGGACCGCAAAAAGGACGCGCTGGCTCTCCACGTCAGCCGTGCCGAGCTTCGCGGGCAGCCATTTCCAGAGGCCATCGGTTTGGATGTCGATGGCGTTGCTTCCAAGCGCTGCTGAAAGCGCTGACTTCACGTTGTCGGCGCGGCTTTGGGCCAGCTTGGGCGAATTTCCCGACTGGCTCTCGAATCCGAGCAAGAGGATGCGTTTTTGGCCGGAGTCGAGGATGCAACGCGCGTTCGCATTCGTCGTCGCGAGTGCTTCTGCGTCGAGCTTGTGGAGCCCGGTCTCGAACTGGACGGCTTTGAGCACGCACCCCGGCTCTCGGACGAGGACCGGGCTCGGCGAGCAAAGCTGTTTCGGCTCCGACACGAAGCGCCCCCATCGCAGGCGCACGCGGTACTGGCCCTCCGGTACGTCAGGGAGAATGGCGCGGACCTCCTGCGACATCGGTATGAACACGGGCACGTCGGTGTCGCCGATGGAGATGCCGCTGATTCCCGCAAGCCCCTCGCCTCGGATGATCAGCAACCTGGAGCCGTCGGGACCTCCATCCCGGACGACCTCCGCGGAGTCGATCCGGCGCACGGGAGGCTCGTCTGCGGTGGCCTGTGCGGGAGTGGCGAGCGTGGCGCCGAGGGCCAAGAGGGTGGAGAGGCGTTTCATTGCGCGACACCTGTCTTTAGCGGCAGATCCCACTGCGACCGGAATACGATGGGGATCCAGAAGGTGACTTGCGAATAGTAACTGGCGAGAAAGGATGGGTGAACTCCGAACCCGATGTCGACAGAGCGACGGAACATGAGATCAAGCTCAAGCCGAGCCCCAAGCTGTGGCCCGATCCATGACGATAGTTCTGCGCCTGCGCTAGCAGAGAGCGTGTCGTTGTTAAATGTGACGGTGGTGGGGGAGACTTTGCGCAGGATCGTCGAACCGACGAGGAGGGTACCCCCGATACGAACCCATGGCTTCCAGCAGAGAAACTCGAAGGGATCCGACGATGTGGCATAACCGATCCCGCCATAGATGCCTCGGACGCCATACGGTGCAGAGTAAAGGACGCCTGCGAGGGATATCTCGCGGTCTTCTGAAACGTGCGCGAGACTCCCCTCGATCCCCCAGAAAAATAAAGGTAGGAGCTGGAAGCTCCTAGATGGTTCAGTGTTCGCATCGACGGCGCAGCCGATATCTCGGCAATGATTGCTGACGGTGTCGTCGTCTCTCCGCTCCACCAGGAGCGACGCGGGGTCGGTTGGAGAGAACTGGTATGGCGAAGGGGACCAGTTCGAACCGCCACCCAGTGAGATCCCCCCGGCGATCCTGAAGACGCTTTTCCTGGAGATTGCGGGTGCCGCGATGGAAGATGGGGTTGCCTCAGGATGCCCCCCGTTCTTTGATGCGATCTTTTGTTCCAATTTGGCGAGCTTGTCCTTTAAATTCCTGATCGACGCGTCGTAGTTGTCGGTATTGTCTCGTGTTGTAGCTTCGATCAGACGACTGGTCCATGTTTTGGCAGATTCGTACCTTTCGGACGATTCTGCTAGCGCTATGATTTGTAAAAATATGCTTCCAAGTGATGGCTTGTTGCCTGGGTCGTAACGGTAGCGATGGTTTATTAGTTGGTAAAATGACGCTGCGCTCGTTTCGATTGTGTCGAAATCGCATTTTGTCTTTTTGCAGTCGTCTATGAGGCGTAATACTTTCTCCTTTAAGTTGTTTATCCGTTGGTCTATGGGTTGTTCGGTCGACTCGGGATTTGGGTTCGCAAACGCAGAGCTGGCGATGGCAGGTGTTATTAATCCCGTGAGGTACATTGTGGCGCGGATGCTGCTCATCGTTTTATACACCTATACACTCCCGCATCAACATCGAGTCGCTCCTTCTTGCAGAGTCCTGAAGGGTTATCGATGGCGGACGAGGTGAGGACTTTAGCCTTTAGTGTCGATGTTCTCGGCGGCATTATTGTCGAGGGAACTACCGACACGCTGGGCGGCGGCGCTACCGACGCTCTTGCTGACGGATTCGCCGAAGCCGTCGCGGATACCACCGCGGACGGCTCTGGCGCTCCACTCGGCACGCTCTGCGCTGATTCGGCCGTTACTTCTTTGCTCGTTGGGGTCGGCCTCCCCTGCTGCTGACCAGCCCAGAAGGCCACCCCAACCGCAACGACCGTAACGACCGCCCCGACAGGGAGCAACCATCGCATTCGACTCCTCCCACGCTGTTCTCGATGCTTAAGCAGCTCGCTAGTCACCGAACTCTGTCGCCGCGGCACGACCACCGCGAGCTTCACCGGCTCCAGCAGGTTGCCCTGGAGATCTCTCACGATCGAAGCGAGGCTCGGCGCGCTCGGGTCCGTCGTCGAGAGCGCCCTCTCGAAGCAGGCCGCCGCGGTCTCGCACATCTCCTCGATGGTCTCGAAGCGCTTCTCGATATCCCGGTGCAGCGCCCGGTCGAAGAAATCCTTGAAGAACTCGAGCCCGGGGCTCGGCGAGCCTCCCTTCGCGATCGAACCGTATCCGGCATACCGGTCCGGCACCCCATGCGGAAAGAGCTGCTTTCCCGCGAGCAGCTCGTGGAGCACGACCGCCACGGACCAGAGATCCGCGTGATAATGCACGGCCTTCCGTTCCGGATGCTTGGGGCTCATCTCGGGGCACATGTAGGGCTCCGTCCCGAGCAACCGGTCTTCCCCCGTGATCGCCGGGCTCTTCGCGTGTTTCGCGATCCCGAAGTCGATGAGCTTGATCCTGACCGCGGGCTCGTCCCCCCGCGCCATCAAGCAAACGTTCGCGGGCTTGATGTCGCGGTGAACGACCTGCTCGGCACGAATGTATGCGAGCGCGGAGGCGAGAGCCCGGAAGACGTGCTGCACGTCCTGGATCGGCGGCAGCCTCCTTTGCTCGATGTACTTCGCCAGGACCTGGTGCAAGTTCACCGCGCCGGCGTGCTCCAGCGCCATGAAAGGGCGCCCCTCATGCGTGCCGTGACCATAGACCCGCACGATGTTCTCGTGTCGGAGGTCCAGGTGAATCGCGACCTCCCGCTTGAATCGCTGGTCCTGCCCGGGTTGCGGGAATTTCAGGATCAACGGGGCCGCTCGCGCCGAGAAGATGCGTGAATAGGAGTGACCGTAAGCGATCTCCTGCACGAGCTGATATCGCTCGTCGATCGAATCGCCCACCTTTGGCTCGTACCTCGCCGGCTCGCCTGTGCCCGGCGCTTGCTGGTCCCGCATGGCGTCCTTCCAGGTTGCTTCGCGTTACTGTGCCCGCCGCAGGAGCTCCAGGAGCCACCCCAGCCGCTCGATGGCGTGCGCGGTGATTCCCTCTTTGTACCGCATGCGATCGGTCGGATGCGTCAGGCCATCGACGAGCTCCACGAGCTCCCGCGGCAATTCACCGAATCGCTTCGACGCGTCCTTCAAGGAGACATGCTTATTTCGCTGGAACGCGTCCTCGAGCATCGCGCTCTCGCGCTCTCCGAGCTTGCTGCCGGCATACCCTTGCGGCGTTCGTCCCGTGAGCAGCCAGTAAACGACGAGCCCGGCGCCATACAGATCGTCGGCTTGTTTCGCCTCTTCTTTGGCTCGACGTGAGGGGCTCATGAAGGGCCGCGCGCCCGCCTGTCGCTCCTGGTCCTCCGCCGCCGACCACGTCGGCCACGTCGGCCCGAAATCCGCCATGCTCTTGGCCAAGCCGAAGTCCGAGAGCTTCGCGCGGAGGCGTCCGGCTCGTCGTCGCAAGAGCACGTTCGATGGAGCCAACTCGCGGTGCAAGATCCCGAGCTCGTGCAAGTAGTCGAGCCCGAGAAACACGTCCTGCGCGATCACGAGGACATCTTCGAGACGGAGCTTCGGGTCCCAGAGGCGCGCGATCGAGCCCTCGGACATGTACTCGAACGCCGCGTAGAGCGTCCCTTCGTGTTCACCTGCCCCGTAGTGCGCAACGATTCGAGGATGGCGCAGGTGATGCGCCATGCGCTGCTCCCGCTCGATGAACTGCTTCAGGACCTCCCGGCTCCCCGGCGATTTGGGCTTCTTTACCGCCGCACGGAGGCCCGTGTCCTGCTGGATGGCCTCGTGGACTTCCCACCAATCGCCTTCGCCAATCTTGCCCACGACATCAAAGCTACCGAGCCGTTGCGTGACTTGCCGCTCGCCGGAGCAACGCTCGCACAGCCACGCCGCGTCCGCGTTGATGAGATGATCCATTCGTTCGAGCGGCAGGTTGCATTTTCCGCAGGCGACGATGAAGTTCCCGGGAAACCCACGCGACGGGACGGCCGGCCGGAACTGGAGCGTCATGTCGCCGATCGTCAGCTTCTCATGGCTGCTCAGCATCCGGCTCGACCCTGTCGCGAGCGGCTTGTCGGCGATGCGCACGTCTCCATGAGACCCGACGCGAATCACCTCGAGCTGAAACGTGTCGCGCTCCAGAAGAACGAGCTCGACGTCCTGACAACGCGGATCGACGATCCGCAGATCTCCTGCGCGTTCCGAGGCTCCCACGATCCGATGCCCGCTGAAAGCAATGGTCTTCGGCTTGCGCGCGGAAGGAGGTGTCCAGGTTATTTTCAATTCCAGAAGCATGTGAATCTCTCCCCGGGGGCCGCTCCGCGTGGACGGTATGCTTCCGCCGCCGTTCCACAGGCGAAACCCGACCGCCAGCATCCAGAGACCGTGATGACGGTTCTCGCGTGGGCGAACGGTGCTCGTGTTTCGGTGTGGGCGTAATCCGTGCGTGGGACCGGATCTGTTTCTTCGAACAGGACGAGGCCTGCTAAATGGAGCTTACATGTTGTCTTCGCATGCGAGCAAAATATGTACAGAAGGAACCTGGTCTGAGAAACTCAAGGCCAGGTTCTGCTGTTGGGTTCGGGCGCGCGAGGCGAGGCGAGGCGTTCGGCGGAGCGGCGCACGCGTGGCGAGGGGACCTCGGTCCGAAGAAGAGGAGGCGGGCGCGGGGCTCAGCGCGCTCCAATCCGCAGGAGCACGACCTTCACCGTATCGAGCAAAATCGACAGATCGAACCAGACCGACAGCGTCTTGATGTAGAACAGGTCGTGCTGCAGCTTTTCGAGCTGGTCCTCGGTCGTCGCGCCGTAATGGTAGCGGACCTGCGCGTAGCCCGTCAGGCCCGGCTTGACGAAGAGGCGCTGCCGGAAGAACGGAATCGCCTTTTCGAGCTCCTCGGTGAAGCTCGGGCGCTCGGGCCGCGGGCCGACGAGGCTCATGTCGCCGGTGAGCACGTTCCAGAGCTGCGGCAGCTCGTCGAGACGGGTCTTGCGAATGACGCGGCCGACGCGCGTCACGCGCGGATCGTCCTCCGACGCCCAGCGCGCCTTTCCATCGGCCTCCGCGTCCGTGCGCATCGACCGGAACTTGTAAATGGTGAAGGGTCGGCCGAACACGCCGCTCCGTACCTGTGAATAAAGGACCGGGCCCGCCGAATCGAGCCGGATCGCGAGCGCCGTGAGGAGCATCAGCGGCGTCGCGAGCACGAGGCCCATCGAGGCGCAGACGACGTCGAGCAGGCGTTTTCCGAGGAGCGTGCGCTTCGCGACGTGGAAGCCGTGCGCAAAGACGAGCTGGCTCGGGCGCAATTCACGGACGAAGATTTTGCCCGTGATGCGCTCGTAAAACTCCACGCCTTCCTCGACCTCGACGCCCCGGAATTTGAGCTCCAGGAGGGCATCGATGGGCAATTTGCCCCGGCGATCCGCCGCGCAGACGATGATGTGCCGGATGCTGTGCCCCGTCGCGATGCGCGGCAATTCGTCGTAGGCGCCGAGCACGTCGGGGGCGGCGCGGCCCGGGTCGCCCTCCTGCACGAGGCGGCCGACGAAACGCATGCCGCCGGTGTCGTGGGTCCGCGCGCCGGTGATCACGGCGTCGGCGAGCGGCCCCGAGCCGAGGACCAGGGTCCGCTTGCAAAGGCGATCACTCGCCGCCGCACGCGCGAGCCCCGTGCGAAAAAGGGGCAAGACGAGCGCGCCAGCCGTGAGCCCGAGCGCCACGGCGCCAAAGCGCTCGTCCGCGTCGACCGAAAAACCCTGGAAGAGGGCCCAGAGCAGGAGAGCCGAGACGGCGAGCGCGCGCGCGACTTTCCAGGCCAGGGTGCGAAGGTCGCGAATGGGCGAAGGTCCGTAAAGGCCATGGTAATAGAGCGACGACTGCGCCACGAGCGTGATCGCCGCGGCGTCGAGCACGCGGGCGAGCGTGACGACGCCGCGATGCCCCTCGATCGCCGCCGCACCCGCGCAGACGAGCGATACGAGCAGGCCAGCCTCGACGAACCATACAATGGCGCGGCGACGCGACCGAAATAGCTCGAGCATGTTGCCCCCCAGCAATGGAGGGCCCACACGCATCCAAGCCGCGCGCGGCGCACCTCCCCCCAAACCCCCGGATCCCCCCCGGGGGACCGGGGGAGCCCCGGCGATGCTGTGTGACAGTGCTTACGTTAGCTCCCGGTCACGCGAGGTGCCAGGGGAGGGGGGATGTCACTCGGCGACGCCGTTCGTCCCGTCGTGACTCGTGCCGTTCGTGTCGGTCGTGCCATCCGTGCCGGTCGTCTCGAGCGGCGGGGGCGGGACCGTGCCTTCCTCGGCCTCGGCAAAGGCCTCGATCGCCACGACACGCTCGTCGCCGTCGACGTTCATGAGGCGCACGCCCTGGGCGTTGCGGCCGGTCTCGCGGATCTCGCTGGCCTTGGTGCGGAGCGTCTGGCCGCGGTCCGTCACGAGCATGATCTGATCCGCCGGCGACACCATGGCGACGCCGATGACCGGACCGTTGCGCTCGCTCGCGTCGATGAGGATGACGCCCTTGCCGCCGCGGCTCTGGAGGCGGAACTCGTCGAGCGGGGTGCGCTTGCCATAACCACGCTCGCAGACCGCGAGGACCCGATCACGCCCGCCGTCCGTGACGCAGAGGCCGACGACGAAGTCGCCCTCGTTGAGCTCGACGCCCTTCACGCCCATGGTGGCGCGGCCCGTGGGGCGGACCTCCTCCTCAGCGAAGCGGATCGACATGCCCTTGTGCGTGGCGATGAGGAACTCGCGCGAGCCGTCGGTGATGGCCGCGGAGAGGAGCTGATCGTCCTCCTCGATGCGCACGCCGATGATGCCCTTGTCGCGGAAGTTCTCGTACTCCTCGAGCGCGGTCTTCTTGATCTGGCCGCGCCGCGTGAGCGTGACGACGAACCAGCCAGTCTCGATGCGCGCCACCGGGGTGATGGCGGCGATCTTCTCGCCCTGCTCCATCCCGACGAAGTTCACGATCGCCCGGCCCTTGGCGTTGCGCGCCGCGCTCGGGATCTCGTAGACCTTCTTGACGTAGACCTTGCCCTTGTCGCTGAAGAAGAAGACGTAGCTGTGCGTGGAGGCGACGAAGAGCTGGCTCACCCAGTCCTCGTCCCGCGCCTCCATGCCGACCATGCCCTTGCCGCCGCGGCGCTGGGCCCGGTACGTCGTGACCGGCGTGCGCTTGAGGTACCCCAGGTGGGAGATGGTGACGACCATGTCCTCCTCCTGGATGAGGTCCTCGACCTGGATCTCGGCCTCGGTCGGGACGATCTCAGTGCGGCGCACGTCGTTGTAGCGGCTCTTGATGTCCTCGAGCTCGCCCACGATGACGTCCATCAGCTTGCCCTCGTCGGCGAGGATGCCGTTGAGGCGGGCGATCTCCTCGATGAGCTCGCCGTACTCGCGCGCGAGTTTTTCGCGCTCGAGGCCCGTGAGGCGCGAGAGGCGCATCTCGAGGATGGCCTTGGCCTGGCGCTCGGAGAGGAAGTAGTCGCCACGCGTGTCACCCTCGACGCACTCGGGCTCGGGGCGGCCGGCGCGGCGCAGGAAGTCGCCGAAGCCACGCAAGGGGAGCTTCTGCAGGCGATCACGCGCCTCCTCGGGATCCTGCGAGGAGCGGATCGTGGAGACGATGACGTCGACGTCGGTCGTCGCCATGCCGAGGCCCTCGACGAGCTCGCGTTGCGCTTCGGCCTGGCGCAGCTCGTAGCGCGTGCGCCGCGTGACGACCTCGCGGCGATGCTCGACGAAGTGCGCGAGCGTCTCCTTGAGGCCGAGGACGGCGGGGCGGCCGTTGGCGATCGAGAGGTTGATGACGCCAAACGTCGATTGCAGGTCCGTGAGGCGGTAGAGCTGGTTCTGGACGACCTGGGGGAAGACGTCCTTCTTGAGCTCGATGACGACGCGCATGCCTTCGCGGTCGCTCTCGTCGCGGACCTCGGCGATGCCCTCGATGCGCTTTTCCTTGATGCACTCGGCGATCTTGGCGACGAGCTTGGCCTTGTTGACCTGGTAGGGGATCTCGGTGATCACGATCTGCTCGCGATCACCCTTCAAGGTCTTCTCGACGATGCAGCGGCCGCGCATGACGATGGTGCCGCGGCCCGTGCGGTAGGCCTGGTCGATGCCGCTCTTGCCGTAGATGAGGCCAGCCGTGGGGAAATCGGGGCCCTTCACGTGCTGCATCAGGTCGTCGACCGTGGCGTCGGGGTTCCGGATGAGCAGGACCGTGGCGTCGATGATCTCGCCGAGGTTGTGCGGCGGGATGTTCGTCGCCATGCCGACGGCGATGCCGCCCGAGCCATTGACGAGGAGCTGGGGGAACTTGGCCGGCAGGACCGTGGGCTCGAGCTCGGAGTCGTCGTAGTTCGGGGCGAAATCGACGGTCTCTTTTTCGATGTCGGTGAGGAGCTCGGTCGCGACGCGGGCGAGGCGCGACTCCGTGTACCGCATGGCCGCGGCCGAATCGCCGTCGACGGAGCCGAAGTTTCCCTGCCCGTCGATGAGCGGGTAGCGGAGGCTGAAAGGCTGCGCCATGCGGACGAGCGCGTCGTACACGGCCGTATCCCCGTGCGGGTGATACTTGCCGAGCACGTCGCCGACGACACGCGCGCATTTCTTGTGGGACCCGCTCGGGCCGATCTTCTGCTCGTGCATCGAGTAGAGGATCCGGCGGTGCACCGGCTTGAGCCCGTCGCGCACGTCGGGGATGGCGCGACCGATGATCACGCTCATTGCGTAATCGAGGTAGCTGTTCCTGAGCTCGTCCTGGATGCTGACGGGGATCTTCTGCTGGATGTTCGAGGTATCTTCCATACCGCCGCTCGGGCCTGGGCCTGACGCGCGAGGAGGCTTGAAAAAAGCCTCGTCCACGCCGGCCGGAGGACGCTCTCAGGTAGTATACGACCCGTGAACCTGCAATCAGGTTCGAGGGTTTTGTACGCAGGTTCGGGTGCTTCGCGGCGCTGGGTCGGCCGGTCCGTCTGGGCCGTCCTCGGGGAGGCTCAAGGCACGAGCGTGCAAGTGGCCGTGCTGACCGCGCCGGGGGCGATTTCAGCGAGGCAGGAGGCGGTCACGACGGGCGCGCCCGCGGCGTCGCGGCCGACGAGCTTGATCTTCGGATACGCGGCGGGCTCGATCGGCGCGAAGCGGACAGGCTTGTCGCAAGCGACGCCGTCGGCTTCGAGGGGGCTCGGCGCGCCGAGCAGGGCGTCGTACGTCGCGACGTTCTCCTTCGCGCACGAGGTGCCCGCGGCCGCGAGGACGTCCGCGAGGGAGAGGTCGAGCGCGCCGTCCTTGCTCAGCGGATCGCAGAGCGCATGGACCACGAGGCCGTCCACGGCGATCGCCTTGCAGGAAGCGCCCCACGTGACGGGTCCGCCCGTCTCGGCGCGCGCCTCGACGCGGAACGTGTAGGTCGCGCCGGCCTTGATGTTCTGCGTGTACGGCGCGGGCGCGGGGTTGCCGCAGGGGAGGTTCACGAGCGGGGGCAAGGCCGGATCGGCCGGGCGCACGTCGAAGCTCGCGACCTGCCCGGTGATCACGGGGTTGCCCTGCGGATCGACCGAGCTCTTTTTGCAGGCGAGCTCGAGGCCGGGGATGGTGCTCGTGCCGGCGAGCGTGGCGCGCGGGTTGATGAGCACGCCGGTCTCGGTCGAGAGCGGGGCGAGCTCTTCGCACGTCTCCGGCGTGGAGCGGACGTTCTGCTGCGCGGTGATGTCCTTGCAGAAGGTCGACCAGAGCGGCGCGACGGTGCCTGCGGCAGGCGCGGCGCGGCGGACCATGCTGCGGCTGCCCGAGGAGGTGCCGCCGACGGGCGTGAGCTCGGCGGCGGGGACGTCGTAGCCGTCGATCTGGAGGCGGTAGACGTGGCCGACGAGGATCTGCCGGAAGACGACGTTCGCCGTGCAGGTGACGGGCGGCGACGAGGGGAGCGGGAAGGGCGCCGACGCGTCGGTGACGTCGAGGACGGTGGCCACGTAGCTTTGCATGGCGCCGGTCGCGGCGGAGCAAGGCACGTCGCCGAGGAAGAGGCTCGGCTCGACGAGGAGGCTGGTCGGCACGGTCGTCGTGGTGCCGAGATCGAGATCGGTGTCGGACGTCTCGTCGCACGCCGTGCCTGCGAGGGCGAGGGCGACGAGCGGCACGAGCGCGAGGGTCCGGCGGCGCATGGGGCCGGCGTAGCCGATGGCCCGGCTCGATGCCAGGCAAAACACACGCGCTCTCGCGCGCGCCCCGGGCGTGCGCGGCGGCGTTCGGGGTGCGGTGGACGGCTCGCCCCAATCGTGATCTTCTCGATCGCGGGCCTGCGTAGGGATTTTTGGCGCGGCGTCCTGTCCTTCAGGAGGAGTGATGGCGGTTCGGAGGCGCGCGACGAGAGGGCTCTTCGTCGTACTTTCGTGGGCGGCCGGTTGCCAGCTCGTGTCCGGGATCCCGGACGAGCTCTCGCTCGGGGCAGGCAGCGGAGGCGCGGGCGGCGCGACGCCGATGATGTGCGTGCGCGACGAGGTCCCCGAGCCGCCCGCCGTGGACGACGCGGGCGGCGCCGAGGGGTTCGTCGTGGCGCTACGCACGATCGACATGGAGAAAGGCCTGAACGACGCGCTCCCCGGGCTGAACCTCGACGGGCTGTGCTCGTGCACCGAGGACAAGCGCGGCTGCGAGTCGATCGATCCGTCGGACGACAAAGGGTATTGCGACGACGACAGGGGGCACGACGCGGCGAGTTACGCGCTCTTCGGCGCCCTCGCGTACATCCTCACCGTCGATGACATGTCGAGCTTCCTGCGCGGCCTGACCGAGTCCGGCCAGTGGAGCGTGCTGCTCCGCGTCCAAGGGTACAACGGCGCGAGCGAGGACGCTCAGGTGGAGGTCGGCTGGTACGGGAGCCTGGGGCTCGCGGCGTCACCGGAGTGGCAAGGCGCGGATGCGTGGTCGATAAGGCAGGAGTTCGTCGCGCCGATGCTGGCGGACCCCTACGCGCCGAGGTTCATCGACGGCACGGCGTACGTGACGGGCAACAAGCTCGTGGCCCGGCTCCCCGAGGCGCCGCTGCCGATCGCGGACGGCACGTTCACATCCATGCACGCCGCGCTGTCGAACCTGGTGCTCGTGGCGCGCATCGATCGGACCGCGAACGGTCTCTACCGGCTCCGCGAGGGCAAGATCGGCGCGAAGCTCCCCGTGTCGGAGCTCTTCCCCCTGCTCGCGAGCTTCCGCGACACGAAGGGAAACCCGCTCTGCAAGAACGCGCTGCTCTACCCGGCGACGCGGCAGATCACCTGCCGCGCGGCCGACGTGCTGCTGGCTGATACGACCGACAAGAACAAGCCCTGCGAGGCGCTCTCGTTCGCCATGGATTTCGAGGCGGATCCCGCCATGCTCGGGGCGGTGAAGCCTTCCCCGCTGCTGTCCCCCGGATGTCCGGCCGAGACCGATCCCGCGCTCGACGACTGCAGCGGCCTGTAAACGAGCGTGTGTTCAGCGCCCGGGCGTGGCGAGCGTCGCGGCGGCGATCGTCTTCCAGTCGATCCCCGCGGGCAAGCGGCCCTCGGCGCGCTCGGGCCTGCCGCCGCCGCGCCCGCCCGCCGCGGTCGCCGCGCGCTTCAAGAAGGCGCCGCAGTCGAAGTCGCTCGACGATCCGCGGGCCGCGAGCACGATCGTGCCGCCGTCGGCCTCCCCCGCGAGCAACGCGACGAGATCCCCCTCGGCCGTGATGCGCCCGGCCACCGCGCGCACGAGATCGAGCGACGCATCGTCGAGGACGCCGATCACCACGCGTTCGCCCCGTCCCCGCGCGTCCTTCACGAGCGCGTCGGCGATCGCCGCGGCCACGCGCCCCCGCACGCGCCCGAGCGCCTGACGCGTCTCGTCGAGCTCGCGGCGTAGTTTTTCGATGCCTGCAGGCACGTCCTCGGGGCCGCACGTGAGATCGCGGGCGAGCGCGCGCACGACGTCCGCTTCGCGCGAGAGCTTCGTCCGCGCCCGCACGCCCGCCGAGAACGTGACGCGCATCTTGCCCTTGTACCGTTCGAGCCCGTCGATGCGGACGAAGCCGACCTGCGCGGTGTTCGTGCAGTGCGTGCCCCCGCAAGGCGAGACGTCGAAGTCGCCGATCACGACGACGCGCACGTTGTCGTGCACCTTGGGTTGCCTGCGCAGCGGGAGCGCGCGGAGCTCGTCCTCCGAGGGGAAAAACGCGCGGATCGGCGCGTCGTCGTCGATGACGGCGTTGACGAGGGCCTCGGCCTCGGCCGCGGCGCGCTCGTCGAGGGCGGCGACGTCGAGGTCGATCGTGCACGCGCTCTCGCCGAGGCGCGAGGAGACGGTCTCGGCGCGGGCGACATCGGCGAGCGCGCGCGAGAGCATGTGCTGGCCCGTGTGCTGGGCCATGTGGACGAGGCGACGCGGCTTGTCGATCGTGCCTTGCACCTCGGCGCCGATCGCGGGCAGGGGCCCTTCGAGGACGTGGTGGATGCGGCCCTCGTCGTCGACCTGCACGTCGACGACGGCGGCCTCGTCGAGGCGGCCGCGATCGGCCATCTGCCCGCCGGACTCGGGGTAAAAGGCGGTCCGATCGAGCCGCACGCTGGGGCGGCCGGCGTGGGTCTCGTGGGCGACGACGACGCCGCGGAACGAGAAGAGCTTCGGGTCGTCGTGGTAGAGCGGCGAAGAGCGAGGTGTGGCCAAGGCCGATGGGCTCCTACGGGCGTGACGCGGGCAGGACGTGATCCCGCAGGATGTCGGGCAGGAGCCGGAGCTGGCCACAATGCGCGTCGCCGTCCGAGCCCGCGTACCCGCGGAGGAAGAAGTGGTTCTGATCGTGGGCGCGCGAGAGGCCGAACGGATCCTGCGCAGGCGGCGTGGCCGGGACGTCGGCGCCGATCTCGCGCAGGAGGAAGGTGCCGGTTTCCAGCGTGGAGGCGTAGTCCGGCGTGGGGACGGCCGTGTGCGTGACGAAGAGGAGAGGTCCACCGTTCGCCGCGGCGCGCGCGAAGGACGAGAAGGGCAAGAGCTCCGTGGGATCGGGCATCTTCCCGCCGGACGCGTAACTCGCGTAGAGCGAGTCGAGCAGGATGACGGCGTCGACGTCGTCGCGGCCTCGCGCGAGGATCCGCGCGATCGCGCCGTAGCCCGCGCTCCACGACGACAGGACGATGCTGCGCGGGCGGGCCGCGGGGTTTTTCGTGGCGAGCGCGACCTCGCGGCTGATCGCCGAGAGCATCGCGTCGAAGGTGCCTTCGGACTCGAACGTGCTCTTGTAGCCGCTCGACAGCGTGCCCGTGTCGAGGCCGGCGATCACGAGGCCGAGGCCGAGGGGCGCGAGCTGCTTGCGCACGGGCTCGGTGCCGTGGAAGTGGACGAGCAGATCAAAGCCGCCGTCGGGCGGGACGGTGAGGCTCGAAGGGACGAGGATGCGGCCGAGCGGGAGCGGTCGCCAGCCGAGGTAGTCGCCGAAGCCGCTGTCCGGGAAGTCGCAGCCGCTGCGAGGCGCGGCCTCGGAGACCAGGGCCGCGGGCTTGCCGGGCGCGCCGTTCGGCAGCGGAGACATCGTGAGCGTGGGCGCGGAGGCCTCGGACGCATCCGTTGGGTTCGCGGCCGCGCCTTCGTCCTCGCTGCGCGCGGCGGAGCCGATCACCACGATGGCGGCGCAGAGGCCGACCACCACGAGATCGCGGAGGGACGAGCGGGTCGTGCCCTTGCTCAGAAGCCGGGATCCGTGACTCTGGGTACCCACGTCGTGCTCGTCGGCGCCCCGGTGGGCTTTGTGGTCGCGGTCGTCGTGGCCGCAGGCTTCGTCGCGCCCGCGCCTTTCGTCGTGCCCGCGGGTTTGTCGTCGCGCTTGGTCGTGGCTTCGGGTTTCGTGTCGGCGGACGGGAGATCGTTGATGTCGAGGACCGTGCCTCCGCCCGTGTCGATCGGCTGCGGTGCCGCGGCGGTCTGCACGGCCACGGGCGTCGTGGCCTGCGTGGGGGCGGGCGGGCTCGGCGGCGTGGGCGCCACGTTTCCCGCGGCGTTTCCGGCGGCCGCGCGTGGCTCCATCGTCGTGCGCAGGAACATGAACGTGCCGGCGAGCGAGAGCGCGGTCACCGCGCCCAAGGCGACGAAGAGGCCCGCGCGGTTTTGACGGGGCGGCATCGACGGCAAGAGCGAGCCGGACATCGCTCCGTCCGCGTACGGTTCGGACGAAGGCGGGAAGATCGAGGTCGAGGAGCTCCGCGGCATGCTCGTCGGGAAGCTCGTGAGCGCCGAGTTCATCCGCGTGATCGCGATGTCCGAGACCGCCTCGTGCACGTGCGGCTGCGCGGCGCCCGGCGACATCACGATGCCCGCGGCGCGCTCGTCGGCGGCGCGCACGGCGTCACGCAACGCGGCGCGGCGCTTCTGGCCCCGATCGCCCATCACGGAGCGCGTGAACGCGCCGATGTCGTCGTCGACCACCGAGGCCCCGGACAAGGCGAGGACACGCTCCAGGGCCGCGTCGAGCTCCAACATCGTCTGGTAGCGCTCGTTCGGATCCTTCTTCAGGCACGTGAGGAGCACGCGCTCGAGCTCGACGGGGAAGCTCGGGTTTTTCATGCGCGGCGGCAGGAGCGGCCGCGAGATGATGTTCTTCATCGTGGCCATGTCGTTCTCGCCGAGGAACGGGTGCAGGCCCGTCGTGAGCCGGTAGAGCACGATGCCCATCGCGAAGACGTCGGTGCGCCGATCGACCTTCTGCCCAAGGGCCTGCTCGGGCGACATGTACGGGACTTTGCCCTTGAGCTGCCCCGCCGTGGTCTCGCCGCCCGCGCGGCCGAGCGCCTTCGCCACGCCGAAATCGACGAGCTTCACGATGCCGTCGTACGAGACGAGGATGTTCTGCGGCGAGACGTCGCGGTGCACCAGGTCGAGGCGCTGGTCGTGATCGTCGCGCAGCTCGTGGGCCGCGTGCAGGCCCGCGCAGGCCTGGCGGACGATGCGGAGCGCGATGCGCTGCGGCACGGGGACGTTGCTGCGCTTGGCGGTCTTCGTGAGGACGCTGAGCGCCTCGCCGTCGACCCACTCCATGACGATGTAGATCGTCTCGTCCTGCTCGCCGACGTCGAGGATCTCCGCGACGTTCGGGTGATGGATGCGCGCGGCGAGCGAGGCCTCGTCGAGGAACATCTGCTCGAACTGCGGGTCGTCCGAGATCGACGGCAGCATCGTCTTGATGGCGACCGTCTTCTGAAACCCGCGGGAGCCCTTCTGCCGCGCCGCCCAGACCGTGGCCATGCCTCCCTGTGCGATCGGCAGGAGCAGCTCGTAGCGCCCGAGCACCATCCCTGGGGAGAGCGTTTCATGTTGGGTCATCGGAAGGCCCGGCGAGCGCCGCGGAGACGGCGTCGATGCGCCATCCTAGCAGCCTGTGGACTTATCTGCTGCGCGCCCCGAATCGTCGGTCGACATCGCTCGAAATCCTTGAGGATTCCTCGCTCCGTCGCCCTAGCTTCGGGGCGCTCGCGACGATAATTCCACAGGCTGCTAGCATCCAGGCCGCTTTCCTCGCCACGAACGCGTGAAATGGCCGTTCGAGGCGGTCCCGAAGATCCGGGCTTGCCGAGGGGAGCGTGCACCGGGCCTCGCAGGAGCGAGGCCCTCGGAGGTGCGAGGCGCGAGAGATCAGGAGCCGGGCGGAACGGCCATGCCGAAGAGAGCCTGGTAGATCTGGCTCAGCTTCTGGTGCGACTCACCCGTGAGCATGTCCTTGCCGTAGGGGAGCGTGAAGGGCGTGACGCCGGCGGCCTTGGAGCAAGTGAACCACACCACGAGGTCGGTGTTCGGCTGGCCCGGACGAACGAACGAGACGCCCATGCCGGGCGCCGTCGTGCAATTGTTCGCGCCGGCCTGGAAGCTGTCCTCGTCGCCGAAGAGATCGAGGAGGTCGTTCTTCATGTCCTCGTTCGTGACGGGCGTCTGGGCCACGATCGCGAGGCCGTTCCACAGCGGCACCTGCGTCTGGACGGGCGCCGGCTGCGTCGTCTGGCCGCCCGGGAGGAGGCCCGGCGGGATGAGCCCCGGCGCCGCCTGGTTCAGGCCCTGGAGGAGCTGCTGCCCCGCAGCCTGCATCTCGGGCGGGATGGGCAGGCCCGGGATGCCCGGGAGCGCGCCGGGCGTCGCGACCGGCGCGGCGACAGGCGGCGGCGGCGCGCTCAGGCGCAGCACGGTGATTTGCGCCTGGTCCATCTGATCGAAGGGCGCCGTGCGAGAGGCACAGCCCGCCGAGAGGGGGGCGACGAGGAGGGCAAGACCGAGAAAGGTGCGGAGACTCGAGTTCATCGTTTCTACCTCGCTTAGTACCACGGTTTGACGGACGGGGGGCAAGCCCAGTCGTCGGCAACGTGCTGAAACGTCGCGCGGCGCTCTCGACCTCGGACCGCGGCCGGCGTATGGTCTGCCGAGCGCTCACGGGCGCCCCGACGTGATGGAACCGGAAATCGAGCTGGAACGATTCGCCGCGCTTTGCGCGGAGGTCGAGGCAGGGACGCCCCTCGAGGAGGTTTTGCGCGTCGAGGCGCTCTCGGCCGAGGCCTGGGGCGTGAGCCGCAACGCCTGGATGGAGCGTATGTCGCGTGAGCCGGAGGCGACGCGGAACGCGCTGGAGGCACGGTACAAAGCAGCCTTCGATGCGCGCTCGCGAGCCATCGAGACGCGCAAGGCGCGTGCCGGAGGAAGCGAAGACGAGCCGACGCCGCCGCGCGCGCAATCGGTGCCGCTCGGGCTCATGGACACCGTGCCGATGTTGCCCACGGCCGATCCGGAGCAGCTCCTCGCGAGGCTCCGCGCGCGCAGGGCCGCCGCAGCGGCCGCAGCGGCCGAGGGCGTGACGCCGCCGCCGGTGACGGCGAGCGGCGCGCCGGCCGTGAAGGGTCCGCCGCCGCCGCCACGCGAGAGCGCGCCGGGCGCGATGTTGCCTCCGGAGGAGCACGCAGCGCCGATGCGGCCGCGCGTCGCGACGATCCCGGATCCGCTGCCCGCGCGGCAGACGTTGCCCGCGCAAGCCGCGCCCTCGAGGCCCACGCTCCCGTTCCAGAGCGCGCCGCTCCCGCCGCCGCCTCCGTCGCCCTCGTCGCCGGGCATGAAGGCCGCGGTGCTCCCGCCGCCCGCGCCGCCGCCGAAGCCGCTCGCCGCGCCGCCGCCGCCGCAACCATCACAGCCCGGGGGATACGGATACCCGCCGGCGCCAGGCACGCCGGCCGCGGCCGCGAGCACAGGGGCGCCGGTGTCGAGCACGTCCTACGCGTCGCAGCGCCCGACGCCCGTCCCGATGCCGCCGACGGTGCCGCAGCCGATGACGCTCGCGGGCTTCCCGGCGGTCGCCTCGGGCCCGCAACTCAGCCTCGAGCGGTACGCGGCGTTCGCCGCGGAGATCGCGGTGAACCCCGTCGCGCTCGCCGAGATCCGCACGAAGTACGGGCTCACGGACGCGGCGCACACGGCCGAGACCGAGGCCTGGCAGCGGCGCTTTGCGGCGGATCGCGAGACGTACGTGCGATACGCGACGCTGTACCAGCACTACCGCGACTGGTTCGCGGCGCGCGGCCCTCGCTGATCGCTCGGCCTTCCTGGCCTCGAGCCGCTCGCGACGCCTGTAGAACACCCTCCGAGAGGACGTTCCACAGGCTCTCCGAGCTTTTTTGGGATCGACCGCATCGCGGTCGATCCACGAGAGGTCCAGGGCTGTGCCCTGGTTCGGGTCCAGGGGCGAAGAGCCCCTGGTCGGGGCCGGGGTGAAACCCCGGCGAGGCGCTGTGAACCCCCCCCTCAGAGACGCGCAGCGAGCTTCTCAGCGCCCTGCGACCAGTTGGCGCAGCAGCGCGCGGAGCTTCGGGAGGTCGAAGGGTTTTTCGAGCTGGGGGTTTCGGACCTCTTCGAGGAAGGCCCGCATGCGCGGCGTGAACGCGCCGCCCGTCACGAAGACGAGGCGCGCGGCGACGTCGGGCGCGCGCTCGCGCAGCGCCTCGTGGACGTCCACGCCCGTCACGTCGGGCATCATCAGATCGCAGAGGATCGCGTCGAACGTCGGATCCTTTTCGAGCAGCGCGAGCGCATCGCGGCCGCTCGTCGAGACCACGACGTCGTGCTCGTCGGCGAGGAACATCTTGAGGGCATTCGCGAGCGGCGCCTCGTCGTCGATCACGAGCACGCGGCCGCGGCGTGGCTTCACGTCGGGGGGCTTCGGCTTCATGGCTGGCTTCTGCGCGTGGTTCGGCTCGTCGACGCGGAGCGCCCGCGCGCCGTCGAGAGGTTTGCCGGCGGAGGCGCCGGGCGGGAGCACGACACGAAAGATCGTCTCGCCGGGCCTCGAGGCGAGATCGATCGTGCCGCCGAGGCGCGTGACGATCCCCTGGCAGATCCAGAGCCCGAGGCCCGTGCCCACGCCCGCGGGCTTCGTCGTGAAGAAGGGGTCGAAGATCTGCGCCTTGACGTCGTCGGGGATGCCAGGGCCCGAGTCCATCACCTCCACGACCACGCGCCCCGCGTCGCCGACGTAGGTGCGCAGCCGGATCAGGTTCGCGGCCGCGTTCCCTTCGGGCAACGCCTGCGCCGCGTTGACGAGCAGGTTCACGAAGACCTGGCCGAGCCGCGCTTCGTTGGCGTCGACGAGCGGCACGTCGTCGTACTGCTTCACGAGCCGCGCGCGGTGGCGGATCTCGCCGAAGACCATGTTGAGCGAGGCGTCGAGCACGCGGCGCACGTCGGTCGGCGCGATCTCGCCGTCGTCCGCGCGCGAGAACGTCCGCAGATCCCGCACGATGCTGCGCATGCGCTCGGCCGCCTCGCGCGCGCCGTCGATCGCCGCTTCGAGCTCCAGCACGCGCTGCGTGAGCTCGCCCGGCGTGAGATCCGCGGCGTGCTCGAGGACCTCGACGCGTTGCTTCAACGTGGGCAGCGCCTCGCCCGTCGCCACCGTGAGCTGCGTGAGCACGTAGGCGAGGGGGCTGTTGATCTCGTGCGCCACCCCGGCCGCGAGCGTGCCGACCGCGGCCATGCGCTCGGCTTGCACGAGGCGCGCTTGCATCTGCTTGCGCTCGGTCAGATCACGCGCGACGCCGAGGGTCGCCGGCGCGCCGTCGTAGTCGACGAGCAGGCTCACGACCTCGGCGTGGACGATGGATCCGTCGCGACGGAGCAGCCGGTATTCGTGCGGGGAGACCGACGTGCCGCGCTCGAGATCGGCGTGGTTTTGCTCGTGCGCGATGCGCTCGTCGGGATGAACGGAGTCCCGCGCGAGGCGCCCGATGAGCTCGCCGGCGCGCTCGTAGCCGAGGTACGTGATGAGCGCGGGGTTCGCATAGATCCACCGGCCTTGACGCACCACGCCGATGGCGTCGGGCGCGTGCTCGATGAGCGCACGGAACCGCGCCTCCGAGCGTTTCAGCGCCTCCTCGGCGGCCTGCCGCTCGGTCACGTTCTCGCGGAGCGCGGCGAGCGCGCGGTTTCGCTCCGTGAGATCCTCGACCACGCCCATGCCGCCGATGACCTCGCCGCTGGCGTTCCGGAGCGGGCAAAGGCGCATCGAGATCCACACGATGGCGTCGCTCGTGGTCGCCTGATAACGGCCCTCGTACGTGCTCGACGCGCCGGCGAGGGCACCCTCGATCGAGGGCAACACGGCGCGGTCGCGCAGCCCGTGCATGTCGAGGGACGCGAGCCGCTCGTTCGTCGTCTGGAGGAGCTGCGTGAAGCGCGCGTTCCACGTGGAGAGCCGGAGGTTCCGGTCGTACAGGAACACGCCGACGGGCGCCTGTTCGAAGAGCGTGCGGTAACGCTCCTCGGATTGTCGCAGGGCCTCGCTGGTATCGCTCATCCGTAGAACCCCGACGCGCGCGCCGTTCTCCCGCCTCCGAGCCTTCGTCCACGTGCCGTGGTCGTGAACGAGCCGACGTCGGCCTGCGCCAGCATGCCAAAATGCGAGGCCCTAAGGACGGAAAAAGGCGTCCACCCCTGCGTTGTGGGCGAGGGGCGACGCCTCTTCGTCTCGGGTCAGCGTGCGCGCGGGTGTTTCGCGCGTACCGCCGAGAGGTCCGAACGTCCGGTCAGGACGCTTGTTCGGTCTTCGGGGCCTTGTCGGCCTTGGTCTTCTTCCGCGCCTCGGCGTCCAGCAGGCCAATACGCGCCTTCTGGCCACGCTTGATCCGCTTCTTCTTCAGCGGCGTGGAGAGCCACTCGTGCCGCAACCGGATGTTCCACTTCGGGGTATTCGCCATGTCTATCCTCGGAGAGCGCGGGACCGTAGCGAAACAGCCCGCAGAGTCAAGTCCTTCTTGCCCGAACGGGCGTGATCAGTCCGGGATTTTCACGAGGCCCACGTCGAGGTGGATCGGCGGATCCCCCTCGCGGGCCTCGACGAGCTTGTCCCAGGGAAAAAAGCCAGGTTTTTCCACGGTGATCCGGTGCTTGCCCGGCGGCAGGGCGACGCCGCGCTTCGCCACGAACGCGAGCGCCCCGATGTACATGTCGTCGATCGTCACCGACGCGTCGGGGGCGTTGCCCTTCACGCGCAGCGAGACCGTGGCCGGCACGCTCGGCGCACATGCCCCGATGAAAAGGCTGCACAAAAGGGCCGCCAAGCTCCCGCGTTTCGCGCTCGTTTCCATCACTCCCACTCGATCGTGGCCGGAGGCTTCGACGAGACATCGTACACGACGCGGTTCACGCCGCGGACCTCGTTGATGATCCGCGCGCTCGTTCGTCCGAGCACCTCGTGCGGGATCCGCGCCCAGTCGGCCGTCATGCCGTCCTTCGACTCCACGGCCCGGAGCGCGATCACCTCGTCGTACGTGCGCTCGTCGCCCATCACGCCGACGGTACGGACGGGCAAGATCACGCAGAAGCTCTGCCAGATCTTGTCGTAGAGCCCCGCCTCGCGGATCTCCTCCTCGAAGATCGCGTCGGCCTCGCGCAGGACCTGGAGCCGCTCCTCGGTGAGCGGGCCGAGGCAACGCACGGCGAGGCCGGGGCCGGGGAAGGGGTGGCGCCAGAGCAGGTGGTGCGGGATGCCCATCGTCGCGCCGACCGCGCGCACCTCGTCCTTGAAGAGCTCACGCAGCGGCTCGACGAGGCCGAGCTTCATGCGCTCCGGCAAGCCGCCGACGTTGTGGTGGCTCTTGATCACCGCGCTCGGGCCCTTCGCCGAGACGCTCTCGATCACGTCCGGGTAGAGCGTGCCCTGCACGAGGAAGCGGCAATCCTCGATCTTCTTCGCCTCCTCCTCGAAGACCTCGATGAAGACACGGCCGATCGTCTTGCGCTTCTGCTCGGGATCCGTGACGCCGGCGAGCGCGTCGAGGAAACGCTTGCGGGCGTCCACGTGCACGAGCCGGAGGTGGTAGTGGTCGCCGAACATCTTCACGACCTGCTCGGCCTCGCCTTTTCGCAAGAGGCCGTTGTCGACGAAGATGCAGACGAGCCGGTCGCCGAGCGCGCGGTGGCAGAGGATCGCGGCGACCGAGGAGTCGACGCCGCCCGAGAGGCCACACACGGCGCTCGCGTCGGGGCCGACCTTCTGGCGGATCGCCTCGACCGATTCCTCGACGAACGAGGCCGGGGTCCACGTGGGCTCGAGGCCGCAGACGTCGAAGAGGAACGCTTCGAGCAAGTCTTTGCCGCGGTGCGTGTGCGCGACCTCGGGGTGGAACTGCAGGCCATAGATGCGGCGCTCGTCGTCGGCGATCGCGGCGAACGGGGTGGTGTCGGTGGTGCCGAGCGTGGAGAAGCCGGGCGGGAGCTCGACGACCTTGTCGCCGTGGCTCATCCAGACGTCGAGGACGTCGCCGTCGTTGAATCGCGCGAAGACGCCGGCGGCGCGGGTCGTACGGACCAGCGCCGGCCCATATTCGCCCTCGGCGCCGCGCTCGACCTTGCCGCCGAGCAGGTGCGAGAGGAGCTGCATACCGTAGCAGATGCCGAGGATCGGGATGCCAACGGAGAAGAGCTCAGCCGAGAGGTGCGGGGCGCCCTCGCCGTACACGCTCGACGGTCCGCCCGAGAGGATGATGCCGCGGGGCGCAAGCTCGCGGATGCGCTCGATCGGCAGGTCATAGCGGTAGACCTCGCAGTACACGGAGGCCTCGCGGATCCGGCGGGCGATGAGCTGGGTGTACTGCGAACCGAAATCCAGGATCAGGACGAGGTCCCGTCGGCCAGTGAGCATGGTCGCCGCGCTAGCACTTTTCACGGGAGGGGGCGAGCACCGGAGCGGGCGCGAAGAAGCTAGATGGGAATGGGCGTCGGGACGAACGAGGTCATCCCCGGCGGAACGGGGACATCGGGGTGTTTCTCCAGGATGGCGGCGAGGGCCTTGGCAAGGCGCTCGCCGTCGGCCGGATCGCTGCCACGCGCCGAGTAAAAGACCGCATATTTGCCGGCAAAGGCAGGCGGCGTGGGCCCATCGTCCACGGCGAGCGCGACGGAGAGGCGCACGGCGGCCCGATCCTTCTCGCACACGAGCGTGAGGACGCCGTCCTGGACCGCGCGGATTTCGCGCACGGCAAAACCGTCGAGCGTGCTGCCGGGCGCGAGGGGCGCGACGAGGGCGAGCTCGGCGGGGCCAGCCGGGCGGGGCGCGGGCGCGGGGCGGGAGGACACGACGGGGAGCGGCGAGGCGTCGGTCGGGGCGTCGCCGCGGGAGCACGCGGGGAGGGCGAGGAGCAGGGCAGGGAGGACGAGCGGGCCGAGCCGAATCACGGGGGGCGAGGGTATCATCCCGGTGTACGCTGGGGCTTGCATGGATCACGCGGCGGCGCCGCCGGGGCGCTGCCCCGGTCCCCGCGGGGGGCTGTCCGCCCCCTCGACCCCGGACCAGCCAGGGGCTGGACCCAGGGTTGAAAAACTGCGCGGTGCGCAGTTTTTCAAACAGGCCGACGAAGGAGCCAGGTTGCCAGCAGAAGCAGCCGCGCGGCTGTCTTGGTGGCTTCAGCGATGAGCCGATGGTCCCCCGCCGCGCCTTCCATCGCTCCCGTCCATCCAAGGCACGTCCTCGTTCCTCCGAGGCACGGCCTCGTGCCTCTGGAGGCTCGAGTGCACGCCCCAGAGACACGTCCTCGTTCCTCCGAGGCACGGCCTCGTGCCTCCGGAGGCTCGAGTGCACGCCCCAGAGACACGTCCTCGTTCCTTCGAGGCACGGCCTCGTGCCTCTGGAGACTCGACCGCACGCCCTGGAGACGCGTCCTCGTTCCTCCGAGGTACGGCCTCGTGCCTCTGGAGGCTCGAGCGCACGCCCTGGAGACGCGTCCTCGTCCCTTCGAGGCACGGCCTCGTGCCTCTGGAGGCTCGAGCGCACGCTCCGCAGCGCGGCTGCCTTGGTCGGCAACGTCGGTGCTGGTCTTGACCGGGCCTGTTCGATGAACTGCGCATCGCGCAGTTCATCGAGCTTGGGTCCAGCGCCTCGCTGGTCCGGGGTGGAGGGGGCGGATAGCCCCCTCCTGGGGCCTGGGGCAACGCCCCAGCTCCGGGCCCCCGAGCGCTCGCTGCGCTGGCAAAAGGCGGGGAGAATCGGTAGCGTGCCGTGTTCATGGGGAAGCTGACGGACAAGGTCGTCATTATCACGGGGGCTTCGGGGGGCATTGGGACGGCGACGGCTGCGCTCTTTTCGCGCGAGGGGGCCAAGCTCGTGCTGGTCGGCCGCGATGAAGAGCGGCTGCGGCAGGCCGCGGAGGGGTGTGATTCCGCGCGGACACGCACCGTGGTCGCGGACGTTCGAACGGCTGAAGACACCAAGCGGTACGTCGACGCGGCGGTTCAGGCCTTCGGCGGGGTCGACGTGCTTTTTGCGAATGCGGGGTCCGAGGGAATGGTCACGCCCATCGCAGACCTCGACGTCGCGGTGCTCGACGACCTTCACGCGATTCATGTCCGCGGGGCGTTCCTGGGCATCCAAAAGGTCATTCCGCACATGCGGGAGCGGGGTGGGGGGAGCATCGTGGTCACGTCGTCGACGGCGGCCATCAACTCGTTCCCGGGGTGCGCCGCGTATGCGACGAGCAAGGCGGCGGTGCTCGCGCTCGTGCGCACGGCGGCGGCCGAGCTCGCGCCCGTGAACATTCGGGTCAATGCGATGGTCCCGGGCGGCGTCGACAACCGCATGATGTACGCGTTCACCGAACAAATGGCCCCGGGGCACGCCGAGGCGTTGCGGGCCGGCTACCAGCAAATGATTCCCGCTCGTCGCGTGGCCACCAATGAGGAAATGGCGAAGCTCGCGCTTTTCCTCGCGTCGGACGATTCGAGTTATTGCCACGGGGCGAGCTTCGTGGCGGACGGCGGGTTGACGATCGTCTGAAGCGGGCGGTTCCACGTTGGGATCGACCAGCCGCTCGCGACGGACGCCGACGAGGTCCGGCCGTATGATGCCGCGCAGGCCCAGCGTGACGTCCACGTCGAGCAAGACCCCGCCGCGCGCGCCCGTCCGTACCCGTTTCTCCCGTACAATCTGGCCCATCCTCGCACCCTCGGCTATAACCTGCTCCGATGTGTCGCCTCTTCGGTGTTGTTTCGAGGCACGTCGAACCTCACCCCGAGCCGCTCGCCACGGCTCCCAAGAGCCTCGCGGCCCTGTCGCCCGAGCACCCGCATGGCTGGGGGATCGCTGCCCATGACGGGAAAACCTGGGCGATCCACAAGAGCCCGACGTGCGCGCACGCGGACCCGACGTTCCACACGACCGCCTCGAACGCCCGCGGGCGTATCGTCCTCGCCCACGTCCGCAAAGCCACGGTCGGAAAGACCGGCCTCACCAATACCCACCCGTTCCGCCGGGATGCGTGGGTTTTCGCGCACAATGGCACCATCTCGGACGTCGCGTGGCTCGAACGGCGCACCTCGCAATCGCGCAGGAGGGAAATCACGGGGGATACGGATAGCGAGCGGTTGTTCGCGCTCCTGATGACCGCGCTCGACGACGTCGGCGCCACGTACGGGAGCCGGCGCGCGCCAGGCGGCGCGGTCCACCGCGCGATCGCCCGGGTCATCGAGGCCGCGACGGATAGGCCTCGCTTTGGCGCGGTCAATTTTCTATTGAGTGATGGGGACGTGCTTTATGCCCATCGCTTCGGCCGGAGCTTGTACGTCTCGTCCGAGGCGGGCGTCGTCCGCATTGCGTCGGAGGCGCCGCACGAGGGCGCATGGCAGGAGGTCCCCGAGCGATCGCTTCTTTGCATCGAGGGCGGCGTCGCGCCGAGGGTCTCGTCCGTCGAAGCCAAACAAAGGGCTTTCGTGGGACGTCGTCGTCTTGGAGGACGTGGGTTCGAGATTCGGCGCGCCTTCTAAGGCGGCGGAGGCGGATCAGTCGGGGCGGGCGCTTCGGCCGGGGGCGCCTGGTGTCCGGGCAGCTCGAAGCTCCGCGGCGCCTCGTACTCGGGCGGCGGGCCTCCCGGCAGCGGCTTCGGCTTCGGCGGGCTGCTGCAGGCGCCCGCGGCGAGCACGAGGAGCGACGCGAGCGCGGGGACGAACCGGTTGCTCATAGATGGGTCCCCTTCTTCTTGATGTTTTGCGGCGGAGGCGTCGGCGTCGCCGGTCCCTCGTGCTGGTTCACGGGCGGCAGGCCGAACGGGCTCGGGGGCGCGAGCGGGTCGTCGGGGGTACCGTCGATCTTCTGGCGCATTTCGGAGGGTTTGGGGGGAGGCGTCTCCGGGGCCGGGTCGAATTTCGCGCCCTCGGCGCCGGGCGCGCCCATCGGGATCATCGTCGCTGCGGGCGCGGCGCTCGCCGGCCCCTCGTCGTCGTGGGAGCCACAACCGAGCCACGTAGGCAGCCCGAGGGGCAGGAGAAGGAACCAGGCGGGGAGACCGCGCGGGCGAGCCGACACGCGGCCACGCTAGCACGCCCTTGGCCTTGTGCGGGCAGCCGCGTTAGGTTTCGACGCCGTGGAGAGCACCGCAATCCTGACCGAGGAACTCGTCGAGCTCGCAAAGCGCGCCCGAAAGGCCGCGCGTACGCTGTCGACCGCGTCGCGTGAAGCCAAGGATCGCGCGCTCGTCGCCATCGCAGAGGCGCTGCGCGCGCAAGCCGCCGAGGGCTCGCCGCTCCGCGCCGCGAACGCCGAGGACGTCGAGGCCGCGCGCGCGGCCGGCCTCGCCCCCGCGCTCGTTGATCGGCTGATCCTCGACGAACCGCGCATCCTCGGCATCGCGGCGGCCGTCACGCAGATCGCGTCGTTCGAAGATCCGGTGGGCGAGGTGCTCGGCATGAAGCAGCGCCCGAACGGCCTCAGCGTGGGCCAGGTGCGCATCCCGCTCGGCGTGATCGCGATGATCTACGAAGCGCGCCCGAACGTGACCGTGGACTCGGCCGCGCTCTGCTTGAAGAGCGGCAACGCCGTGCTCCTGCGCGGCGGCAAGGAGGCGGCGCGATCGAACGCCGCGCTCGGGGAGCTCGTCCGCGCCGCGGTCACGTCCGCCGGGCTGCCTGCGGATGCCGTGCAGATCGTTCCGCCCAGCGATCGCGAGGGGATCCGGCTGCTCGTCGGGCTCGCGGGGAAGATCGATCTCGTCATCCCGCGCGGCGGCGAGGGGCTCATCCGCTTCGTGACCGAGCACGCCCGCGTGCCGGTGATCCAGCACTACAAGGGGGTTTGTCATCTCTACGTCGACGAGGGCGCCGATCTCAACATGGCGCTCCGGCTCGTGGAGAACGGCAAGCTCAGCCGGCCGGGCGTCTGCAACGCGCTCGAGTGCTTGCTCGTGCACGAGAGCGTGGCGCTCGCGTTCTTGCCGCGGGTCGGGAAGCTCGCGGCGCAGGGGCTCGAGATCCGCGGCGATCAGGCGACACGCGCGGTGATCCCCTCGGCCAAACCCGCGTCGACCGAGGACTACGGGCAGGAGTTCCTCGCCCCGATCCTCGCCATCCGGATCGTCGGCTCGCTCGACGAGGCGCTCGATCACATCGCGCAGTACGGCTCGAACCACACCGAGGCGATCTGCACGCGCAGCTACGAGCGGGCGCAGCGCTTCTCGCGGGCCGTCGACGCGAGCTGCGTGCTCGTCAACGCGTCGACGCGCTTCAACGACGGCGGCGAGCTCGGGCTCGGCGCGGAGATCGGCATCTCGACGACGAAGCTCCATGCGTACGGACCGATGGGGCTCGAGAGCCTCACCGCGAAGAAGTGGATCGTCTTCGGTGAGGGGCAAGTTCGGTAATCGGCCCGGGTCAGAGGCCGGAGTGAGGTAGACGTTGGTAACGAAGAAGCGATCGGACGGCGGGGGCGAGTCGCCCAAGCCGGCTCGCAGCAAGACGGCTGCGACGAAGACGACGACGACGAAGACGAGCAAGACGAGCAAGACGGGCGTGGCGCGCTCGCCTCGTGACGTGGACCCGGGCGAAGCGTCGGGCGAGCGGGACACGCACGTGGCGCCGGCCGTGGTGAAGGCGGCCGTGAAGGCGGGGAAGAAGTCGGCCCGGCCGAAGCTCCGCGCCTCGCACGCGAGCGGGCAGGCGGTGCGCACATCCGCGGCCGCGAAGACGACGAAACGCCCGGGATTGCCGCGTCGCAAAACCGAGGGCGAGCTCCGCGGCAAGGCCGCGCCCGGCGTGAAGAAGGCGCCGCTCGCGGCCCCGAAGCGAGCGGCCGGACGCAAGGCGCCCGTGCCCGAGACGGCCTCGCCGGCGCGGGAGCTCGCGGTCGCGATGGCGGTCGCCGGCCTCGACAAGAAGGCGCTCGGCGTGGAGATCCTCGACGTGCGCGGGCGCGTCGACTACGCGGATTTCCTGGTGCTCATGACGGGCCGGAGTGATCGGCACGTCGGCTCGATCGCGCAGGGGATCGAGGAGGAGCTCGGCAAGAAGAAGATCGCGCCGATCTCGGTCGAGGGCATGTCCGCGGCCACGTGGGTGCTGCTCGACTACGGCGACGTGGTCGTGCACGTCTTCCAGGAGGACGCGCGGCAGCTCTACGACATCGAGGGCCTCTGGATGGACGCGAGCCGCGTCGCCGTGCCCGAAGGCGAGCCGGGCGCGCGTCCCGCCTCGCAGGGCAACCGCGCGCAGGCAGACGCGGGCGAGGGCTTCGGAGACGACGAGGATCGGACCGAGGAAGAGTAGAGCCGGATCGTATGCGTATCGTCGTCGTCGCCGTGGGCCGCGTGAAGGACAAACCGCTCCGCGCGGCTCTCGACGACTACTTCGGCCGCGTGCGCCGGTACATGCCTTGTGACGAGATCGAGCTCGAGGACGCGCCGCCCGCGCGGCTCATCGAGCTCTTCGCGAAGAAGACGGACGGCTCGACGACGATCGCGCTCGAGGTCCTGGGGCGCGCGCTCGACAGCCCCTCGTTCGCCCGGACGATCGAGCGCGCCGGATCCCGCGGCAAGGGCGTGGTCTCGTTCCTGATCGGCGGCGCCGACGGCATCCCCCCGGAGACGTCGCGCGCCGCGCACGACAGGATCAGCCTGTCGACGCTCACGTTCCCGCACAGGCTCGCGCGGCTCGTGCTCGTGGAGCAGATCTACCGCGCGATGACGATCCTGCGCGGCGAGCCGTACGCCCACTGAACGAGGCGTTTTCCTAGGCCGTCTTCGTCTTCTCTTTGCTCTTCCGATACGCCTCGCGCTGGGCCTCCGTCGGCTTCTTGCCGAAGATGAACGCGAGTCCGATCGAGAGCACGTAGAGGACGAGCATCGGCACGGCCATCACGATCTGGCTCGTGATGTCGGGCGGCGTGACGACGGCGGCGATGATGAACGCGATCAGGACGAACCAGCGTCCGAATCGGATGAGCTGCAAGTAATTGACGATGCCCGCGAGCGAGAGGAACAGGATGAGCAGCGGGATCTCGAAGACGATGCCGAACGCGAGCAGCATCCGGGTCACGAAGTCGATGTACTCGCCCATCATGATGGTGGGCGTGATCGTCACGCCCTGGCCGCCGCCGACGGTGCCGGCGAGGCCGAGGAAGTAGTTGAACGTGATGGGGAAGGCGACACGCCAGCCGAAGTAACAGCCGCCCACGAAGAGCCCCGACGCCGAGAGCACGAAGGGGATCACGAAGCGTTTTTCGCGCGCGTAGAGCCCGGGCGCGATGAAGGACCAGAGCTGGTAGAAGAGGATCGGCGCGCTGAGCACGATCGAGCCGAGCAGCGAGAGCTGGAAGTACCCGATGAACGCGGCCTGAGGCGACTCGAAGTGCAAGGTCGCCTGGTTCGGCAAGCCCTGCGCCGTCCACGCGCCCTTGAACGGCCGCGAGATGATGTCGAGCAGGGGATCGCGGTACTCCCAGGTGAGCACGCAGCAGATGAGGAAGGCGACGAAGCAGTAGACGAGGCGCTTGCGCAGCTCGTCGAGGTGCTCCCAGAACGTCATGGGAGCGCCTTCTTCCTCCTCGATCGGAGCGGACGCCGCGTCCTTGACCGCCTTCGCCTTGGAATCACTCATGACGCCGCGCTCGGCTCCTTCGTGACGACCCGGCTCGTCGGATCGTCGGTCGCCACGGCACCCAGCGGGTGGTGGGCGAGGGGCTCGGGCCCGCCGAACGCTCCCTCTCCTCCGTATGGGGCCGCGTCGTCGGGCAACGCGTCGTAGGCGTCGCAGCCGACCTGCGGATACTCGCGCTCGCGCAAGATGACGACCGGCTCTTCGTCGGGCGCCGGCGCGCTCGCCGCCGCGGCCGCCACGGTCGCGGCCGCGGCCACGGTGGAGGTCGTGGCGGCCTTGGCGGCGGGGGACGGAACGGCGAGTTTCTCCAGGCCGTCGAGCACGTTCACGTTCGAGAGCGCGCGGATCTCCTGGATGCTTCGGTCGATGCCCTCTTCGCGGAGGAGCGTGTCGATGCCGCTCTGCGCCCGGAGGTCGGTGCTCATGCGGCGGATGCGCGTCACCCACTGCCCGGCCGTCCGCATCATGCTCGGCAGGTGCCGCGGGCCCACCACCACGATGGCCACGAGCACGACCACGACCATCTCGCCGAAGCTCAATCCGAACACGCGAGCAAGCTAGCGCGCCGTGGGTTCGGAATCCACCGGGAGACGTCGTCCCTCTGGGTCAATGCTCGGGGGCTTCGCTCGGTCGAGCCGAGCTACGCCCTCGAACCCCCCGCTCCAGCGGCCGCGCGAGCTGACCACACGCCGCCCCCACGTCGCCGCCGCCCGAATACCGCACGATCGTGCCCACCCCGCGCCCGAGCAGCACCGCGCGGAAGGCTTCGAGCCGCGTCGAAGGCTGAAACGGATCGGGCGTGGTGCCGTCGGCGATCGCGTTGTAAGGGATCAAGCTGAGCCGGGGCCTCTGCCCGTGCGCCGCGGCGAAGGCGAGGCAGAGATCCGCGAGCGCCGCGGCATCCTCGTCCGCGTCGTTTTGCCCGGCGAGCAGCGTGTACGCGAACATCGGCGATCGCCCTGTCGCCCGCGCGTGCTCGCCCGCGGCCGCGAGCACCTCTTCGAGCGGGTGCGCGCCTTCGATGGGCATGAGCGCGCGCCGCCGCCCCGGCCGCGCTGAGCCGAGCGAGACCCCGAGCCGCACCGCAGGGACCTCCCGGAGGAGCGTGCGGATCCCGGTGGGCAAGCCCGACGTGCACACCGTGATGTTGCGCATGTCGATGGCGAGCGCGCTCGGCTCGCTCATGACGCGGATCGCGTGAATCACGCGCTCGATGTTCGCCATCGGCTCGCCCATGCCCTGGAAGAGCACGCCGTGCACGCGAGGGCGGATCCCGGCGGCGGCGAGGTTTGTCGGGGGGTCGTGCGCGAGCTCCTCGCGCACGCGCCGCACCTGCTCGACGATCTCCCACGCCTCGAGGTTGCGCCCGAGGCCCATGCGACCCGTCGCGCAGAACGCGCACGCGAGCGCGCAGCCGACCTGCGAGGACACGCAGACCGAGAAGCGACCCGGGTGCTCGAGGGGGATGCGCACGGTCTCGATGACGGCCCCGTCGGGCAGGCGGAAGGCGTACTTGACGAACGGATCGATCGCGCTCGCGGCGCGGGTCTCGATCTGGATCGTGGGGACGTGCCCGGCGGCGCGGGCGGCGTCGAGCGCGGCGCGCCGGATCGTCGCGGGCGAGCGCGCGGGCAAACCCCCCGTCCGGTGCACGGTCGAGACGATCCGACGCGCGTCCGTCACGTCGATGTTGCAAACGCGGGCGAGCTCGTCGGGGAGAAGGGCCTGGAGGGCGAGGGGCACGGCGGCATCGTTCTAGTCGAGCGGGACCCCGGACGCACTCGTCTCGTTCCTCCCCATCTTCCGCGGATCCTGCTACCCTGCCTCTCGATGATGGATCCGAAGCGCGATGGTCCCTCGATGATGCTCGCGCCGTCCGCCCGGGGGGGAGCCGCGCTCTCGTTCCCGCCGGCCGATCCACCCCGCAAGTTCCCCCCGGTCGATCAGCACGTCGTCGCCCCCGAGACGACGCGCGACGAGATGATACGCGGCCGGAAGATCATCGCCCAGCCTGCGCTCGAGCCCCATGGTGATGCGCACGCGAACCTCGGCGCCGTGATCCGCTTGCATGTCTGCGAAGGCTATCGCGCCTCGATCGACCTGCTCACGCGTGTCTCGGAGGGCTCGAATTTCGCCACGGATTTGTCGATCCGGCGGGACGGCACGGATCCCGCGACAGGGAGGCGGCACCTCGAAGAGGTCTCGTTCGAGATCGTGAACGAGCAGGCGCCGGGCGTGGTGCGCGAGAAGGCCGAGGACCTCATCGAGCGCGGCGTCCGCCGCGTGTTCGCGATCCAGGTGAAGCGCGGCGAGATCTGCGAGTGGTCGCGCGAGAAGGCCGCGTTCGTGCCGCTCGACCTCGACGGGAGGATCGAAGACCCCTGCTTCATACGGCCGATCCGGGTGCGCGCGTTGCTCGACGGCGCGGTCGCGGAGCGCGAGGCCGCGCGGGCCCTCGAGCGCAAGGGCAACCCCGAGATCCTGGCGATCAAGCAAGACGCGGAAGAGAAAGGCCGCGAAGAGGGGCGCGAAGAAGGCCGCCGCGAGATGCTCCTCGAAGTCCTGCGCGAGCGCTTCGGCGAGATCCCGGAGGCCATGCTGGCGCGTGTCGCGACCGCGAGCGGCGCGACCTTGTCCCGATGGGCGAAGCGCTCCTACGCCGCGAGCTCGCTCGACGATGTGTTCGTCGAGGTCCAGGAAGACAGCGGCCCCGTTCGTCGCTGAGCCTCGATCCGTCCCGCGCGTTGCTGCGCGTCTCGGGCTCCGCTCCCCCTTCCTTCCGGCCCTGCATGCGTCTACCGTCGCGCTCGCATGGCTCGCCGCCGCGCCCTCTTGCTCGCCGTCGCCTCGGCCGCCCTCGCGGCGCTGCCGGCCGGCGACGCGTGGAGCTCCCCCGAGGACGTGTACGGCTTCGGCCCGCGCTCCATGGCGATGGGCGGCACCGGCGCCGCGCTCGGCCGCGGCTTCGAGGCCGTCTGGAGCAACCCCGCGCTCCTCAGCCTCGAACATCGACGCGAGCTCACGATCGGCCTGCTCGGCTCGGTCTTCGACCTCCGCGCGCCCGAGCGCCTGAACTACGACAACCTCGCGGGTGGCTTCATCGGCGCCGTCTTGCCCGTGCCGTTCGCCGGCGTCCTGAAGGACCGCATCACCATCGGCCTCGGCTTCTTCACGCCCTTCGATCTCATCGTCCGCGGCCGCATCCTCTACCCCGAGACCAAGCAGTTCCCCCTCGCGGATCGCACGGCCTCCGTCGCGGTCCAGGTCGGCCTCGGCGTCGACATCGGGTACGGCGTGCGGATCGGCGGCGGCTTCGCGGCGCTCGCGGCGCTCACCGGCTCCGTCCTCGTCGCCACCGACGCCTCCGGCCGCATCGGCACCGTCGTCGAAGACACGCTCGTCGCGAGTTACGGCCCCATCCTCGGCGCAAGCTACGAGCGCGGCGCCTACCGCGTCGGCCTCACCTACCGCGGCGAGCTCGTCGGGCGCTTCAACGTCGTCATCGAGGTGAAGGATCTCGGCCAGATCGTCGTGCCTCCGCTCAACATCTCCGGCCTCGCGCAGTACGATCCCGCGCAGATCGCGCTCGAAGTCGCGCGCGTCCGTGGCCCTTGGCGCGTCACCGCGGGCGCGACGTACAAGCGCTGGTCGGCCTACCCCGGCCCGGCCGAGGCCACCGTCCGTTGCCCGGAGATCGACCCGTCCACGGGCGCACCGCCCACGGAGCCTTGTGGCGCCCTCACGCCCACGCCGCTCGGGTACACGGACACGATCGTCCCGCGCCTCGGCGTCGAGCGGGTCCTCTCGCCGAAGGCGTCCGTCTCGATGATGCTCCGCGCCGGCTACTTCCTCGAAATCTCGCCCTCGCCGCCGCAGACGGCCGCCGCGAACATCTACGACAACACGCGCAGCGTCTTTGGCCTCGGCTACGGGCTCGAGCTCGCCGCGCCCTTCCCGAACCTGCGCTTCGATCTCGCCGGGCAGGTGCAGGTCCTCCATCCTCGCGCGAACGACAAGGCCGCGGACGTGCCCGCGCAGAACCCCGGCGCGCCTTCCGTGCGCACGAGCGGCGTCGTCGTCGCCGGCGCCGCCACCGTGGGGGTCGGGTTCTGATGTCGAACCAAGCGCGCTCGCTCCTGCCCGCGCTCGCCGTAGCGTGGCTCCTCGCCGCGCCGGAAGCTCGGGCCAGCGCTCCCGGGACATACGGCATGGGCTCTCGCACCGGCGCGCTCGCCGGGGCCGTCACCGCCGACGCCGCGGACTTCTCGGGCTGCTTCTACAACCCCGCCGGCCTCGTCTCCGCGCCTGGCCTCGAGCTCTCGCTCGGCTACCTCTACGCGGACAACCGCCTCCGCATCAACGGCAAGGACAACGACGTCGCCGACGTCCACGGCCTCATGGCGGGCATCGTCGCCCCGGGCAAGATCCTCTCGCTCCCGTTCGCGTTCGGCATCGCCACGTACATCCCCGACAACGGCCTCTCCCGCATCCGCGCCCTCCGCCAGGAGACGCCGCGCTGGGAGCTCTACAACGACCGGCCCACCATCCTCTTCCTTTCGGTCCACCTCGCCGTCCGGCCGCTCCCGTGGCTCGAAATCGGCGGCGGCCTCGCCTTCCTCGCCGCTACGCGCGGCCGCTTCGGCATCCGCGGCGAGGCCGACGTCCTCAAGCCTTACGACTCGCAGCTCTCCCACGAAGTCGACGCCGATCTCACCTCGATCCGGTACCCCATCGCCGGCGCCCGCGTCAAACTCGGCAGCCTCGGCTATCTCGGCGTCGCCTACCGCGGACAAACCAAGCTCGACCTCGCGCTCCAGGCGAACCTCGAGGGCATCGTCGACTTCGCCGGCGTCGACGTCCCGCTCCGCTACGCCCTCGAGACGCGCACGCTCGACGCCTTCCAGCCGCAGCAGGTCGTCCTCGGTTTGTCCTTCCAGGCCGTGCCCCGCCTCCGCGCGAACTTCGATCTCGGCTGGGTGAACTGGTCGGCCTACGAGAGCCCGACCCCCCAGACCTCCGCCCACCTCGAAGCCGAGCCTCCGCCCGGCGTCGGCGTCGAGTTGCCCGAGGATCCCAAGCCTGTCGTGATCGTCCCGCCCGCGTTCCAGGACCGCTTCGTCCCGCGCCTCGGCGTCGAGTACGTCCTCGCGTTCGGCGCCGAGCGGCGCGTCTCGGGGCGCCCTGGGCCCGCCAAGGCCGTCGAGATCCCCTTGCGCGCCGGGTACGCCTACGAGCGCTCGCCCGTGCCGCCGCAGGAGGGCCCGACGAACTTCGTCGACGCCGATCGGCACACGATCTCCCTCGGCGCGGGCGTCGTCCTCAACGCGCCGTTCTCCGTCCTCCGCGGCGCGCTCCGCCTCGACACGCACGTGGCCTTCTCCGTGCTGCCCGAGCGCGTCACGCAGAAGGCGAACCCGGCCGACTTCGTGGGAGATTACCGGGCCGACGGCACCATGATCGCGGGCGGCGCCACGCTCACCGCCTCGTTCTGAGGGCAAGACGATGCGCACGCGACACGCTGGTTCGTTCCTCCTCGCCCTCGCGCTCCTGTCCGGCTGCGCCACGCTCGCCGACACCGAGACCGGCGGGGAGAACCTGCCGAACGCCGCCGCGGGCCCGTTCCGCGCCCTGCGCGTGGGCGAGCTCGGCAACCTCCGCTCCGCCCCGAATGCCCTCGAAGACGACGAGACGTTCCCGCGGGATCCCGCGGTCCTCGACGTCGACGGCGATCCCGTGACGCCCGCCGTCTTCGGCTACTTCTCCATGACCCCCGAGGTGCCGGGGCAGGACCCCGATCCCGCGGCCCCGCCCGGCGCCATCGTGCGTCACGGCGCCGAGGATGGCCGCTCCTTCGACCGCATGCCTCTCGTCGTGCTCACGCCCGAGGAGCCCTGGGAAGGCGGCACCGTCGGCGCGCCGTCGGTCGTCCGCGTGGACGGCGAGGTCTTCCTGTATTACGCCGCGGCCGGCGGCATCGGGCTTGCGCGGAGCCCGGACGGCGCCGTCTTCACGCGCGTCCAAGGGCCCGTCTTCGGCCCCGACGCGGCTGGCTGGGAGGCCGGCGCCGTGCCACGGAGCCCGGGCGTCGTCGTGCTCGACGACGGCTCGCTTCGGCTTTTTTACGAGGTCCCGGGGCCTGGCGACGCTGCGCGCATCGGCGAGGCGCGCTCCAACGACGGCATCACCTGGACCCGTGTCGGCGACGGCCCCGCGCTCGCGCCCGCGCCGGCCGGGGAGGGGGCCGAGCCGCCCTACGACGGCGCCTGGGTCGGCGCGCCCGCGCCCGTGCTCGTCCGGTCGACTGAGGGCCGCTCCATTCTGCGCGTCTACCATGCCGCCCGGGACACCCTCGGAAAGGCCGTCGTGGGCCTCGCCGCGCGTTTTGATCCGGCCAGCGCCGCGCCCCTCCAGCGCGCCGTGAGCCCTGTGTTCGGCAGCGGCAGCTCGCTCGGCCCGCACGAGCCCTGCGCCCTGGTGCGGCCTGGCTACACATTGCTGTTCACAACGCAGCGCGCGGGCCGCACGAAGAGCGCCAATTATCCGGCGGTGGCTGCGGGCGTGGCGCCCGCCGATGTGATCTTGCCAGCTCCTTGAAACCGACCCTTCCCGGGCGCGCTTCTTTACTTTGGTCCCGCTGCGTGATGTAACGTCGAGTCGAGTGAGAGAGCCCTCTCCGCGCGCCGGCACGCCCGGCGTCTCGGGGACCGCGCCACGGAAGCGAGATGTTGGAAGGAGACCAGATCACTCCCAAGATGCGGCTCGCGAGGCACCTCGGGCAGGAGGGCAAATCCCAGGTGTGGGTCGCCGAGCACGTGGGCCTCGGCAAGGACGTCGCCGTCAAGCTCATGGGTCGCGCGTTGTCGCGCAACTCCTCGCCTCTCCACCGCTTTCAGCGCGAGGCGGACGTCGCCGCGCGGCAGATCAAGAGCCCGCACGTCGCGCAGATCCTCGAGCACGGCCTGACGCGCACCGGCATGCCCTACCTCGTGATGGAGCTGCTCGAAGGAGAAGACCTCGGCAGCCGCATCACGAGGACCGGCCCGATGGCGCCGAAGGACGCCGCGCGCCTCATCTCGCAGCTCGCGAAGGGCCTCGGCAAGGCGCATCTCCTCGGCCTCGTCCACCGGAACCTGAAGCCCGGCAACGTCTTCCTCACCGAACCCGAGGGCGGTGACTTCGAGGCGAAGGTCCTGGACCTCGGCCTCTCGGTCCGCGCGGGCATCTCCTCGATGGGCCGGACCACGAGCGACGCGACACACATGATCTCGCCCGAGTTCATGAGCCCGGAGCAGATTTTCGGCCAGAAGGACGTTGATTTCCGCGCCGACCTCTGGACCCTCGCGGTCCTCGCCTATTACACGCTCAGCGGACGCGCCCCCTTCAGCGGGCAGAACCTCGAGAGCTTCGGCAACGCCATCGAAGAAGGCCGATTCGAGCCGATCACCACGCTCGTGCCCGGCCTCCCCCCTTCGATCGACTCCTTCTTCGCCAAGGCCCTCCAGCGGGACCCCACGGCGCGTTACTCGGCGGCCAAGGATGTCGCCGACGAGTTCGAGCGCGCCCTCGGCATCGAGTACGAGGAGCGCACGAGCCGCACCTCGTTCCCGCTCGTCGCGCGCAGCTCGTCGCCGGGATCACGGCCGTTCGGACCGGCAACCACCACGGGCTCGATGCGCCGGCCGAAGCTCGCCTCGCTCAAGGAGATCTCCGATCGCATCCCGGCCGAGGTCCGCGACGCGGCCCTGCGCCCGCCGGAGGTCCTGCCCGTCACGGTCACGCCGGAAGAACCTCGCAAGAGCTCGGCGCTCGTGATCGTCGTGCTCGCCCTCCTCGGCATCGGGACGATCGTGGCCGGGTTGTCGCTCCTCTCGGGCGACAGCACGCCGCCCCCGAAGACGGCGCCGACGGCGCCCCGCCGCTGACCGGCGGAGCCGCCCGCACTACCGGAGCTCGTACCGCGACGAACCGCGCTGCCCCACGGGCAGCGCGTTCACGAGCCGGATCATCGTCCAGACCGTGCCGGCGATCTTCCGCAGCTTCGATTGCCCCACGCGCTCCTGGTAATCGATCGGCATCTCCACCACGCGGTAGCCGCATTTCGCCGGGAAGAGCAGCGTGTCGATGGGGAGGGCGTCGCCCTCGCCGTCGAAATCGAACGCGCGCATCATGCTCGACCGGTACGCCCGCATGCCGCTGTGCACGTCGCACGTCGGGATGCCGTGCATCACGTGCGCGAGGGCCGCGAACGACCGGTTCGCCAGGTAGTTCGGCAGCGGCATCGCCGCCGGCCGCGTGCGCGTGCGGGCGCAGTTCACCACGTCCACGCCTTCTTCCTCGACGATCCGCCGCAGCACCGGGATGTAATCGGCCGGGTAGGTGAAATCGCAGTCGAGGTAGATCAAGAGATCACTCTCGGCCGCGGCGCTGTACATGAGCAGCTCCATCGCCGGCCCGTGCCCGCGCGGCGGGAGCTGCCGCAGCACGCGCGCCCCGAGCCGCGCCGCGATCTCGGGCGTCCGGTCTGTCGAACTGTCGACGCACAGGATCTTGGCGTCGGGCGCGACCCTCCGGATCTCGCCCATCATCGCCTCGATGCTGTCCTCCTCGTTCATCGTCAACATGCCGACGGTCAGGCTGAGCTTGCGTGCCTTCGGCGGCTTGCGGGCGACGTACACGTTCTGGAAGGACAAAAGCTCCGGCGCGCGCGCCGCGACCACGTCCTCCACCGGGCGCACGAGCCCTTGGTAGAGCTTGTACGGCAGCGACTTGCGCAGGCTCTCCGGATCGGGCGTCCCGCCCGGCGCCACCGCCCGTTGCGCCGACAGCACCACGTCCTTCGCGGCGCGCACGAGCATCGGGTTCTGCCCGAGCCGCAGCACCTCCAGCCCCGCGCGCTCGAGCATCTGCCGGCCCGTCTCGCGCGTGAAGAAGCGCAGGTGCGAGTCGTCGAGGATGCCGCTCTGCGTGTACTCGAACTTCCCCGCGAGCAGCCCGAGGCGCACCGTCCACGCTGCCACGTTCGGCAGCGACACGATCACGTGCCCCCCGTCCTCCAGGTACGGGAGCAGCCGCTGGATCACCGCGATCGGATCGGCCACGTGCTCCAGCATGTCGGCGAAGAGCAGGAGATCGAAGCTCCGGCCGGCGAGGCCCTTCGTCACGGCCTCGTCGCTCGTCACGTCGATCGCGAGCACCTCGTCGAGCCGCTCCTTGGCCCGGTCGATCGAGGCCGGGACGATCTCGATCCCGGTCACGTGCGCGCCGCGCCTCTTCGCGGCCTCGCCGTTCAGGCCCACCCCGCAGCCCACGTCGAGCACCCGGCGCGGCCGTCCGATGGCGCCCACGAGCGCCGTGTTCTGCTCTTCGACGACGTACTTGGTGTTCGTCGCGCCTTCGGCCGTGGAAGTGCCGTTTGCCGTCACGGCGGGGCTACTTAGCACGGCTCGCCCAGGCTGCGTTGAACTCGCGGATCGTCTCGTCGGTCTTCGGGTTGTGCAGCATTTTCCGCAGGATGGCCGGCGGCACCGTCACCACGTGCGCCCCGTGCGCGAGCGCCTCGTTCACGTCGAGGATGTGCCGGATCGACCCCACGATGATCTTCGCCCCGAGCTTCTCCCGATCGAGCTGCGCCCGCGTCTCGGCGATGACGGGCCGCACGTCGTAGCCCATGTCCCGCACCCGCCCGCTGAAGATGGACACGTACGTCCCGCCCGCGAGCGCCGCCAGGTAGGCCTGGTTGAAGCTCATGGTGCACGTCACGTTCGTCTCGATCCCCTGCGTCGTGAGCGCGTGCGTCACGCGCAGGCCCGCCTCGCCGAACGGCACCTTGATCACGATCCGGGACGGCGCCCACGCGTGGTAGCGGTGCGCTTCCTCCAGCATCGCGCCTTCGGTCTCGCTCACGAGCTCCACGGAGACCGGGCCCTTCGAGGCGGCGACGACCGCACGGATGCGCTCTTCGAGATCCGTGGCGCCCGCCTCGCGCGCCAGGATGAGCGGGTTCGTCGTGACGCCGGCGATCACCCCCCAGGCGAAGATGTCCTTGATCTCCTTGGGATCCGAGCTGTCGAGAAAGAGCATGTCCACTCCGCGCTTCGCGCCCGGCAGGGGCCGGGGGCGGCGGAGCATAGATCAGCCCGGCGCCATGGCGAGCGAATCTCGGAGGCGCCGGGCGAGCTCGTCGAACCGGCTCGCCGACGCGTCGGGCCGGATCATCGGGATCTCGTCGAACCCCCCGCGCACCGGGCACATCTCGCAGCGCCCCCACTCGAACAAGAGCCCCGCGCGAAGCCCCGCCCCGCGCGCCGCCAGCACGTCCACCGCCGCGTCGCCGACCATCCACGAGCGTGCCGGATCGAGCCCGAGCTCGTGCACGAGCGACAGGAGCATCCCCGGCTTCGGCTTGCGGCACCCGCAGTCCGTGGCGAGCGCGGGATCGCCGCCCGGCCCGCCTTCCGGGTGATGCAAGCACGTGCGCACCGCCTCGATGCGGATCCCTTCCCGGGCGAGCGCGTCGACGAGCGCCTGGTTCGTCCGGGTGATCGCGCTCTCGGGGATCTGGCCTTTCGCCGCGCCCGGCTGGTTCGTGGCGATCGCCAGGACGAACCCCGCGTCCTGCAGGAGCGCGAGCCCTTGCGCGACGCCGGGCAAGAGGCGGATGTGATCGGGGTGGAAGGCGCTCACCACGGCGCCGAGATCGGCGTCGCGGACGAAGTCGATGAGCGTCCCGTCGCGGTCGAGGATCACGCCGGGGCGCGCGGGCGCGTTCATGCCTCGGCCACCATCTGCCGCAGCCGCTCGCAGATCAGGTGATGGTAGACCTCGTGGAACCCCTCCACGTGGGGCGTCGACGTGTGCCCGCCCGAGGTCCTCGGCACGATGATGGAGGCGTCCGCCATCTGCCGCAGCGCGCCGCCGTCGTAGCCCACGAGCGCGACCACCTTGCCGCCGTGCTTCTTCACGAAATCGGCTGCGGAGACCAGGTTTTGCGACCAGGGCCCGGCCTTGTCCGCGCCCGACCCGCCGTGCACGCTCAGGCACACGAGCACGTCGCCCGGGCCCATCGAGCCGTCGAGCTGCTCCAGGAAAATGCGGTTGAAGCCCACGTCGTTCGTGAGCGCGCTCAGGAGCGCCGCGTTGTCGCAGAGCGAGCGGCACTTGAAGCGCTTTTTGCCTTCCACCCAGGTGAACTTCGCGATGTCGCAGGCAAGGTGGCTCGCGTTCGCCGCGCTGCCGCCGTTGCCGCAGGTGTAGATGGTCCGGTCGTTTTTCCAGGCGTCGAAGAGGACGTCGATGACGGCGGTCAGGTCTTGCCGGCTCGTGCCGAGGGCGATCTCGGCCGTCTCGCGCAGGTAGGTGTCGACGAAATCGTGGGTGGACGACATGGGGCCGTCGTTCTAGAGCATCGCCCAGTTCGATGCTCGGAAGATCGCGAAGCGATTTTCCCTCGGGGGGTGAATCGTCCGGGCTTTGCCCGGACGAGAGGGGGACGCGAGGCGTCCCCCTCGGGACAAAAGAGCTCGGACCCTGGGGAGGGGGGCGCGTGTTCTTGCTTTACAGGTTGATCTGCATCCCGAACTCGACCACGCGGCCCGGCGGCAGCCCGAAGTACGCCGTCGCGGGCCGCGCGTTCCGGGAAATGAAGGCGAACAGGCCTTTTCGCCATCGCATCATCTTCGACCGCCCCGTGGGCAAGAGCGTCTCGCGGCCGAGGTAATAACTCGTGCGCTTCAGCTCGATGCCGAGCCCGTGCGCCTTGCAGGCGAGCAGCACGCTCGGCACGTGCGGCGTCTGCATGAAGCCGTACCGCGCCCGCACCCGATAAAAACCGTTCCCCTTGTCGATGACGCTGATGCGCTCCTCCGGCGGGATCTCGGGGACTCGCTCGCTCGTCACCGACAGCAGCACGACCTGCTCGTGGAGGACCTGGTTGTGCTTGAAATGGTGCAAAAGGACGGGCGGCGTCCCGTGCGGGTTCGAGGCCATGAAGACCGCCGTCCCGTGCACGCGGAATGGATTTCGCCGCGCGACGTCCTCCAGGAATTGCTCGAGCGGCAAAAGATCGGCCTTGAATGCCTCGCCGAGGATACGCCGCCCCGTCTTCCAGGTCGTCATCACCGTGAAGATCCCGGCCGCCATGACGACCGGGAACCAGCCGCCGTGGAAAAACTTCGCCGCGTTTGCCGTGAAAAACGAGATGTCGATGGCGAGGAAGACCAGGACGGGCGGCACGGCCTTCCAGAGCGGCCAGCCCCAGCGCTGCCGCACCACGACGAAATACACGATCGTCGTGATGGCCATCGTCCCCGTGACCGCGATTCCGTAGGCCGCCGCGAGCGCGCTCGACGTGCGGAACGTCAGCACCAGGGCCACGCAGAGGACGAGCAGCGCGCGGTTGATCTCCGGCACGTAGATCTGCCCCTCGGTGTGCTTCGAGGTGTGGACGATGCTGACGCGCGGAAAATACCCGAGCTGTACGGCCTGCTGCGTGAGCGAGAACGCCCCGGAGATGAGCGCCTGCGACGCGACGATCGTGGCCGCCGTGGCGATGGCCACGGTCGGGTAGAGGGCCCAGGAGGGGACGAGGGCATAAAAAGGGTTCGTCGCGGCGCCCGGGTTTCCGAGGAGCAGCGCGCCCTGGCCGAAATAATTGAGGAGCAGCGCGGGCCAGACCACCGTGTACCAGGCGGCGCGGATCGGACCGCGGCCGAAATGCCCCATGTCCGCGTAAAGCGCCTCCGCGCCCGTGATGCACAGGACCACGGCGCCGAGCACCATGAACCCGTGCGTGCCGTGTTCCAGGAAAAACCGCACCGCGTGACGGGGATCCACGGCCGCGAGCACGGCCGGGTTCGCCACGACGAACCGTCCTCCGAGCACGGAGATGGTCACGAACCAGACGAGCGTGACGGGCCCGAAGACCTTGCCGATCCCCCCGGTCCCGCGCTTTTGCGCCAGAAACAAGGCGACCAGAATGGCGACCGTGAGCGGCACGACGGCTGGGCGCAGCTTGTGGGTCGCGACCTCGAGGCCCTCCATGGCCGAGAGGACCGAGATCGCGGGCGTGATGACGCCGTCCCCGTACAAAAGGGCCGCGCCGAAGAGCACGAGCAGGACGAGCGGACCCGTCGGATTGCCTTTTCGCGGCGGGACCAGGGCGAGCAGCGCCATGATGCCGCCGGATCCCCGGTTATCGGCCTTCATGATGAACGTGAGATATTTGATCGTCACGACCATCAGGAGCGTCCAGAACACCAGCGACAGGATCCCAAGAATGTTTTCCGGCGTCGGATCGACCCGGTGCGAGGCGGTCGGGCTGAAGCATTCCTTGACCGCGTAAAGCGGGCTCGTGCCGATGTCCCCGAAGACGACGCCGAGCGCGCCGAGGAGCAGAGCCGCGCGGGGGCCATGGGCCACGGGCGCGCCGGGCTGAGCCGCCCTCGAGGGTACTTCTGTCATCGTATGCAGAGCCCTAAGGCCATGGGAGCGGAGAGGCGAGCGAGCGGTGGCCCGATGCGCCGCCTCGCTGGGGCGTTGCCCCAGACCCCACCGGGGCTGTCCGCCCCTGGACCCGGACCAGCGCAAGCGCTGGACTCGGGGTCGATGAACTGCGCGATGCGCAGTTCATCGAACAGCCAGGGGCAAGACCGGCGACGACCCTGCCCATCAAGGCCACAGCGCTGCGGGTTCAACCCGCAACGTGCACGTTGCCAGCTTGGAACCCACCTCCATGGTCTTCCCACGGGCCCGTGGGAAGAACTGCGTGGAGCGCAACTTCTGAAAATCCTTGTCGTTTCGCCCCACGGCATGCGCGAGGCTCCGGCGGAACGTCTGGATCTCCTTGTCGAGCACGGCGCCGGTGGCGCGGCTCTCCTTGAGGAGCTTCTGGTACGTCGTGTCCGCGGCTTCCGCCTCCGCCCACTCCCTGTTCGCCGCTGCGAGGGAGGGATACCGCGTTTCGAGCGCCACGAGTCTGTAGGCGAGGGGCTTGCCGTTTTCCGTGGTTGCCTCCTCCAGCGCTCGTGGCACAGCGGACGTGCCAGATCTCCGGCAGGTCGTGGCCCAGAATGTGTCACTTGCAACGTTGAGCTCTTCATTTTGAGGCGAACGTTACGCGGCACAGATGCTGCTCTGGAGCTGGGGTGGAGGTTCCCATGGCTCAGCTTGCCCGCTTCGTTTTTGGTCTGGTCCCCGCGCTCGCCCTCGTCTTCGGCGCCGCAGGGTGCGTCACGGAGGTCTCGACCGGAGATGGCCAACGTGAAGGCGGCGAAGGCGGCGAAGGCGGCGAAGGCGGCGAAGGCGGCGAAGGCGGCGAAGGCGGCGGCCACACCGAGGTCTGCGAGGCGTACGGGGGCGAAGGCTGCACGCCGGGTTCAGTTGCGCTGGAGCGACCGTGTGAGATATGCGAGCTCGGTGACGGGTGCAAGACGAGGTGGGCAACCATCGACAATTGCAACACGCCGCTCGTGCTCTCCTTCGACGGGGAAGCCGTCGAATTCGCCGCCGACGCGACGCGCGCGTTCGACGTGAATGGCACTGCGAGCCAGGTGACGGACTGGCCCACGGCGAGGACGCCTTGGCTGGCCCTCGATCGCGACCGCAGCGGGGCCCTCGAGGACGGGCGGGAGCTCTTCGGATCGATGACGCCGCTCGCGTCCGGGGGCACGGGGACGAACGGGTTCGTCCCGCTCCGCGAGCTGGACGCGAACGGTGATGGCCGGATCACCGCAGACGACCCGGCCTTCACGGAACTCGTCGTCTGGAGCGACAACGACGCCGACCGCGCGTCTTCGTCGAGGGAGCTCGCGAGCGTGGCTGCGTGGAGGATCGTGTCGATCGATCTCGATTATGGAGTATTTCCGCGCTGCGACGCGCGCGGCAATTGCGAAGGGGAGCGGGCATCGTTCCAGTATCACGACGCCGCAGGCATCTTGCGCACGGGTACCGTGATCGACGTGCGATTGCCGCCGCAGCGCTGAACGCGACGACCGCTCGTCGCGCGGGCAACCGAGGTCGCCTGCGGATCAAGGCTTGCTCGTCTCGATCCCGCGGCAAGCGAAGTCGGTCAGGGAGCGGGTTCGCCCGGATGAAACGTGACCGTGCGCCCGTCGATCGGCTGCACGTGGCGCGCGTTGTCCGGAAAAACCGAAACGAACTGGCCAATCTGCGCGGCGGAGCCGAGGATCGGCTTCTCCATGACGATCCATTGCACGTGCTCGCTGCAATCGGGCGTCGTGAGGGATCCGTCGTACCGGTAGAAGCCGCCGCGGTCGCCGAGCAACACCTCCGCGAGGCCCTCGGTCGAAAGGCACGTCCCTTCGCCCTCTGTGTCGGGCAGGTGCGCGAAGAGCGGGGCGAGGAACGTGTTTTCCTCCGGGCCGACGTCGATCATGACGGCGACGACCGCGCGCCGCGGCGGCCCGCCCGGGGACACGGGGGGCGCGGAATGCACGAAATGCGCTTCCATCGGGTGCGCCTTTCCTGCGATGCGATGCTCACTCGGCGCGTGGAAATGGAACTGCTCGAGCGTGTACGTCACGCCGTCGAGCACGAGCGTCCCGCCCGGCTGCTCGTGCGAAAACAACAACATCAGGGTGTGGCCGTTGTCGTAAAAACGCCCCGGCGCGTCGGCGTACGCGTGATCGTCGAGCCCGGAGCGCGCGGCGTCGCCCCTGACGGGATCCTCGATGTCGATGGGAGACTGGCTCCTGCCGTTGTCGCAATTCAGGTAACCATCGGTCGTGCCCCAGTGTTCCTGCCCCTCGGGCCCATCGTATTCCCAAGGATGGCCGTTCGGCTTCGGGGCCTCGGGGCACATCGCGAGGTCGATTTGCGTGTTCGTTTCGCCCGAAGGCGCGGGCGGCGCGCTCTCCATGCAGGCCCCGAGGCCAACGAAGGCGAGCGCTGCAACGATGAACCCCGCGCGTCCGGCGTATTCCCTGGTGGTCGTCTTGTTCGGCATATTGTCCGCGTTCTCCAGGAGACACGTGCCCTGATACAGCACGACTCCGATGAGGAGCACGCGGGGGAGACGGCGCGAGCCGGAGCGAGGTTCCCGTTATGGGCGCTCGGTCGCTGCGTTTGGAGCCCAAGAATCGAGCTCCCGGTTTTTCCGGGATTCCCGCCCTGGTTGGTGGAGGGCGAACGTCAATCGCCTTGCATACGTGCCCGGACGAACACGCCGTGCCCTTTCAGGTACGTGCTCGTCCACCCGCCGGCGACGGGGGCATGGGGCGCGAGAATGCAGCTCGAATCCTGGCCGCAATTGTCGAGCTTCCAGGCGGTCCAGCCGATGCCGTGCGTGTTCATCCACTCGTGCCAGAGGCGCGCGGCGTCCAGGCAGACTTGCCCGTCCGTCCCCCCGTCGGCGTGCGTGGCGCCCCACTCCGTCACGAAAAGGGGCAAACCTTTCGCGCGGGCACCTTCGGCCTTGCCGCGCAAAAAGTCCGTATGGGTACACGCATAAAAATGCAGCGTGTAAAGGAGGTTCGTCCCTTCCACCGGTGACGCCGCGGCGCGGTCCACGTCCTGCGACCAGTTCGGCGTGCCGAGCACGATCACGTTGTCCGGATCCTTGGCGCGGATCGCCGCGATCACGGCCTCGTGGTACGGCTTCAGCGTGCTCTGCCAGTCGAGATCCAGCGGCTCGTTGAACGGCTCGTAGATCACGTTGGGTTTGTTGCCGTATTTCGCGGCCATCTCGCTGAAGAACTGAACGGCCTGGTCCTTGTGCTGGTGCGCGTTGTGATCGTGCCAATCGATGATCACGTACACACCCGCGGCGATCGCGTTTTCGACGATCTGCTCCACCTGGCCCCGCGCTTTGTCGGGGTTCGTCAGGTACGCCCCGTCCGGCTCGACGCCCATGGCGGCGCGGGTCACGGTGGCCCGCCAGTTGTTCCGCATCCAGCGCAAAGCTTCGAGGTTCTGCGCGAAGCCTTCGTTTTCCCAGTTCAGCCACATGCTGCTCGGGCCCTTGAGCTGCACGCGCTCTCCGTTTTGATCCCGAAGCTCCGTGCCGGCCACCTCGAGCTGCCCGTGGATTTCGACCGGCGTCGGCCCCAGGTCCCCCGCGCCGACATCGTCGTCCGAGCCCATGTCCTCGGGATCGATGGTGGCCGGCGGCGGGCTCGACGCGCCCCCGGGATCACACCCCGGAGCGCCCATCAAGAGGAGCGCACACGCGCCGAGGACACCCGCGCGTCGCACGAGGACGTCGACCCGAATCACGGCTCCACCCCCCAGACGAGCGTGCCATTGTGGTAGAGCGTGACCCGGTCCCACTCGGTGAACGAGGTCTTCGTCGGATCGAACGAATAGTCGTTCGTCTCGTCGTAGCTGGCGTAATCCGACTTGTTGTATCGAGCCTGGATCTCGCCGCTCTGCTGGCCCGGCGCGAGCACGTCGGCGCCGCTGAACGACACCTGGAGATAATGATCGGCGTTCGCGCCCGATGTCGTCATGAACGCGCCCGACACCTTCCCACACCCGACGAACGCATAGTCGCAGTGGAATACCTCGCTCTGCGAACCGTTCGGCTCCAGCGTGTAGTAATAACGAATCGTCAGCTCGGAGAGCGACACGGACGCGTCGCTGCCGTTCGCGATGTTGAAATGAGGCTTGATCTCGGCGTTCGTCGCGTTCGTATCCGACGCCTTGTACCGCACGTAGAGGCCCGTCGGGGGCGCGCCGCCCGCGCCGGTGCTGCTCGCGCTGCTGGAGCTTGCGGAGCTTGCGCTGCTTGCGCTGCTGGAGCTTGCGGAGCTTGCGCTGCTTGCGCTGGAGCTCGAAGCACTGGAGCTGCTCGCGCTGGAACTCGAAGCACTGGAGCTCGAGGAGCTGCTCGCGCCGCCCGGGCCGCCGCCGCCCGCTCCCCCCGGACCGGCGCCGCCGGAGCCGGGTTCGAGGCCGCTCCGGTCCGGATCGACCCCATAAGCGCACGCCGCGAGCAGCGCGGCGACGGAGACGAGGATCCCCATCCTCGCGGACGACACATCGAAGCCTCTGGTTCGCATGATGAACTCCCTCTCCTCGTCCCGAGAGAAGCCACGCTTGTGGGACCGAGGCACCGGCAATGCCATATCATGGTCGCCCGCAAAGATCGACGCCGCCCGCCGCGTCAAAGTGACCTTGACGCTCGGCGAAAAATGCGGGTAGCGTCGAGGTGAAACGAATTCGATGGCCCTGAAAGATTCCTCGATGACACGATTGCGATGGCCCCGCCGGCGGTTTTTGGCCGCGGCGCTCCTCGGCCCGCTCGCGAGCGCGTGCTCCGGGCGGCGCGGCGCCGCGCGGCGTGATCCCGGCGGCGTCCTCACGGTGTCGACCGAGCAGCAGGCCTCCTGGGTCCGCAACTTCAATCCCCTGCTCGCGCCCGGGAACATCCGCTGGCCCACGCGGGCTGGAATCTACGAGCCGCTTTTCATCTACGACACGATGGGCGGCAAGGTCGTCCCCTGGCTGTCGAGCGGCTTCACCTGGGGCCCCGACAAACGGACGCTCCATTGTACCCTCCGCCCCGGCGTGACCTGGTCCGACGGCCAGCCCTTCACGGCCGACGACGTCGTCTTCACGTTCGAGATCCTCCAGCGCCACAAAGCGCTTGATCTCTTCGGCGTCTGGTCCTTCCTCGACGACGTCCGGGCGACGGGCCCGGACGCCTTGGTGTTTTCCCTGAAGAAACAATACGTGCCGGGCCTCGTTTACCTCGGCCACCAGCCCATCGTGCCGCGGCACGTGTGGCGGGACGTGCCCGACCCCGTCACGTTCACGAACGAGCGCCCCGTGGCCACCGGGCCGTTCACCGAAATCACCGTCTTTCAGAATCAGGTGTACGAGCTCGGCCGAAACCCGCGCTACTGGCAGCCTGGCAAACCCGCCCTCCGGGGCCTCCGCTTCCCTGCGTATCCCGGCAACGACCAGGCGACGCTCGCGCTCCTCCACGGCGAGGTGGACTGGGCCGGCAACTTCGTGCCCGACGTCGAGCGCATCTTCGTCGCGCGGGATCCGGCCCACCACCATTACTGGTTCCCGCTCGTGGGCGGGACCGTCATGTTGTATCCGAACGCCGCGCGGGCCCCGCTCTCGGACGAACGCGTGCGCAAGGCGATCAGCATGTCGATCGATCGCGCCCTGCTCGTGAAGGTCGCGATGTACGGATATACGCGCGCCGCGGACGCGACCGGGCTCCACGACGGATACGCGCGTTTTCGCAGCCCCGAGGCCGCGGCGGCCGGCGACTGGATCTCGCACGACATGGAGCGCGCAGGGCGGCTGCTCGACGAGGCCGGGTATCCGCGCCGCGCCGATGGCCTTCGCGCCTCGGCCGACGGCGCGCCGCTCACGCTCGACGTCCACGTCGTCACGGGCTGGTCCGACTGGATCCGGGCCGCGCAGATCATCGCCCAGGGCTTGCGCGCGCTCGGCGTCACCTCGGCGGCGCGCGCCTACGACTTCAGCGCCTTCTTCGAGAAGCTGCAAAAAGGCGCGTTCGACCTCTCGCTCGGCTGGTCCTCGGACGAGCCCACGCCGTATCATTTTTATCGGGATCTGATGGGTACGGCGACCCTTCGGCCCCTCGGCGAGCCCGCCGCGCGCAACTGGCACCGGTTCGGCAGCGAGGAGGCCGACGCCCTGCTCGCGGCATTCGAAGGGGCGGCCGACGAGCGCGAGGAGATGCGGCTCTCGCACGCGCTCGAGCGCCTCTTCGCCACGCGCGCGCCGGTGATCCCGCTCTTCCCGAACCCGTCGTGGGCCGCGTTCAACACGCGCCATTTCGAGGGGTTTCCGAGCGCGCAGGATCCCTACGCCAAACCCTCGCCCTACAGCGCGCCGGAGTGCTTGCTCGTCCTCACGCGGATCACGCCGCGGGGCGCGTGAGGGGAAAGGTTCACGAGGAGACGGCACGTGCGATACCTCCTGCGACAGCTCGGCTTGTACATCCTCGCGGCCTGGGCCTCGCTCACCTTGAATTTCATCGTCCCGCGCCTCGCGCCCGGGGATCCCGCCTCCGCGATGTTCGCGCGGTACAAGGGACAACTCCAGCCCGAGGCGCTCGCGGCGCTGCGCGAGGCGTTCGGCTTCACGGGCGGGCCGCTGCACGAGCAATACGCGGCGTACCTCGCGCACCTCTTCCGCGGCGACCTCGGTGTTTCGGTCGCGTACTTTCCGGCCAAGGTCACGGATGTCCTCGCGATGGGGCTCGGCTGGACGGCGCTGCTCACGGGCTCGTCCGTGGTCGTCGCGTTCGCCCTGGGATCGCTGCTCGGCGTCATCGCGGCGTGGCGAAGGGGTGGCGCCTTCGACGCGACGCTCCCGCCGCTGCTCGTGTTCCTCGGCGCGTTTCCTTATTTCTGGCTCGCGATGATGCTCCTTTATGGATTCGGCTTCACGCTCGACGTGCTGCCGCTGCGCCACGCGTATGCCGACACGCTCGCGCCCTCGATGAGCGTCTCGTTCGTCGCGAGCGTCGTCGAGCACCTGCTCCTGCCGGCGACCTCGATCGTCCTCGCGAGCGTGGGCGGCTGGATGCTCTCCATGCGCAGCTCGATGATCGGCGTCCTCGCCGAGGATTACGTCACGATGGCGCACGCGAAGGGCCTGTCGCCCCTCCGGATCATGTTCCATTATGCGGCGCGCAACGCGCTCCTCCCGAACGTCACCGGCTTCGGCATGGCGCTCGGGTTCGTCCTCGGCGGGTCGCTCCTCACCGAGATCGTCTTTTCGTACCCGGGCCAGGGCTATCTCCTCGTGCAGGCGGTTCGCAGCCAGGACTATCCGTTGATGCAGGGCATCTTCCTGACGATCACCATGGCCGTGCTCGCCGCGAACTTCCTCGTGGACGTTCTTTACGTATGGCTCGATCCGCGGACGCGTGGACGTTGAGGGCAGGGGAGCGCGCGATGCAGACACCGAAGATCCCTCGAAAAGCCGCGGCGGGCCTCGTGATCCTCGGGGTGTTTTTCCTCATGGCGCTCGTCGGGCCCCTCGTCGCGCCCCACGATCCCATGGCGTTCGTCGACATCCCGCTCCAGCCGCCCTCGCGCGTGCACCTGCTCGGCACCACGGGGCAAGGGCAGGATGTTTGGTCTCAAACGATCGCGGGCGCCCGGTCGTCGCTCCTCGTCGGCTTCGTGGCCGGGCTCATGATGACGACGATCGGCGCGATCGTCGGCGCCGTCGCGGGCACGTTCGGCGGGCTCGTCGACGACGTGCTCTCGCTCCTCACGAACGTCTCGCTCGTCATCCCTGCTTTGCCCCTGGCCGTGGTGCTCGCGGCGTATCTGCCCGCGGGCACGAGGGCCCTGCTCGTCGTGCTCGTCACGACGGGCTGGGCCTGGAATGCGCGGGTGGTCCGCGCGCAGGTGCTCTCGCTCCGCAACAAGGATTTCGTGGCCGCCGCGATCGTCACGGGCGAGAGCCGGCTCCACATCGTCTTTCGCGAGATCCTGCCGAACATGACGTCGGTCCTCGCGTCGTGCTTCATCAGCGCGACGGTGTACGCGATCGGCGCGCAGGTCGGCCTCGAGTTCCTCGGGCTCGGCGACATGAGCCTCGTGACGTGGGGGACGAACCTTTATTGGGCCAGCAACGATGCCGCGCTCCTGACGGGCGCGTGGTGGACCCTCGTGCCGACGGGCCTCTCCGTCGCGCTCGTCGGCTCCGCGCTCGTCCTCGTGAGCTTCTCCCTCGACGAGATCACGAACCCGCGCCTGCGCGCCGTGTCGGCCTCGGCCCGCGCCCTCGCCGCACGCGGGATCCGCATGGGCGCGTCGACCCCCGTCGTGAGGGATCATGGCTGACGTGCCCCTCCTTGCGGTCGAGGATCTCGTCGTCGAATACATGACGCCGTCGGGCCCAGTGCGCGCCGTCGACGCCGTGTCGTTCGTGCTCGCGCGCGGCGAGGTGCTCGGCCTCGTGGGCGAGTCGGGCAGCGGCAAATCGACCGTCGCGCAGGCGCTCGCGAGGATCCTCGGACCGCCCGCGATGATCACGGCCGGCCGCGTGCTCTTCGAAGGAAGCGACGTGCTCGCCATGCACGAGGACGACCTGCGCCGCTTTCGCTGGCGCAAGATGTCCTTCGTCCTCCAGAGCGCGATGAACGCGCTTTGCCCCGTTCTGACGATCGGCGAGCAGATCATCGACGTCCTCGTCACGCACGAGCGGACGAGCGCGCGCGCCGCGCGCGAGCGTGCAGCGCACTTGCTCGAGCTCGTCGGCATCGATCCCGCGCGGCTCACGAGCCATCCACACGAGCTCTCGGGCGGTATGCGTCAACGTGTTGGCATCGCCCTGGCGCTCGCGCTCGATCCGCCACTCGTCATCATGGACGAACCGACGACAGCGCTCGACGTGGTCGTCCAGCACGAGGTGCTCTCGAAGATCGCCGAGCTCAAGGAGAAGCTCGGTTTGTCCGTCCTCTTCATCACGCACGACATGTCGATCGTGTCGCAGTTCGCCACGCGCATCGGCGTGCTCTACGCGGGGCGCCTCGTGGAGATGGCGCCCACGCGCGAGCTCTTCCGCGCGCCGCGACATCCCTACACGAAGGGCCTGCTCGGCTCGTTCGTCTCCTTGCACGGCCCACGCCGCAGGCTCGCGGGCATCCCGGGCTCTCCCCCCGATCTGCGTCGGTTGCCCGCGGGCTGCGCGTTCCGCGCGCGTTGCGCCGAGGCCACGGCGCGCTGCGCGACGGAAGCGCCCGTGCTGCGCGGGATCGGCGAGGACCACTCCACCGCTTGCCACCTCGTGTCCCCATGAGCGAGCCCGATCAAATGCCCCCGCTCCTCGACGTGCAGCACCTCGGCAAGCTGTATCGCGTCGGAGGATGGTTGCGCCCGAAGCACCTGCGGGCGCTCCACGACGCCTCCTTCACGCTCGGCCATGGCGAGATCCTCGCGCTCGTCGGTGAATCGGGCAGCGGCAAGAGCACGATCGCGCGGCTCTGCGTGCGCCTCGAAGCGCCGACGAGCGGGCGTATCCTCCTCGACGGCCGCGACGTCCTTCACGAAGAGCGAGGCCACGCGACGCTCGCGTATCGCCGTCGCGTGCAGATGATCTTCCAGGACCCCTTCGGCTCCCTGAACCCCGCGCGCACCATCGGCCAGCACCTCGAACGCCCGCTGCTCTTGCATGACAAGGCGAAGACGCGCGCAGATCTCTCCGCCCGCGTTCATGCCTTGCTCGACACCGTGGGCCTCGTCCCCGCGCCCGAGGTCGCTGCGAAATACCCGCAGGAGCTCTCGGGCGGGCAGCGGCAACGCGTCGCCATCGCGCGTGCCCTCGCCGTGGAGCCGGATCTCATTCTCGCGGACGAGCCCGTGAGCATGCTCGACGTCTCGATCCGCGCCGATGTCCTCAACCTGATGCTCGACCTCAAGGAGAAGCGCGGCATCTCGTTCCTGTACATCACCCACGATCTCGCGAGCGCGCGGTACGTCGCGGATCGGATGATGGTGATGTACGCGGGCCACATCGTGGAAGCAGGGCCGAGCGACGCGCTCTTGGAAAAACCCCTGCACCCCTATACAAACCTCCTGCTCTCGGCGGTCCCCGAGCTCGAAGGCTCGTTTGCCCGCGGGCTGCCCGCGCGCTCCGGCGCGCCCGCGCTCGTCGATCCGCCGCCGGGGTGTCCTTTCGCCGCGCGTTGCCCGGACGTCACCGACGTTTGTCGACGTGAAACCCCGCGCCCGGTCTCGCTCGACGAGGGGCGCGTCGTCCGTTGTCACCTGTACCCCGAGCCTTCTCGGACCCGAAGCGAGTAAACCCAACGAGGCACCATGTCCAAGTACGTTTTTCCTGAGAATTTCGTGTGGGGTACGGCCACGAGCTCGTACCAGATCGAAGGCGCGGCGAACGAAGACGGCCGCGGCGAGTCCATCTGGGACCGGTTCTCGAAGACTCCGGGCAAGGTGAACGACGGCTCGAACGGCGACGTCGCTTGCGACCATTACCATCGCTACCGCGACGACGTCGCGCTCATGAAGGACCTCGGCGTGCGCGCGTATCGCTTCTCGGTGGCGTGGCCGCGCGTCTTGCCGAAGGGCCGCGGCGCGACGAACGCGGCGGGCCTCGATTTTTACGAACGCCTCGTCGACACGCTCCTCGCGGCGGGCATCGAGCCCTACCTCACGCTCTACCACTGGGATCTCCCGCAAGCGCTGCAGGACGAGGGCGGATGGGCGAACCGCGCCACTGCCGAGGCGTTCGCCGCGTACGCCGACGTCGTGAGCAAGCGCCTCGGCGATCGCGTCAAGAAGTGGATCACGCACAACGAGCCCTGGTGCGCGGCCCTGCTCAGCAACCAGATCGGCATCCACGCGCCGGGGCTCCGCGACTATCGCGCGGCCCTCTCCGTGAGCCACCACCTGCTCCTCTCGCACGGCCTCGCCGTGCCCGTCCTGCGCCAGAACAGCCCCGGCGCCGAGGTCGGCATCACGCTGAACTTCGCGCCCACGTTCCCCGCGTCGCGGAGCGCCGCCGATCTCGACGCGGCGAGGCACCACGACGGGTACTTCAATCGATGGTTCCTCGATCCGCTCTTCGGCCGCCACTATCCGGCCGACATGATCGCCGACTACATCGAGGCCGGGCACCTGCCTCCCGAGGGGTTCACGGACGTGCGCCCCGGCGACCTGAAGATCATCGCCGCCCCCTGCGATTTCCTCGGCGTCAACTACTACAACCGCACCGTCACGCGCAGCGACAAGGTGCCCGAGGAGGAGAACCTCCCGCGCACCGTGCACGTCGCGCCGCGCTCGGAGTGGACCGACATGGAATGGGAGGTCTACCCCGACGCGCTCCGCCAGCTCTTGACGCGCCTGCACCTCGAATACGGACCGGCGAAGCTCTACGTCACGGAGAACGGGGCGAGTTATTCGGACGGACCCGACGCGGAGGGGCGCGTGCGGGACGAGCGGCGGACCCGCTTCTTGCGCGACCACTTCGTCGCGGCGCGCCGCGCGATGGACGCCGGCGTGCCGCTCGCGGGCTACTTCGTCTGGTCCTTGCTCGACAACTTCGAGTGGGAGCGCGGCTACACGCAGCGCTTCGGCATCGTGTGGGTCGACTACACGACGCAGAAGCGCATCCCGAAGGACAGCGCGCTCTGGTACCGCGGCGTCATCGCGGCGAACGCCGTCGACGAGGGGTGATCACGCGCCGCGGAGGCGCACGAACAGCTCGTCGGCGCAGTTGTCCCAACCATCCGCGCATTGGCTCAGCCATTCCTCCTCCGACGAGCGTTCGTAACGACGACCCCACGCGGCGCGATGCACGATGCGCCCCGCGTGCAGCAGATCCAGGCGTGTGATCGCCCTGTCGCCGCGCTGCACCCACCCCCCGAGCTCCCCGGGCTCCACGGCGCTGACGGGCTTGCCGTCGTGGCACGGCGTCGTCGGCGTGGGCAACCCTCCCGCCGTCCGCTCCACGTGGGCGCTGAAGCGCGCACCGGGGCCCACCGCCATGTCGATCCGCTCGTTCAGGGCCAGATACGTCCCGACGCAGGCGCCCTTGTACCCCTCGGCCGTTTCCTCCCACGGCAGGCCTTCCGGCAGACGCTGCAGGAGCGCTCGATCCTGGGAAACGATGCGCACCTCGTCGAAGGCGTACCGACAAGGGCGTCTTCGCAGGTATCCGTCGAACGCCGATTCCCCGAGGACGGGCGCCCATTCGTAGATGACGTCGGCGTCCGTGCCTTCGTCGGCGAAGCGCACCCAGATTTCCTCGAACTGCACGAGCTCTTCCACCTCGAGATGGTAGAAGCCGGCGCCTTTCCCCGAACCCACCTGCACGTCGAGGCAGCCGGGCGTCCCGAGGTCGTACCAAACCGGGACCCAGTAGGACCCACGCTCACCGAGGATCCGTTCGAGCAGCGATTCGGCGCGAGGTGCTGTCAGGACCTCACCGGGGCCCAGGTACAAGCGAGCGAACTCGGTGAAAATGTTCGACATCGTGAGGAAAACCTCATTCCGTGGGAATCCCTTACCTCCTCGGGCCTCCCGAAGCGACCGTCACGATATGTGAGCGGAAACTCATGTGTGGGTCCGTAGAGCAAGAAAATTCGACGAAGACGCCACGTTTTGACAAAGCGAAGGCGCAGGGGGCGTCTCGACGCTCTACGAAGGAGTGAAAATCGGACTCATGGGAGAGGAAGTTTATCTGCTCGGCCACAGCGCTTCGGAGGTTCATCGGCTCGTGGGGCAGGCGGAAGAGCTTTCGGCGGAGGCGGACTGGCTCTTCGACCAGCTCGATGTTCGCCCGGGCGCACGCGTGATCGACCTGGGTTGTGGTCCGCGCGGCGCGCTCGAACAGCTCTCCGCGCGCGTGGGCTCCTCCGGCACGGTGATGGGCCTCGAGCGCAACGGTGGAACGGTCGAGCTGGCGCGCGCGTTCGTCGCCGAACATGGCCTGAAAAACGTCGAGCTGATTCGATCCGACGCCCGCGCGACGGGCCTCCCGCGTGGCGCATTCGATCTCGTCCACGCGCGCCTTTTGCTCGTCAACGTGCCGCGACCCGAGGAGGTCGTCCGGGAGATGATGGCGCTGGCACGGCCAGGCGGCGTGGTCGCGAGCCACGAGGCCGACTATACGCCGCATGGTTGTGATCCGCCCTGCGAAGCGTGGGACCGCCTTTTCCAGCTCTACGCGGCGCACGCGCGCGATTGTGGCATCGACTTGTTCGTGGGTCGCCGCACCCATCGCTTGTTTCGCGAAGCAGGACTGACGGACATCCACGTCCGACCGCTCGCGCACGTCTATCCGAGCGGCCATCCGCGCCGCGATATCTTTGTCCGCTTCATCGAGAACGTGCGCGCGGAGTTGATCGGAGCGGGCAGGATCGAGGCGAGCGAGCTCGACGCGCTGCGGGACGCCCTCGCGGCGCACCTGGCGCGCGAGGACGTCCTCGTGATTTCACATCTGTTTCTTCAGGTGTGGGGACGAAAGCCCTGACCGGCCCCCGCAGCGGGAGGGGATCCCGCGGGGAACCCCCTCTCAGGGGTTCTGCAGCGCTGCCTTGACGACCTGCCCGGACGCGCTCGGATCGCCGTTCCAGTTCGTGATGAGCGACGGGAAATCGCAGCCTTTCGGGTACCACGCCCAGCCAGTCCAGGACAGGCCGCGCTGCTTCGCGTACTCGAGGAGCTGGCTCGTGTAGTTCGTCGAGCAATCGAAGCTCCCGAACTCCGTGATGAAGATCGGATCGGTCGCCGCGAGGAAGCCGAACTTCTGCTCCCACGTCCCGGGCTGCTTGCTGTCGAAATCGTAGGGGTGCGTGACGTACACGATGTTTTGCCCCTGGACGCGGTTCTGCGTCACGCCCGAGAGATCAAAGGCCCAGTCGAGGCCCCCGACGAGGACGAGGTTTTGCGCGCCCGTGGCCCGGACCGTGTCGTAGAGCTGCTGCATGCCCACGGCCTGGAAGCCCTCGCCGCTGTCGCCCCCGTTCCGCCACACCGACCAGGAGACGTCCCGCGGCTCGTTGTAAAGCTCGAACAGCACCCGGCCGTTGTTCTTGTATTTCTCGGCCACGGATTGCCAGAACTTCACCGAGTTCTGATCCGCCATCCGCTGCTGCTTCGTGTCCCAGTTGTTCATGTCCCCGCGATCCGACCAATGCAGATCGAGGATGACATCGAGCCCGGCCTGCAGCGCCCACTGGATCGCCTGATCGATGTTCTGCTGGTATTGCCCGTCGTAACGGACATGCCCCGGCAGCCAGAAGCCCTGGTTCAGCGAGAGGCGCGTGATGTTCGCGCCCCAGCCCTTGATCTTCTGGAAATCGGCGAGCGAGACGTTCTCGCCCTGGGGCGTCCATTCGTGCGACGGCCGCGCGAGCCCGCGGAACACGTGCACGTTGCCATTCTCATCGTAAATCTTGTTCCCCTGGACGTAATACCCGCCCGGGGGGACGGGCGGCGCGCCACCGCTGCCGCCCGTGCCCGAGCTCGACGAGCTGCTGGAGCTCGACGAGCCGGGCCCGCTCGATGCACCCGACGCGCCCGCGCCACCCGCGCCACCCGCGCCACCCGCGCCAGGCGAGGAGCCGCCCATGCCCATGGTGGACTGGGCGCCGCCGTCGCCGCCCTGACCGCCCGTTGGGTTCGACGTCGCGCCGACGTCGCACCCGAGCACCCCGAGCGAGACCCCGAGGAGCGACCAACCGAGGAACACGAAGCCGCGTCGTGATTGCATGGGTTTCCTCACTGGTAGAAAGCGATGTCGTCGATCCAGATGTCGAACGCCATGCTTTGCGCCGCCTGGAAGTGGATGTAATACAGCGCGTCCTTCTTGATCGCCGTGAGGTTCTGCTTCGACCAGTTCACGGTCGCGAGGTCCGCGAAGCTGAACTTGAACTCCTTCCAGTCCGTCGTGAGCGTGACGTTCGCGCCGAAGTCGTCGCTGCACGTTGCGCCGCAGTTGCCGGCCTCGGGCGTGGTCTGCGAGTCGCCGACATTGAGGCGCACGGCGCCGGTTCCGCCGCCGATCTTGGCCCAGAACTGAATCCCCGCGAACTGCGCCGCATTGAACGCCTTTTTCGTCACGCCGTCGTTGTTGAGGTCGAACCCGAAGCCGGCGCCCCACGTCGTGAATCCGCTGCCCTTCGTGTTCGCCCCGTACGCGCTCGAACCCCGGGGGGGCGAAAGCGCGGCCATCTCGAAGGGATCCCCCACGGTGGGCGTCTGCGTCGCGCCGACCGTCTCGTCGTTGTACGTGTACCAGGCGCCCAGCATGCCCGCGTTCGGCGTGATCGAGCCGTTCTGGTCCTCCATGTCGTCGATGAGGGTCACCTGGCCCTGCCCGCCGCCGCCGGGGCCGCCGCCGCCGGGGCCGCCGCCGCCAGGGCCGCCGCCGCCGGGGCCAGGGCCGCCGCCGCCGCTCGCGCCCGAGCCGCCATCGCCGGTGCTGCTCGAGCCCTCATCGCACGCGGCGGCGGAAACCACGAGCAAGCCCATCACGACGGCGAAGAGAGCACGATTCTGGTTCATGAATTTCATGGCTATACCGAACCTTTCGGGGGGAGCGGAAGGGGGCGCCGCTCGCAAGGAATGGGGACATCGTAGCGGAGTCGCGGCGCGACCACAATGAGCCGCGCGCGATTCCGCTTTCGCTTCATTCGTTCGAGGAGATTAGAGTCGACCTTTTTCGTCGAGGAATGCTGCGATCCAGGCGAGGGGCGCATTCCAGTTGATGGTGATCTCGTTCAAACCCCAGGCCTCGATGTGGTCGACGAAGCACTTTTGCGGCGCGCAGCCGGCGAGCCCTGCGGCCTGGCCGTAGGGATCGTCGAGCCCGGAGTTCGGGCCGCCCGAGACTGCGCCGGGCGGCGCCGTCGGGAACTTCGCGTCGACCTGGTTCGCCCAGAATCGATGGTGCGGGTTCTTGAGCGGATTCGACCCGAAGCCGCTCACGTACGACTGCACCATCGGGTTCTTGCCGAGGATGTAATCCATCCCCTCGACCGCGCCGCCGAGGTACTTCGGCTTGCCCGTGAAATCGTGCGAGAGCGCGAGGATCACGAGGTTGTTCAGCAGGAACGAGTTCGAGCCCCAGGGGTACTTTTTCGACCCGCCCGCCTTGAAGGGCAAACGATATCCCTCGGCGTCGAGGATGCCGAGGTACGCGTCCGCGGCCGCGACGACGCTCGATCGCATGGCCGCGACGAGATCCTTGTCGAGCTTGTTCGGGACGACGGCGAGCGAAATGGTGCCGAGCGCCTGCGTCATCTGCCATGTCATGGACGTCGACGAGCCGCTGCCCGTGAGCGCGCCGGTCTGCGGGACGGCCATGTAATGCTTCGACTTCGTGAGGGCCGTCTGGTACTCCTCCTTGCCCGTCGTGATGAAGAGCTCGGCCGCGGCCCAGTAAAACTCATCGCTCACGTCGATGTCGTCGTACGGCCCGCCGCCCTGGTTGTCGCTCGGCGGCGCATAGACCGCCGGGTTCGCCTTCGCCGCCGCCCAGGCCTTCTCCGCGGCGGCCAAGGTCTTCTCCGCGAACGCCGGATCGAGCGTCTTCCAGATGCGCGCCGCCTGCGCCGCGTTCGCCGCGAGGTTCAAGGTCGCCGCGGTGCTCGGCGGACGCAAGAACCGCTTCATGTTGGCCTCGTGCGGCGCGAGCCCGAGCCCGGTCCATTTCTCGTCGTGGACCTTGTGGTGCACCATGCCCGCGCGCGGCTGGCCCTCCGGCACCTGCATCTTGAGCATCCACTCGAGCTCGTACCGCGCCTCGTCGAGGATGTCGGGGACCCCGTTCTTGTTCTCGGGGATCGCGAGCTTGCCGTCCCCGAAATCGGCCGAGCTCGTGCCGATGTGTTTCGCCCGCTCGTACTGCGCGAGCATCGTCCAGACCGAGATGCCCCCGTTGACCACGTATTTGCCGTGATCGCCGGCGTCGTACCAGCCGCCGGACACGTCGAGCGAATACGAGCAGCCCGTCCCCGGCGCGCACGGCACGCTCTTGTCGCTCGTGTGCCCCGCGGGCCGAGCCCATTTCTCCTCGCCCGCGTACGGCATGGCGATCGGCATGCCGCTGCGGTTGTGGTAGAAATAAGCGAGCGCGTCGTACTTGAGCTTTCCGTAGAGATCCTTCCGGACGTTGAAAGGAAAACTCGTCTCGCCCTCGACGCGCAGCTCGTACTTGTCTCCGACCTTCGCGAACGAGGTGAAATCCACGACGTGGACGTGCTCGCCGGACGCGGGATCGTCGCCGAAGACCGCCGTCGTCCCCTTGGCCACCGACTCCTTGCCCTCCCGGACGATCTCCCAGGCGAGGGGCTTGTTCGGCGTGGCCTTCACGATCGCCTTCTTCACGAGCCCCGGGAAATACCCGACCTGGTTGACCCGCACCTTGGGCAATTTCACCTGCGGCGGCGGCGGCGGCGCCTTGAAATCAGGGTCGTCCAGATGAATGTCGTCCAGGCAAATCGTCACGCCCCCCTCGGCGGCGAGGTTCCCGCCCATGTGAAAGGCGAGCTCCGCCGTCGGATCGTCGTCCCTGCTCATGGCGAACGCGCCCTCGAAGCGCTGCGGCTTCGTTTTCAGCTCGATCGTGCTCGACCAGTACTCGGCGTAAGGCGGCCCGGCCATGCCCACCTTCGGGCGGACGCGCATGGGCTTGCTCGCCCACGCCTTGAAGCGCACGGTGTACGTGTGGCCGCGCTTGACGACCATCTCGCGATGGCGGACCTGCGCATCCCACGGGTTCACGCCCTTCTCGTCGATCTTCAGGCAAAACGCGCCGTTCTCGACGGCCGCCTTCCCCGCCGCGGGCGCGGTGAACGACGTCGTCCACGGCAGGCTCGTGCCGTCCTCGAAATCGCTGTTCTTGAGCAGGTTGTTGCCGCCCTGCGGCGCCACCTGCGGCCCATTCGCCACGGGCGTGGGGCCCGGATCGCTGGGCGCGTTCGGGTCCGGCGAAGCGGCGCCGGGCGCGCAGCCCGAGAGCAGGAGGGAAAGGCAGAGCGTGCTCGATGAGGTCGCGTTGCGCATGACAAACCTCGCGGAACGTCCCCGCATCACGGGCACCCGGTGAACTGCACGTCGTCGATGTAAATGTCGTAGTCGGCCCCAGGCGTATTCACCTGCCACTGCACGCCGAACATCTTCGCGCGCTCGGGCGCGCCGGGGCGAGGCTGGCCCCACCCGGCCTGCTGCTGCGCCGCGCCGAACAGGACGAAGTACTGGGTCCACGTCGTCGTGAGCTGGATGTCCATGCCGAAGTCGTTGAAGCACTCCGTGCAGACCTTGCCCTCCGGATCCGTGTTCGTGTCCGGCAATTTCACGCGCACGGCGCCCGCCGAGTTCTCCCCGCGCTTCGCCCAGAACGAGATGCCCTTGTACTGCGAGATGTCGGCCGGCGCCTTCGGATCGACGAAGTTGAAGCCCATGCCCGCGAAGACGGTGCCCGATCCGCCGATCTTGCCGTTCATGCGCGCCGCGCTCTGCGAGCCGTTCGCACCGCCGGGGCTCATCGAAAACGTGCCGCCCAGCGCGCCCGCCTGCGGCGTGATCGTCGAGCCGGCCTGGTCGGCAAACGTGTACCAGTAGCCGCCGCGGCCCTTGTGCAGCGCGATCTGGTTGTTGTTGTCCTCGCCGTCGTCGAGCAGGCCATCGGCCGGACAAGCCTTGGCGTCCGGCAAGTTCGCGGCGCCCGTGCTGGCGTCCGCGCCCGCGCCTCCGCCGCCCGGCTGGCGGGGGATGCACCCGGAGATCGCCGGCGCGAACGCGCAGAGCGCGACGAAGGCCCCCACCGTGTATGTCATCGCCTTGTTCATGTTCGCCTTCACCACCAGATCGAGGCCTGGAGCCGGATGACATTGAGATCGGGGCGCGTCGCCGGCGCGCCGCGGTTGCCCGGATCCTGGTTCGTCGTCGTCGCGCCGAAGCCGTCGGGCAGCGTGGGCGCCGCCGGCGGCTGCGTGCAGAGCAGCGGCTCGGCCGTATTGCCGCACTCGCGCTGGTTGAAGAAGTAACGCGAATACTGGAGCGCGATCTCCTCGTGCGCGAGCCAGTCCGAGCGGAAGACGATCCGCGGCGAGAGGATCGCGAACGACTGCTCGGGGATCCTGGAGTTCGGCTGCAAGCGGTCGAAGCGCATGCCGAGCCCGAACCACGATTTGATGCGGCCGTTGAGGTCGAAGCCGTACTTGAGCTTCCGGACGCCGTCCATGTCGGGGTCGTCGCTCGAGATGAAGTTCACCATGGTGAAGGCCGCGATCTTGAGGTCGGGCCCTTCGCCCCAGTACCGCTGCCCCGGCGTCTTCATGTTCGTGAGGATGTTGGCGATGCTGAGCTCGTATTGCGCGAGCAGCGTGTTCACCGCGCCGTTGCCGTTGCTCTGGCGCGTCGGACCGTCGAGGTAGTTGCTCGTGATGCCGAGCGCGAACTCGCCGCCGCCGTTCGCGTGGATCACCTCGACCGCGGGCCCGACCACGCGCGCGTTCTCCGCGGAGATGTGGGAAAACCCTGCGTAGAGATACCCGTACATGTTCGCGTCGACGCGCACGTCCGCGCCGATCACGCTCATGTTGCCGTTCGGCACGTTCGTCAGGGCCGAGCCGGGCCGATCCTCCTCCTGCGCCCAGGTGTAGAAATGGTGCAAGGAGAGGTCGACCGTCTTTTTCCAGCTCACGCCGGCGTGAAGGTGATTGACGAGCGTGAAGCGGGCGTCGTTGTAGATGCTCGGGTTCGGGCGCCGCACGCCGAAGCCCTGCTCGCCCCACAACGTCCAGTCGGCGACGTCGATCTCCATGCGGAGCGTCTCGCCTAGGGTATGCGTGCGGCCGAAGAGGAACGTGTCGTAATACCCGGCGTCGTACCGGCCCGCCATGCCATAACGGCCCCAGAAGCTGCCGACCTTGGCCTCCAGCCGGACGTTCTGCCACGGCAGCTCCGGCGTCAGCGTCACCCAGCCCTGGGCAATGCCGAACTGCGCGAGGTTCTCCTTCCACGCGGCGTCCGTGAAGTTGAAGGCGAGGATGCCCGCCGTGGCCTTGGCCCACCCCTTCGAGTAGCTGAAGTAGAGCTCGGCCCAGTCGCGCGCCTGGTGGCCGGTGTATTGCCAGTTCAGGTATTGATCGTCCGGCACGACGGGCGCGTGCAGGGTCGTCCGGCTCTGATCCGGCAGGGGGTTGTCGCGGGCGCCCATGCCGATTCGCATCGGGGCGCGGAAGTAGCCGTGGAAATCGAACCCTTCGGCCTTGTTCCCGGCATTGCCTCCGGAGCCCGTGACCACGGGGCTCGAATTGCCGAAGCTCGGCGGCGGGCCCTGGGGCGTCTGGACATCGGGGACGGCCGGTTTTTGCGCCGTCTGCGCAGGCGCGGGCTTCGCAGGCGCGGCCGCCGCGCCCCCCGCGCTCGTGTTTTGCATCTGCACCGGGGCGTCCTCTTCGGCAGCCTTCGGATCCCCCTGCGCCAGCGCCGGGAGGGGCGCGAGCACACCACAGAGCACCATGGTCAACGAGGACAAACGCATCGGAGCTCCTCTCACCACCTCTGGAAATACATCTTTGAACACCGGCCGATCAGAAGCCGTGTGAATACCCGAACGTGGCGCTGAGCGCGGTGCCCGAAGCGCCGAAGAGCTGGATCAACCGGACCTCCGCGAGAGGTCCCGTATTCGGCCGAATCGCGTACATCGCGCCGCCGCCTGCCGCGATGAAGACGAGCCCGGACTTTTTCCACGCGTCGAGGACGAGCCTCTTGTCCGCGACGAAGTCCTGCTCCGTATTGTACACCGTGACCTTGACCGAGGCGTCGACCTGCGCGAGCCCGCCGCCGAGCGTCACGAAGGGCCGGAAGCCCGCGCTTCCGAACGGATCGGCGCCGAACCAGTAGGCCGCGCGCGCCTCGGCGTGAATGGGGACGAACGCCGCGCCGCCCGGCGCCTGCGGCCCGCCGCGGAACACGAACCCGGCACGCAGCCCGGCCGTGAAGTTTTTCCCGAAGACCCGCTCGTACCCCACGAAGATCCGCGTCGTCGCGGCCGCGAGGCCCCCGGCGAGCTCGCCGCCGGATTTGGCGTACGGGATGGCCTCGTAGTAATCATCGCCCGAAAAGCAGGTATACTCGTTGCCGCCGGAGCACGTCCCCGTCGTGCCCGAGAGCCCCAGGAAATCCTGCTGGAGGCCGAGGGTCACCCAGTTTTTCCGGGCGAGGGACGGCGCCTCCGGCGGTTTGTCGCAGACCTCCCCCTCCGGACACGTCTTTTCCTCGCCCGGCTTGGGACACCCGAGGAGCCCCGGCGGGCAATCCGCCGCCTCGGAGCAGCGCGCGGGCGGCGGTTTGCCCGGCAAGCTCGGCGACGCTCCCTCGATCTGGAGCTTGATCTCGACGTTCAGCGGCTCTTTTCGGGTGCCGGCGAAAGCGACGGCGTTGTTGTCCTTGTCGAAGGCCTGGATGAAATACTTGAGCTGCCCGGTCACGCTCCCGACGTCGAGGCAGGGGACCTCGGCTCCATACCCCTTCTCGACCTTCTGCATCTCCAGCGTCTTCCACGCCGATGCACCAAAAGGCCGGTACTGGAGCACGACCTTGGTGACTTCCACGCCATCCGGCAGCTCCGTATAAAGCGGGACCGGCGTCATCACGGTCTGCTCCCGCGGAGGCGTATGCACGAGATCACCTTGCGCCGGTGCGGGCGCGACAGGCCCTGGGGCCGGCGTCGGACTCGGGGAAGCTTCGGGCGTACCGCCGATGCCGGCCGCCGCCTTTGCGTCCTTGAAGACGGTCTCGATCTCCTCGGAGGTGAGATCCGGATCGAGCGTGATGTCGGGATCGGCCTTGAGCGCCGCGACGAACTCGGCCTTGCCGTCCTCGACCTTGTTCATCCCGCCGGCATAAACGACGCCGAGATCCCGGTGCAGCCGCGCCACGACCTTGTTCGAACAGGACTTCGGGCCGCAGAGAGTGAGCGCTTGCTTGAGCTTTTTTTCTGCCTCGGCGAACTTGGTGCCGAGGTAATCTGCCTCGATTGCTTTTTTCGCTAGATCGAGCGCGGCGTCGTCATTCGGCTCCGCGTTGGCCACCTGCGCGGCAGCGATGACCAAATGGAAAAATGCAACGGACGCGGCGCGCGGGAGCGCTCCGGAGAAGCGGCGGTCCATGAATTGGGGACCTTACACCAGATCCGGAAACTCTGACAACCACCCGTATGCGGGTGACCAACAAAAACATGACGGGGAGGGCGCGCGGGCGCGCGTGGAGCGGAGGGTTTTACCCGCACCCGAAAGTTTTACCTCGGATGCGGGCAAAACCCCGAAGCCGTCTCCTTATTGTATTACTTGGGGGGAGGGGGCGGCGGGATGTCGAAGATGTCCCAGGCCGGCGTCAGGTTGCTGGTCTTCGGATCCTGGTTCCAGATGTAGACGGCCGGGTACGTCTCGTAGTTGCCCTGCGCGTCGCGCACGATGGCCGTCATGTAGAGCTGCGAGGAGCGCGTGTCCGGCGGGCTGTACTGGTTCGGCGGCACGATGAACGCGCCCGGGTAATCCCGCGCCGACGAGAAGATGAGCCAGTAGTAGGTCTTGCCGTTCGGCACGCCCCCGAGCACCGTGGGCGACCATTTGGCCCAGCTATTGATGACGCCCGGGCTCGTCTGGCCCGTGCAAGCCGGCGGATCGTTCGCCGCGAGGCGGATTGGCGACCCGCCGTTCGACGGGACGACGTACACCTCGCCGTCGGGACGATAGTAGATTTTTCCGCTCGTGTTGCCCGCGCGGTTGTACGCGATGAGCTTGTCGTCCGCGGAGAACGACGGGTAATACTCGGACACCCCCGGCGTCGCCGCGCCCTGGACCGGCGCGACAGCGCCGCCCTGGCGGTTGTTGTAGGGGACCGTCTTGATATCGGTCTCGACATTGTCGGCGATGCGGCCGTCCTGGGATTTTCCTGCCGACGTGTACACGATCGTTTGACCGTCGTGGCTCCAGTTCGGGGCGACGATGCCCTGTGACTCGCCACTCGTCTGGAGGAAGCCCCACGCCGTGCCCTGCACGCCCTTGATGGCGTCGTTCGTCGGCCCGCTTTGCCCCTCGGTCCAGGGAATGCTCGCGTTCGTCTCGAGGTCGAACCACGCGAGCCGGTCGGAGCCATAACCGGTGCTGTCGGTGAAGCCGATGTCGACGTTCCGGTTCGCGTAGGGCGTGAGCGCGATGCGATTGCCGGGGCCCCAGATCGCCTTGGAGAACGTCATCATTCCGAGCCACGGCTGGCTCAAGAGCCGCTGCGCGCCCGCGGTGAAGTACGTCGGCACCTCGCCCGCCTTGCCCTCCTTGATGGTGCTGACGACGTTGTTCCAGGGCCAGTGATCGGTGAACCCGACCTCCTCGCCGGAGGGCGTCGAGACGTGGCAACCAATGCACTGCGCGCGCCCCTGCGGGACGCCCTTGGGATCGGTGTACTTGCCGCGCAGCTCGCGCCCGCCCTCGGAGAGGATGTTGCCCTGCTGGACCTGCGGCACCGTCAGCGCGTCGATCGTGGTCTCGTCGCCGACATAGAAGCCGACGAGCTTGCTCGTCGTCGGCGTGACCTCGGACGAAGTCGCCGCCCAGTACACCATCGATCCGCCCGCCGTGACGGGCGCGATCGTGAACGTGCCCGTCGCGCCCGTGGGTGTGCCGGGGTTCTGCGAGTTCACGCCGCGGATGGTCACCTGAATTTCTTGATCGATGGCGCCACCCTTGACACCGATGGCCTCCCAGATCTCCTTGGGCATGGCCCAGACCGGGCTCACCGAGTAGGCGACGAGCTCGTTCGTCTGGTTTGCCGCCTTGAGGCGGATCTCGAAGAGGTTCTCGTTGTTCGCGGGTTTGACGCGGAACCGGACGCGCAGCCAGTTTGCCGGGAACAACGCGCCGTGTTTGCCCGAGTCGCCGAGGTGCGGCTCGACGATGCAGAGCCCCGGCGTGTAATTGTCGGGCGCGCCGAAGAGCTCGGGGGCGTTCGAGGGAGCGACACCGTCGAAGATCGGCTCGGCGGGGAAATCGTCGCAGTTCGCCTTGCAGTTGGCGTTCACGATCACGTCGCCGCCGACCGGCGTGCCGCCCGCTGCGCCCATCCCGCCCGTGGGGTTGAAGATATCGCCGCCGGCTCCGCCTTGGCCTCCCGATGCGCCTGCGCCGCCCGTACCTCCCGCGGGCGTCTTGTCGCCCCCGCCGCCTGCCGAACACCCGACGGCCATCCCGACGGCCATGACGATGCCCAAGATGAAGGATGCCCCTATGACTCGCATCGCTCGCCTCCTGATAAAAAAGATCGTGGTCGGGGAGAAGATTCTCACGGAGCGCCCCGCGGCTCCACGAGTTTTTTCGCGGAGCCGCGCGCCGCTCTCGTCATTCCCAGCGGCGGAGAAAAATCCATCCGCGCGACAATCGATGGAACAGGGGCGTGCCATCCCGTGCCAGGGGCACGACACGACCGTTGCTTTCGAAGCTTGAACAGCACTACACGATAAGGATGGATCGGCGTCGTCGTGTCCTCCCCTGGGTCGTCGCCTCGGCGGCGCTCCTCTGCGCGTGTATCCCGAGGCCTGAGGCGGGCACGCCGGACGGGCGCGGGAGCGCGGCGTTGCCTGCGCCCGGGGAAAACCCGTTCCCCGGAGGTCGCCTTTTCGTCGACCCGGGCTCCAACGCGCGCCGGCAGGTCGAGGCGTGGCGGGACGCCCGCCCCGCGGACGCGGCCATGATCGAAAAAATCGCCCGTGAGCCGCAGTCGTTCTGGTTCGGCGACTGGAACCAGGACGTCACGGCGGACGTGGACTGGCGTGTCTCGGCGATCGATCACGCGGGCGCGATCGCGCTGCTCGTCGCGTACGACATCCCGTACCGGGACTGTGGCAATCACTCGGCGGGCGGGGCCTCGGCCGCGGAAGCATACAAGGCCTGGATCCGGGCGTTCGCCCGCGGGATCGGCGCGCGTCGCGCCGCCGTGATTCTGGAGCCGGACGCGCTCGGGCTCTTGAAAGACTGCCTCACGCCCGCGCAACAAGAGGAGAGGCTCGCGCTCCTCAGGGACGCGGTGACCGTCCTCGGGCAGAGCGGCGCGGTCTCCGTGTACATCGACGCGGGCAACGCGAAATGGCAACCCCCGCCCGTGATGGCCGAGCGCCTGCGCGCCGCGGGGATCGCCGGCGCGCGCGGGTTCGCCCTGAACGTCTCCAATTTCGTGACCACCGAGGAGAGCGTCGCGTACGGCAAGGAAATTTCGACGCTGCTCTCCGGCAAGCCCTTCGTCGTCGACACGAGCCGGAACGGGAACGGGCCGACAAAGGAGCTGCAATGGTGCAACCCCGATGGACGCGCGCTCGGCCGTCCGCCCTCGGCCGAGACGGGGGACCCGCTCGTGGATGCCTATCTGTGGATCAAGCTCCCCGGCGAATCGGACGGGGCCTGCAACGGCGGGCCCCGCGCCGGGGAGTGGTGGCCCGAGTATGCCCTCGGGCTCGCGCAGCGCGCCAAACCCTGAGCGTCGTTTTTCCAGAGACAGGGGCCGGTCCTTTTCGTAGCATCGCGCCATGACCGACCTCTCCGCGGCGCCGGCGAGCGCCGAGGCCACGCCTTCGAATGCAAAGAGGCGGCACCCGATGTTGTGGGTGCCTTCGCTCTACGTCGCGATGGGCACGCCGATGATCACGGTCTCCGTGGTCGCGGCCATCATGTACAAGAACCTCGGCCTCTCGAATACGGACATCACGCTCTACACGAGCTCGATGTACCTGCCGTGGGTCATCAAGCCGCTCTGGTCCCCTGTGGTGGAGATGTTCAGGACCAAGCGGTTTTTTGTGCTCTGTATGGAATTCCTCATGATGGTCACGCTCGGCTGCGTGGCGCTCTCGCTCTCGCTCCCGAGTTATCTCGGTCCGACGCTCGCCTTTTTTTGGATCACGGGTTTCGCCTCGGCGACGCAGGACATTGCCGCGGACGGCATCTACATCAGCTCGATGTCGGAGACCGATCAGGCGAAATACGCCGGGGTTCAGGGGCTCGCCTGGAACGTCGGCCGCCTCATCGCCTCCGGTCTGCTCGTGACCTTCACGGGCTGGCTGCACAACGGGCTCGGGCTCGACTGGGCGAAAGCCTGGATGGTGGTGATGGGCTTGCTCGCCGCGCTGATGGGTATCTCCGGCGTTTGGCACATCAACGTCCTGCCCACCGGCGGCAAGGCGGAGGACGCGCCGAGCGGAATCGGGGACGCGGCGCGGACCTTCGGCGACGCATTCGCGAGCTTCTTCAAGAAGAAGAACATCGTGATGATGCTGCTCGTCGTCTTCTTTTATCGGTTCGGCGAGGGGCTCATCGAGAAGATCGGGCCCCTGTTCATGCTCGACGCGCGCGAGGTGGGAGGCCTCGGGCTCGACAACGAGGCGCTCGGCAACATCAACGGCACGTTCGGCACGGGCGGCTTCATCGTCGGGGCGCTGCTCGGCGGGCTCTTCTGCGGGCGGCTCGGGCTCAAGCGCTCGTTCGTGCTCCTCGCGCTCGCCCTCAACGTCCCCCACCTGACGTACTTCTACCTGAGCCACGCCCGTCCCGAGGATCTCTGGCTCATCACGGCCGTCGTGACGATCGAGAAATTCGGCTATGGGTTCGGCTCGGTCGGGCACATGGTCTACATGATGCAGCAGCTCGCGCCCGGGCCGTACAAGACCGCCCACTACGCCTTCGCGACCGGCATCATGGGCCTCAGCATGATGTTCACCGGGATGATCAGCGGCCCCATTCAAGAGGCCGTGGGGCACGCGCATTTCTTCACGATCGTGCTCTTCGCGTCCATCCCGCCCGTGTTCTTCGCGTTCCTCGCGCCCTTCGCGGTGACCCCCGACGAGTCCAAGGGCGGAGGCCTCCCCGCGGGGCATTGACGCCGGAGGCCTTTCGCGCATTGCATAGGAGGGGGAGGGGGACATGCAGCACGACGACCACGACCATCCGGCTCGCGAGGGCGCGCGCATCGACCGGCTGCGCATGCTGGCCGAGCTCGCCCGCATCTTCGCCGCGACGACGAACGATTACAAACGCCTCATGCACACGGTCGTCGAGGAGACCGGGCGGCTCATGGACGCATATTGCGTGCTCGGGCTCGTGTCGGAGGACGGCGCGTGGTGGGACGTGGCCGCAGAGTTCGCCCCGAATCCCGAGACCCTCACGACCATCGTCGCGCTGATGGGCTCGCGGCGTATGTCGCGGGACGAGGGGGGATTCGCTCCCACCGTGATCCGGACGCGGCAGCCCCTCGTCATGCACCATCCGCTCCCCGCGTCGTGGACGGCAGAGCTCCGGCCGGAGCTCGCCCATCTCCTCGAGCACATCGGATTCCGGAGCGTCGTATGTGTCCCGCTCCAGGTCCGAGGCACGATCCTCGGGACGCTCACCCTCCTGCGCCAGGGCGCGGCGATGGCTCCCTTCGCGCAGGGCGACGTCGACCTCCTGCTCGTGCTGGCCGATCTCGTCGCAATGACGATCGCGAACGCTCGTTTGCTCTCGGCCGTGCAATCCGAGCTCGCCGAGCACAAGCGCACGCGCGAGGTGCTCGAGCGCACCGAAGAAAAACTGCGGCAATCGCAAAAGATGGAGGCCGTCGGTCGCCTCGCCGGCGGCGTCGCGCACGACTTCAACAACATCCTGTCGGTGGTGCTCAGCTACAGCGATTTCCTCCTCGACGAGCTCCGCCCCGGCGAGCCGATGCGCGAGGAGGTCGAGCAAATCCGCCTCGCCGGCAAGCGCGCCGCCGACCTGACGCGGCAATTGCTCGCATTCAGCCGCCAGCAGATCCTCTCGCCCCGCGTGCTGAATCTCAACACCATCGTTTCGGGCATCGATCGGATGCTCCGCCGGCTCTTGCGCGAGGACATCGACCTGCGCACCGTGCTCTCACCGGACCTCCACCCATGTTTCGTGGATCCGGGGCAAATGGAGCAAATCCTCCTCAATCTCGTGGTGAATGCCCGCGACGCGATGCCAGAAGGCGGGCAGTTGACGATCGAGACAGCAAACACGGACCTCGACGAGGAATACGTCCGCGAACACCCCGAAGCGAACGTCGGGCCACACGTGGTGCTGTCGGTGAGCGACAACGGCGTGGGAATGGATCGAGCGACGCAGGCGCGGATGTTCGAGCCCTTCTTCACGACCAAACCCAAAGGCGTGGGCACGGGGCTCGGTTTGTCGATGGTCTACGGCATCGTCAAGCAGAGCGGCGGCTGCGTATGGGTCTACAGCGAGCCGGGGAAGGGGACGACGATCAAGGTCTATCTCCCGCGCGCCGGAGACGACGCCGTCGAAGCGCCCACAGCCGAGGCCCAGGAGAGTCGCGTGCGCGGGTCGGAGACGGTCCTGGTCGTCGAAGACGACCCGCAGGTCCGCATGCTGGTGCGCGGGATCCTGTCACGAGCCGGGTATCACGTCATCGAAGCAGCAAACGGCGGCGAAGCGCTGCTCGTATGCGAGCAACACGGCGCGACGATCCACCTGCTCTTGACGGACGTCGTCATGCCCAAAATGAGCGGCCGGCAGCTCGCCGAACGCCTACGAAACGTGCGCCCCGCCATGAAGGTGCTCTTCATGTCCGGCTACACCGAGAACGCGATCGTGCATCACGGCGTACTCGACTCAGGCATCAACTTCATCCCCAAGCCAATCACCCCCGAAGCGCTCCTCCGCAAAGTGCGCGAAGTGCTCGGGGGGTCGTAGTCGCTCCGGGGCGCTGCCCCGGTCCCCGCGGGGGGCTGTCCGCCCCCTCGACCCCGGACCAGCGAGGCGCTGGACCCAGGGTTGAAAAACTGCGCGGTGCGCAGTTTTTCAAACAGGCCGACGAAGAACCCAGGGTGCCAGCCGAACCCGCCACGCGGCTGGCTCGGTTGGCAGCGTCGCTGCCGGTCTTGACCGGGCCTGTTCGATGAACTGCGCATCGCGCAGTTCATCGAGCTTGGGTCCAGCCCCTGGCTGGTCCGGGTCCCGGGGCGGACAGCCCCGGGTGGGGCCTGGGGCAAAGCCCCAGCGCAGCGCCCCCCTCGGAGACGATCCTTGCCGTTCTCCGCCTGCCTCCGTTACCATCTGCCTCAAAATGTCCGCTGTCCGTGACGAGTCCTTTGCGATCATCGAGGAGCCCGACCTGGCCATTGCCCACTACGTCGGACACGTCACCGGCGACGACGTTCGGCGCTTGACTGCCATCCGGCGGCGTTTTTCCGACGGCAAGCCCTACGTGTTTTTGATCATCGACCTTCATCGGATGGTGCACCTCTCGTCGGAGGCGCGCCGTGTGGCGTCGGAGACGTCTGGTACGCCGGACGATGACGTGACGATTCATGGCGTTGCCATCGTTGGCGCCAGGTATCAATTTCGTGTCCTCGGCTCCATGCTGTTTCGTGCGATCCAGTTGCTCCGCCGCACGACTGGCTTCCCCGTCCGGTTTCTGGATACACATACCGAGGCCCGCGCCTGGTTCGAGGAACGACGGCGCGAGCTCGGCCTCCGGCGCCCCGGCGCAGTCGGCCCGCTCGATCCCTGAACGCAGGGCGAACCACGCGCGAGCACGGAAATGGGGGCACGCGGGGCGAACGATGCCCCGATGTCCCCACGGCCGTATGCGTTTCGTGTTGCTTCAGCTTCGGGGCGGCGGCATTGCGAAGGTCGCCGCGCGGTCGAGATCGTCGCCGGCGCCGATCTTGAATGTGCCGAGATCGATCTTGTTGCCGACGGGGTCGCCGTTCTCCTTCACGAGCACGATCGTCGCGTGATACTTGTCCACGGGCAGCTCGATGCTCGATTCGAACTGGCTGCAAGGCACGCGGATCTGCGCGACGAACTCCTCCTTGTCGTTGCGAATGTCGATCAGCGCGCCGGTCGCTTCGTACGCCACGCAGTAGTTCGCAGCTCGCTGGTTGCTGATGGTCCAGTTCACGGTCAAATGACCCGTGTCGCGCGCAGCCGAGCCTGCTTCCTCACCCGCGCAGCCAAAGAACAGGACAGAGGCAGCGCACACCGCGGCGTGAACCAGGTAGCGTCGGATCATGAGGCGATCTCCTTTCTCGCAGGCACGAAGGTCAGCAACACGAATGCCAACGGAACAGAAACCGCGCTGCACGGTCGCCCTTCGTCCCGGACCCACGACACGCTCCTATCCGAGCGAACGCGCCGAGCCTTGGGGCGAGCGGCCTCGGGCTCATCCACCGGGACATTCTCGGTTTGTTTGCCCCACTCTCTCGGTGCGTGAGACGTTCGGGCAGCAAGGAGCTTTGCGTGTCGACACGCCCGTCGGATCCGAGGAGACCACCGCACGCTGCCACGGTGGCGCAGCCGGCGCGGGCGCCGCACCCGGCGACCGTTGCGCAACCGAAGCGCTCTCCATGGGCGACGTGGCCGCCCATGGCCACGGTGGCGCAGCCGGCGCGGGCGCCGCACCCTGCGACCGTCGCGCAGCCGAAGCCCTCGGCGGCCGGCCCGGCGGGGGGGCCGCGGCCTCCGGCGGGCCCGCCGCAGCCGCATTCCCCCGGCCGGGCCTCGGTTCGATCGTTTCCGCGGGCCTCCGACGGGCGGACCGTGCAGCGCTACACGGGGTCGCCCTACGTGATGGACGGCTTCAATGATCGCACCTCCGATCGCGGGGGCATCGTCCTGTGGGACAAGAAGACCCTCTACGCCAGGGCAGAGCTCATCGAGTCCGCGAACATGGCGCTCGACGCCGTCAATGGCGGCAGGGGCTCGTACGTGCAGCTCGTGCCGACCGGCGCCGTGTACGGGGACGACCCGGATCTCCTCCAGGTGACGGTGCGCATGCGGCCCGGTCGGCACCAGTTGACCAAGGCATCGACCTACCATCGCGATCTGGCGATATTGAATGCACAGGACACGTCGAAGCACGTGAGCCACGCCGATTGCCACCTGAACAGCCAGACCGTCATGGGATCCGATGACCATCCCCTCGGCCTCGACGACAGTGAGCAGGTGGTGATCAAGGCGCCGGACAACAGCATGCGGCTGCTCCCGCCGGTCAACAAGACCGCGTACAAGGGGAACTCCGACGCGGGCGCCAACCGCGCGATGTATGCGACGCTCCTCTACGCGGTACCCGAGTTCGCCGCGATCCTCGAGGACCTCGCGAAGAACGAATCGAATGAGAGGAAGCGCGCTCGCTACCTCGGCCTGAAGGAAAGCATCGACCAGCTTCACGGGCGCACGCTCGACAAGGAGGTGATGTCGAAGTACGCGGCTATTTACCGGGCGATCTACGATCATTGGTATCTCTCGCGCCTGTTCGCGGAGACGTTTGCGGTCAATCAATACGCCAGCCCCTACGTCGGCGAGGCGCTGACCCAGGTGAACGACGAAGGGGAGAAGATCGCGGCCGACAGGGGCGGGGAGGTGGACCTCTGGAACTTCCACTGGGCGGGCGTGATCTTGCGCGACGGCACGGATTACGTGACGCTCGAGAACCTGTCCACCGAGTTCCTGAGCCACAAGAACGACAAATGGTACTTCGCCATGTACGGGGCCGGCGGCCAATCCTTTCACGCCCAGGCGAGCCGGGACTCGCATGTCGGAGCGCACCCCATCACCATGCGGATTCGCATGGTCCCGGTCGTACGCTCCACGAAGGCCGCGAAATCGGGCCCCAGCAAGCTCCAGCAGATGATGGAGAAGAACAAGCTGCTCTGAACGCTCGACGCAGCAGGAGAGCCATCACCTCCGAAGCAGCGCCAAGATCCCCACGATCCCAGCGAGGACGGCCGCGATCAGGACGGCGAGGACGATCCCGCGCCCCGGGGACCTCCGCCGCACCTCGGGCGTGCGTGGCTCCGCGGCGGCGCCTCCGCGGTTCGCTTCCGGCGCCTGCTCCTTCCGCGCGAGCGCCTCTCCCTTCGTGACCTCGTCCACCGGGACGAGCATCTCCTTCGTCAGGGCCGTGCCCTCGGGCAGGAGCGGCTCCAGCGCGGCGAGCAGCGCGCCGGCGTCCGGGTACCGGGCCTCCTTGCTCGCGGCCATCGCCCGCTCGACGAGGGCCCGGATCGCGGGCGGCACCCAGGGCGCCACGTCCGCGAGGGGGGGCGGGGGCCCGCTGACCAGCCGGTTCAGGAGCTCGAGCAGCGACTTCGCGTCCGCGTGCGGCGGCTTTCCCGCCAGCAAGGCGTACAGCGTCACGCCCATCGAATACACGTCGCTCCGCGTGTCGACGTGCTTGGCGCCTTCGAGCTGCTCGGGCGCCATGTAGAGCGGCGTCCCCACGACCTGGCCGCTGTCCGTCATCGACGTGGACGGCGCGGTGAGGCCCTTCGGCGCGCCTGCGGGGGCGCGGCGGATCTTGGCGACGCCGAAATCCAGCACCTTGACCACGAGGTCCCCTTCGTCCTTGCGCGCGGCGAGGAAGAGGTTCTGCGGCTTGACGTCGCGATGCACGACCCCCGCGGCGTGGGCCACGGCGAGCCCCTTGCACGCCTGCGCGGCGATGCGCAGCGCCACGTCCGGCGGCAGCGCGCCCACCCGATCGAGCAGCGCGCCGAGGTCCTCGCCCGCGAGCAGCTCCATCACCTGGTAAGGCACCTGCACGTCCGGGTCCTGCGCGAGCTCGAACAGGCGCGGCACGTGCGGCGATTCGAGCGCGCCCACGATGCGCGCTTCCTGCACGAAGCGGAGCAGATCGGGATCCCCCGCGGCGAAGGGACGCGCGTGCATCCATTTGATCGCGACCCGCTCCTGCCCGGAGAGCGCGCGCGCCTCGTAGACGGTCCCCATGCCACCGTGGCCGATGGCGCGGACGATCTCGAACCTTTCCTGGAGCTTACGGCCGATCAACCCCGGCAGGATAGGCGCACGTCCGGGGCGGGAGCAACCGGCTCCCGTGCCCCGCCTTCGTTCATTTCGGCGCGCGGAGGCGGGGGACCTGCGCGGCGAGGTAGCGGCGGCACTCGACCTCGCTCGCGTGGAAGGTGACCTCGATGGTCCGGCGCGACAGGGCCCGGACGCTGCGGCTCATGAGGTCCAGCGTGATGCGGAGGGAAAACGACGCGCCGTACACGGCCGCGGCGATCACCCCGGTGTGCGCCTTGATGAAGTCGGTGACGTGCTTGCGGGCGGGTGTGTTGAGGCCCCCCGCGTCCGTCATGTCGAGCAGGATCAGGAGGTAGCCGGACTCGTCGAGGGCCGCCTCGTAGACGCGGACCATCGCCTGCATCTCCGCGAGCGAGGTGTTGCCACGTATCACGAGATGGACGAGGGGCCCCTCACGCACCACCGCGTGGAGGCCCATCTCGACCGGCGGGTGCCCGGCGCGCTCGACCGTCATGCGGGCGCAACCATAGGCAAGGACCGGAGAAAAGTCGCGCCCGTCGCGCGTGGGTTTGGTGCGGGTCAGGTGCGCGCTTCCGGGCCACGCGGGCGGGGGCCGAAGCCGCGCTTCATGAGCATCTGCACCACGAGCGCCACGAGCACCGCGCCCAGGATCCCCGGGATGATGGGGATCCGCGCGATCGTGGGGCCCAGGTTGCCGAAGAGCAGGGAGCCGACCCAGCTCCCGAGCAAGCCTGCCACCATCGCGCCCGCCCAGCCATACGGCAGGCGGCCGGGCACGATTTGGTCGGCGATCCAGCCGACGACCGCGGCAATGGCCAAGGTGACGAGCACGCCGAGTACGCTGAACGTCGCCCAGATGCCGAGAACGAGCGCCGCGACGATCAGCAACATGACAATGAGGGCTCCAATAGGCATGGCGGCGCATCGGAGCAAGAGGTGGGCCGTCGTCCGTCGGGGCCGAGTGGGCGAGGCCTGTGCACGGCGGTGTCAGATCCGCGCGGCTTTGCCGAAGAAGTATTGGAAGGGGACGTGGCTGCGCGCGGCCCACGAGTCCTCGTTGTGGAGGGCGCCGGGGAAGGCGAAGTAGAGCAGGTCCTTGCCGAACTCGAAGCCCTTCGCGAGGAGCTGATCCCGCATGGCCGTGGTGCGCTCGTAGTTGTCGCGGGGCCAGCCGCTGTCGATGTAGAAGCGCACGTTTCGCTTGGGCTCGGACGCCACGCGCTCCATGAGATCGTCCTGGTAGCCGAACGTGCTCGAGAGGCAGGCGGCTTTGCCGAAGATGTGCGGGTAATGCCAGCCCAGGAAAAACGAGACCACGCCGCCGAGCGAGGAGCCCATGACGGCCGTGTTTTGCGGATCGGGCAGGGTGCGGAGGCGGGCGTCGATGAAGGGCTTGAGCTGGTTCACCATGAAGTCGCCGTACCGCTCGTAGCCCGGCTTCGTGTACTCGTACATCCGGTCCTTGGCGTAGACGCCGACGACGATGACCTTGTCGATGAGGTTCATCGAATGGAGCAGCTCGACGTTCTCGTCGACGCGCCACTCGTTGCCGCCGAAGGCCTCGTCGCCGAAGAAGAGGTTCGTCCCGTCGTGCATGTAGAGCACGGGATACCGCTTCACCGTGTTCTCGTCGTACCCCGGGGGGATGTAGACCCGGATGAGGTGGTTCGCCTCGGCGTCGCCCTCCGGCACGCGGACGATCGGGGAGAACGTGCCTTGCGCCGAGCAGAAGAAGTGCGGATAACACCGGCGGACCGAGGTGTCGGCCGTGGTGGCGAGGTAGTTGTCGCCCTGCGACCAGGTGAGCCCGCCGTCGATTTCGAGGCCGGGCTTGAAGTAGAAGTACTTCTGGTCGGATTCGATCACGAACTCCGTGATCGTTTGATCGTCGCTGACATACGTCGGCTCGACGGACCGATTCCAATCGAATTCCGTCCTGAGCACGACGCGCCCCCGCGTGATCGGGTAAAAGACCTGGATTTTGGCAGTCCCCATCGGCCGAGTATCGGCGAGCGGCGAGGGCGTGTAAACAGGTTCTTGGCTCGATCTCGTGCACGCCCGCGAGGCAGGGGGGGCCCCTCGGTCCGCCTTCAGCCGAAGTGGCCCCGCAGGTATTCCTGCGTGCGTGGCTCCCGAGGCGCCTCGAAGAGCTCCGACGTGGGAGCCACCTCGATCATTTCGCCGAGGTACAGGAACGCCGCCTGATCGCTGATCCGCCTTGCCTCCTGCATGGAGTGCGTGACGAGCACGATCGTGTATTTCTCCTTCAGCGTCACGATGAGCTCCTCGATCCGCGCCGTGGCAATGGGATCGAGGGCCGAGGCGGGCTCGTCCATGAGGAGCACCTCGGGGCGAACGGCCACGGCGCGCGCCACGCAGAGGCGCTGCTGTTGACCACCCGAGAGCTCGAGCGCGGATTCGTGCAATCGGTCCTTCACCTCGTCCCAGAGCGCGGCGGCTTCGAGCGATTCGCGCACGCAGCGCTCGAGGACGGCGCGATCCCGCTCGCCCGCCACGCGCAAGCCGTACGCCACGTTCTCGAAAATGGACTTCGGGAAGGGATTCGAACGCTGAAAGACCATCCCCACCTTCCGGCGCACCTCCACCGGGTCCACGTGCGGGGCGAAGATGTCCTCGCCGTCGAGGTAGACCTGGCCCGTCACCCGCACGCCCTCGCTGAGCTCGTGCATCCGGTTCAGCGTGCGTAGAAACGTACTCTTGCCGCAGCCGGACGGGCCAATCAGCGCGGTCACCCGGCGCTCGGGGATCGAGAGGGTGACCCCCTTCAGCGCCACCTTTTCGCGGTAATAGGTGGAGAGATCCCGCGTCTCGATCTTCGCCGTCATGAGCGTGTCCCCCGATGCGCCCTCGCCCGCAGGAGGAGCGCCGCAGCGTCGAGCACGAAGGTGAGCACGAGGAGCACGAGCACCGTGCCGAAGACCATCGCTCGTGCCCGGTCGACGTCCGGGGCCTGCGTGGCGAGGACGTAGACGTGATACCCGAGGTGCATGAACCCGTCCCGCACGTCGGTCGGGATCCGCGGGAGGTAATTGGCCACGCCCGTGAAAAGGATAGGCGCGACCTCCCCCGCGCCGCGGCTCACCGCGAGCACGACCCCCGTGAGAATGCCAGCGCGCGCGTAGGGCAAGACGACGCGCCCGATCGTCGTGAGTTGGGTCGCGCCGAGCGCATAAGAGGCCTCGCGTAGCTCGCGGGGGACGCGGCGGATGGCCTCCTCCGTGGTGACGATGACGACCGGCAACGTGAGCACCGCGAGGGTGAGCGACGACCAGAGGAGCGCGGGCCGGCCGAAGACGGGGGACGCCGCGTCCCGATAGAAGAGGCCGTCGATGCTCTTTCCCACGAAGAGCACGAAAAAACCGAGGCCAAAGAGCCCGAAGACGATGGAGGGCACGCCGGCGAGGATGCGCACGGCCGCGCGCACGGCCGCCGCGAACCGGGATCGCCGCGGCGCGTATTCGGCGAGGTAGACGGCCGTCGCCACCCCGACGGGCACGCCGGCCACGGTCATCAGCAGCGTGCACGCCGCGGTGCCGTAGATGGCCGGCATGACGCCGCCCGTGGCAAGGTCACTGGACGGAGCCTCGACCAGCATCCGCCACGAGAGCGCCCCTGCGCCCTCGACCACGACGAGCCCGAAGATCGCGAGGATGACGGCGAGCACCACGAAGAGCGCGAGGCCCGAAAGGAGGCGGAGGCTGCGGTCGCCGATGTTCATGCGCCCTCGTCCGTGGAAGGGTCGAGCCGGCGCGCGAGGCGCCGCACCACGATTCGGCCCACGGCGTCGAGCGCCCACGTGATGAGGAGCAGGATCATCCCGAGGAGGAAGAGCACGCGCCAGTGCTCGCTGCCGCGGGGGGACTCGCCGAGCTCCGCCGCGATGGTCGCGGTCAGGGTGCGCGCGCTCGACGTGGGCGAGGGGTCGAGCACGGCGGCATTGCCCGAGGCCATGAGTACGATCATCGTCTCGCCGATGGCCCGGCCAAACCCGAGCACCAACGCGGCCAGGATGCCCGGCAGCGCGGCGGGCAGGACCACGCGGGTCACGGTCTGGTAGCGGCGGGCGCCGAGGGCGAGCGAGGCCTCGCGGAGCGCGAGGGGCACGCCGTGGAGGGCGTCCTCCGCGACGGTGAAGATCACGGGCAGCACCGCGAGCGAGAGCGCGATCGCGGCGACGAGCGCGTTGAGGCGGTAGGTGCACCGGAGGACGTCCTGCGTCACGCCTGCGATGTAGGTCAGCGCGATGAAGCCGAGGACGACCGAGGGCACCCCCGCGACGAGCTCGATGATCGGCTTGATCCATGCGCGGCGCCGAGGCCGCATGAGCTCGGCGACGTAGATCGCTGCGAGGAGCGATAGGGGCGTGGAGATCGCCATCGCGAGCCCCGTGATTTTCAGCGTGCCCACGAACAGCGGCACCACGCCGTACTTCGGCGGATACCCCACGGGCTGCCACACGTAGACCGGATGGTCGTAATTGGGGTAGCGGTGCGGGGCCGCGAGCGCGAGGCCCTCGTGGCCGTCCCAGAACAAGGGCAAGGCCTCGCGGACCACGAAGACGAGGATCAGGGTGATGGCGCCAATCGCCGAGGCGGCCACGAGGGCGAGCGCGCGCTCGGCGATTCGCTCCCCGAGCGAACGGCGGAAGCGCCGGCGAGGCTTTCGGCTCGTGCTCATGGGGGGCTCCGCCACGCGAAAAAGCCCGCCTCCTCGGCGAGCGCCTGCGCCTCGGGGCCGACGAGGAAGCGCGCGAAGCCCTCGGCCTCGGGGTTCGCCGGCGCGCGGAGATAAACGAAGAGCGGGCGCGTCAGGGGATAACGGCCGGTGGTCGCCGCCTCGTGGTCGGGCGCGACGACGCTCCCGTCCGCGAGCCGGAGCGGGAGCACCTTCACGCCCCGGGCGCGGGCGATGCCGCCATACCCGATCGCCGCAGGGTCCCGGGCGACGGCTTGCACGACGGCCGCGGTGCCGGGCAGGCTTTGGGTCTCCGGCGCGAAGTCGCACTTTTGGAGGACATGCTCCTTGAAGAAGGCATACGTGCCCGAGCTCGACTCGCGCGAATAAAGGACGATGGGGCGATCGGCGCCGCCGAGCTCGCTCCAGCGCCGGATCTTGCCTGCGAATACGCCTCGGAGCGCATCGAGCGTGAGGGCGGACAGGGGATTCGATTCGTGGACGTAGATGGCGACCGCGTCGAGGGCCACGGGGATCTCGACGAGCTTCGCGCCGCTCCCCTCGATGCGGGCGCGCTCTTCGGGCGCGATGGGGCGGCTCGCCATGGCGAGGTCGGTGGTTCCGTTCATGAGCGCCGCGATGCCCGTGCCCGTGCCCCCGCCGGAGACCTCCACGACCACGTCCGGCTGGCTCGTCGTATAGGCCTCGGCCCAGCGCTGCATCAGCACGACGAGGGTGTCCGAGCCCCGGATCGTGATCCTCGCGCCTGCGCCGGGCGCGCCGCCATAACGTCCGCTGCACGCGAGGACGAGGAGCGCGGCCGGTAGGAGGTGCCACCCATTCACGACGAGACGTGTTTCACGCTGGACCGAACGAACCCATGAACCCCTCGTGACGCTTCGTTGTACGCCTCATGGCTCGCTTCCTTCGATGCGCGCGGGCAGGCGCGCGTCGCGCCGCGACGGCCGGGCTCAGGCGCTCTTTCCGGTGCTCGCTCCACGCGCCCGATCGGCTGCCGGCCGGCGGAGGGCCATGGCTCCTCTGTCCGGGGGGGTCCACCATGCGCGTCGGGATGTCCGGGGCGAGGTTCCAATTCACCCCGGGCGATGCCGACCTGTCGTAGGATGGTGCGATATGAGAACCTTTGTGTTGATCGTACCGCTCCTGATTTTAACCGCGTGCACCTCGGAGGCGCGGCAGTTCGATGACCCCGACGCAGGCAGCGGGAGCACGGGCGGCGGGGGCGCGGGCGGAGGCGGAGGCGGAGGCGCGGGCGGAGGCGGCGGAGGCGGCGGCGATGGAATGTGCGAGGGGGAGTTGGTTCGGGTTTCGAATGTGATCGCGAGCTCGCTCGGCATGGGCAGTTGTTGTGGTGGCTCGTTCGAAGCGCTGTCGGACGGCAGTGGCCTGACCAGCCTCGACCCCATGGGGTTGCACGATTGCGAGGACACGAGCATGTGGAAATCGAAACCGCAGACCCTCGCGGGAACCTTGAACTTCGACCTCGGCAAGGTGTACGAGATCCATCAGGTGGTGGTCTGGAACAGCGCGCAGCTCGGCGGCGAGCGGGGCGTACGCCATTTGACGATGACCATCTCCGAGGATGAGAGCACCTTCGTTCCGCTCAACGGCTCTCCGACGACGCTGGGGATCCGAACGACCTGCCCCTCCGGCTCGGCGATCTTCGACGTCGAACCACCCCAGAAGGGACGCGCCGTGCAGTTCAACATCGAGGACGGCCATACCGCCTCCGTCTCGACGAACCTCGGGCTGGGTGAGGTTTGGTTTTTCGGCAAGAGTTGTCCCTAGAATGCTTGGGGCCTCCCCAAACCCCCTGCGGGCCGTTCACGCTTCGTGATGGGGCCTGCCCAAAGACCATCCCGACCGCGGGGACCTGGCGATGGGGTGTCCCCAGGACCGGTGGCGACGGGCGGGATCTGGCGATGGGGCCTGCCCAGGACCGAGCCCGGCCGCCCGGACCTGACGTTGGGGTCTCCCCAGGACCGATCCTGGCCGCCTGGACCTGACGTTGGGGTCTCCCCAGGACCGATCCCGGCCGCCTGGACCTGACGTTGGGTCCTCCCCAGGGCCGATCCGGCCGCCTGGACCTGACGCGGGGGCGTCGCCGCTCCATTTTGGAGCACGCAGCGGTCCATTGGGAGGCGCCTTGCCGGCCTCCCCCTGCCTTATCAGCGGGTCACCTCGAACAAGCTCCCATTCTCATCTCGTACCTATGCCATCCGTCGCAGAGCGGTCGCATTCGACGCGATAGGACATTGTTGCGTCTTTGTCCACGTTGCAATCGAGTGAGCGGGCGACATAATCAATTGAGCACGTAATTGCCTGCCGGCGTTTCCAGCAGGTGGCGTGCTCAGGGCGGCGCCCGCGGATCCTCTCTTGAGGCTCCGCGGGCGCGCCCGGCTCTGCTGTTCGAAAGGAGCTTTTATGGCGACCTATACTCTCTTGAAGGCGCTCTCCGACGCTCGGGGCACGTTCTACTATGCACCGACGCCCCGCGAGGGGAATACGGAGGTGCCGCGCCTCTACTTCGTGAGCGACGACGGCCGGCTGCGCCGGATCCGCATGGCGCCGTACGAAATCATCTACAGCGGCAACGTGAAAATCACCAAATCCTCCACTTCCTCCTACAGACTCGACGGTGCGGTCGACACGGTCGACGTGCGGTGGAATGCGTCCGGTAGCTTCGTGAGCCTCGGCGCCAGGGTTCGCGTCGCCCAGATCGCGTCCCTGCCCCCGAACGGCTTCAGCGCAATCTCGGTCGCCATGCTCGAAGCGATGGCGATCACGGGCACGTCGTTCCCCGAGGACGGTCAGTCCGGGGCGGGACACCATTACGCCGTCAAGACCAGCGAGGGGAACTTCGCCAAGGTCCGCATCTACAAGGACGCGACGAGCAATGAAACCAGGATGGAATGGGTCACGTATCGCACGAGCAACGAGCCGGAGCTCGTGGAGACCGACCTCGGCTCGCCGACGGACGTGATCGTGAAGGAGGTCGCCGCGGGCGACCTCGTCGCCTACGTGTGCGGAGCGGACGAGGACGGCAACGGCTACGTGTATGCCGGTGGGGTCGTTCATGCAGACGGTTTCGGGAGTCCGAAACAGATGGTGTTCACGCCGGACGGCGGCACGATCCTCCTGGCGGATGGCTCCACCCTTTGGGCCATCGACGCGAACCTCGACAATCCCTTCAGCGCCGTCGATTTGCTCGCGGGAAGCGGCCTCGAGGTCCGGGGCGTCGCCGTCACGAAGGCGGGGGATCGCGTGTACCTGTCAGGCGTGGACGGCAGCATTTATAGCGGTACCCTGAGGCTCGCGGAGAACAAGGTCCACGTCGATGCGACGCCAGGCGGGGCTCCGAAGCCGTTCGCGGGCCCCCTGTCCCCAGACCCCCTCACGCTGCATTGGGCCGATGAAGCGCAGACGGCGCTGCTCGCCACCCTGGTCGGCGGCGCCCCGGCGGACCACAAGCTGCTCCTCATCCCCCTCTCCGATCCGAGCGACGCGCGGGACCTGCTCGAGGGGGTCACCATCAATGGCGCAAAGCCGGAGCCCCGCAGCATCGAGGTCATCAAGGAGCTGCGCTTCGCCATGACGAGTGACGCCGGCGTCGGCGAGCTCGATACCGGGCTGCCGCTCGGTCTCAACGTGCCGCTCGGCATCGGGCACGTGCCGTTCCAGGCGATCCTCGACAGCGGAGTCAAGACGGGCCTCGCGGATACCGTCACGCCGCCGGAATTGCAGGGGTACTTCTACAAGGTGAAGGACGTCCCCTTCGGGGGGACCCTGCATTTGATGCTGAACCACGCGAAGGCCCACGCGGAAGGCTACCATTCCTACCAGATCCGGTTCCTCAAGGACGGGGAGGCGCGGCAGATCACCGCGAGCTTCAGCGACCTCAAATGGGACGGGTCGGGCAGATTCGTGGCGAGCCCCGTCAAGGCGGAGACGGTGGGCTCCAGCGTGGGTTGCTATCCGGTTCGCGATCCGGACGACCTCTGGTACAACCCGCACCTCGGCGCGCTCCTCAATACGACGGGCTTCCCGAACGGCGTGCACACGCTGGAGATCAAGTTCCTTGACGCGACCGGCAATGCCGTGGCGGTCTTCTCGCGGGATATCTTCATCGAGAACGCGCCTTCCCGCGTGAAGTTCCTGAACTTCCTGGTCAACGGTCAGACCTTGAACTCGGCGTGCGGCGCTTCCCAGTACGTGAGCAAGGAGGATCCGGTGACGCTCGGCTTCGAGGCCGGCTACGACGGGCTTACGAATGCGAACTACAACCTCCGGGTGATCGTCGGAGCGAAGGTGCTCGCTGAGAGGAGCGGAGTGTTCGACCCGAACACCCCGCTGTTCAACCAGGCGTTCCCCAAGCTGCGTGACTTGATGGGGAAATGCAATATCGCCACGATCACCGCGTCGATGTCGATCAGCCCGCGGGTCATCAACGGCTACAACTACATCGGCGGCGCTAGCACCAGCGCGGGCTTCTCGCTTGTGCCGGCGAGCTTCGATATCGACGAGCCCTGATCGCCCCGCCCGCCTCTCTCCGCACCGTCCGGTCGCGTAGGGGCCCCCGGCCCGCCCGGGGGCCCCGTTTCACCTGACCATCGGCGATCGTCACGCCTCACACCCGTCGAGGTTGCCCCAGCCTGGCGACCATTTCCTTGAACGACGTGGGATGGACGGGCTTCGCGATGTGCACCTGGTATCCCGCCGACAACGTCCGCTCGCGCGTGTGTTGATCGGCATAGGCCGTCAGCGCGGCCGCGGGCGTTCGCCCTCCCTGATCGACGGGCAGCTCCCGAATCTTTCGAATCAGCGCATACCCATCCTCACCCGGCAGCCCGATATCACTCACGAGCACGTCCGGGCGCCACCGCTCGAAGATTTCAAAACCTTCCCGCGCGACCGTCGCCACGCGGACCTCCGCCCCGGCCTCCCCCAGGATGCACTTCATCAGCTCCCGCATGTCGGATTCATCGTCCACCACGAGCACGCGGAGCCCCGCCAGGAGGGAAGGGAAGGGCCCTCTGCCGCGCTCCTCCGCGCCGGCCTTTGGCAAACCAGCGGTCTCCTCGCCCCCCAGCATCAGAGGCAAATCCACGGTGAACTCCGCGCCATGTCCCTCCCCGGCGCTCTCCCCATGCACCGTGCCGCCGTGCATTCTCACGAGGTCCCGCACGATCGCCAAGCCCAGGCCGAGTCCGCCGTGCCGACGCGTGGACGAGCTGTCGGCCTGGCGAAATGGATCAAAGACATAAGGAAGGACGTTGGCGCAGATGCCCTCGCCCGTATCGCTGATGCGGAGCCGCGCCATCGCCCCCACCTCGCGAAGCGACACCGCCACGCACCCGCCGGGCGGCGTGAATTTGATGGCGTTGCTCAAGAGGTTCCGGACGACCTGCTCCAACCTGCCATGATCGCCCCACACCGTGTGGGTCGCCGCGCCGAGCGACTGCGAGAGGCAGATGCATTTCGCCTCCGCGCTCGGGATGGCGGAGTCGACGACCGCCTGGATGAGCTGGGCGATCTGGACCGGCCCGAGCTTCAGGTCCACCTTGCCGCGGAGGATGGCGGAGACGTCGAGGAGCGCCTCGACGAGCCGCAGCTCGGCCATGCCATTGCGCTCGATGACCTCGAGGCCGCGCTGCACCTTGGCCGCGTCCAAGGGGTCCGCGCGGAGGAGCATCTGCGCCCAGCCGAGGATGGCGGTCAAGGGGGTCCGTAGCTCGTGGCTGAGCGTGGAGAGGAACTCGTCCTTCAAGCGGTCGGCGGCCTCGGCCTTGGCGCGCGCCGCCTGCTCGCTCAGAAGGAGCGTCTCCCGCTCTTCCTCGACGCGCTTGCGATCGGCGATTTCTTGTTTCAGGACGTCATTGGCCGCGGCGAGCTCGACCGTTCGCTCCTGGACCCGTTTCTCCAGCTTGTCGTGGGCGCGTCGTAGCTCGGCCGTGAGGTCCTCGCGCGTGGCGACCTCCCGCCGGAGCTCTGCGTTTTGCGCTTCGAGCTGCGCGCGCATCGCATGCAAGGCCACGTGGGTCTCGATGCGCGCGATGACCTCGGTGATCTCGAGCGGCTTGACGACGTAATCGACGCCGCCCGCTTCGAACCCGGCGACCTTATGGGACGTCTCGCCGAGGGCGGTCATGAAAATCACCGGGATCCCTCTGGTTTTTTCGGACGCTTTCAGGCGCCGGCACGTCGCGAGGCCATCCATGCCCGGCATCAAGACATCGAGGAGGATCAGATCCGGCGAAAGGCGCTCGGCCAGATCGAGCGCGTCTTCCCCGTCCTGCGCGATCGCCACCAGATAGCCGCGCTCTTCCAGATGCGCGATCGCCATGGCCAGGCTGGCGGGCAGATCATCGACGATCAGGATGGTGTACGACACCGCATCAGGCGCTGTTCGGCTCATCGGTTCTCCCCGCCCTCACGTCGGTGGCGAATCCGTGTTCGGAGGATCCTATCATGCACGCACGCGCTGTGGCGTCGTATCGAGCTGAGCACGGAGCAGGGAGCGGAGCCGCTTGGTCTGGAAGTTTTTCGCCACCACGCGGATTTCGCCGATCCACGGGCCGAGCCGGGCGTCGCTCGTTTCGAGCCGGTCGAGCTCGCCGAGGACCCGGCTGACGAGCCCTCGCTCTGCCAGATCGAGAAGCCGCCCGAGCTCCTCGGCCGGCGGCGCCGTGAGCGCGTGGATCTCCGCATCGTTTCTGGGGGATGGAGGCGCGGCCACGCCCGGCTCCGCGCGGCGCACCCATGCGAGCTGAAGCGTCGCGCGGAGCAGCTCCAAGAGCGCGCCGGCCTGCACGGGTTTGGGCAAAAAGTCGTCGCATCCCGCGCGGAGGCTCGTGCGCCGCTCCGCCTCCGACGTACTGGCGGACGATGCGAGGATCGCGGTCCGGGCAAGCTCGGGCCTCTGCCGCAAGCGCCGGGTCGCCTCGTATCCATCCATGTTCGGCATGGACAGATCCATGACGATGACGTCCGGCGTCCGCTCGCGGGTCAGCGCGAGCGCGCGCTCGCCGCTCTCGGCCTCCAGCCATTCGAAGCCAATCGGCTGGAGCAGGTCGCGCAAGAGCGCGCGGTTGTCGGCGTTGTCGTCGACCACGAGGATCGAGCGGCGTTTGCCCTCGTACCCGAGGATGGTCTCCCACGAGAGCCCTGCGCTCCCTTGGACGGAGGTCGCCTCGACCAAACGGAGCGTCACCGTGAACACGGTGCCTTGGCCGACCTGGCTCTGGACCTCGATGCGGCCTCCCATGCGCTCGACGAGCTCCCGGGTAATGGCGAGCCCGAGCCCCGTGCCTTCGGTATGCCGTTTCGGATCACCGACCTGCTCGAAGGCCTCGAAGATACGCGTCAGGTCCTCGGGGGTGATGCCGGGGCCCGTGTCCTCGACCTGGAAGCGAACGACGCGCCGAGGGCCCTCGGGCGGCTCCAGCACCTCGACGCGCAAGGTCACCCCGCCGTGTGTCGTGAACTTGAGGGCATTGCCCAGCAGGTTGAGCAGCACCTGCATGAGGCGTTTCTCGTCGGCGCGTACCCCCAGTTGCTTGGGGCCGACATATTCGTACACGAAGGAGAGGCCCTTTTGCTCGGCGCGCACCGAGCAGAGGTTGGCGACGGTCCGGAGGAGCGTGTCGAGGTCGACGGCGGTCAGGTGGAAGGTAAGCTTGCCGGCCTCGATTTTGGCCAGATCGAGCACGTCATTGATGAGGCTCAAGAGGTGCGTGCCGGCGGTGTGAATGATGCGCGCCGATTCGGCGGCCTTCGGGGGCAGGTCGGAGAGCTTGCCGAGGACCTGGGCATACCCGAGGATGCTGTTCAGCGGCGTGCGCAGCTCGTGGCTCATGCTGGAGAGGAAGTCGCTCTTCGCGCGGTTCGCATTGTCGGCCGCCTCCTTGGCGGCCACGAGCTCGGCGGTGCGCTCTGCGACCTCGCGCGCGAGCCGCTCGCTGTAGGCGGACAGCTCGGTGGAGAACCTGGCGTTCTCCACCGCCGTCGCGGCCAGCGCGCCGAGGAGCGTGACCAGCTCGACGCGCGCTTCGGGGAAGGCGTCCTGCACGTGCGGGTGCTCCAGGTACATCACCCCGGAGAGGCGCCCCTGGTGCACGAGCGGCACGGCCAGCACGGAGCCGGGCCGGTGGGCGCGCAGGTAGGGGTCCTCGTCGAAGCGGCTGTCGGAGGCCGCTTGCCCACACACGACCGGCTCCTTGCCGCGCGCGATGTACTGCACCAGCGTCGCCGGCAGCCGCGTCGAGCCGGCGACGGGCTCGTTCAGCGAGAGATCCAGGTGCTCGGGGTTGACCGAAAGCTCGGCGGCGAGGACGAGCTCGCCGCCTTGCACGAGGGCGAGCACCGCGCGCTCGGCGCCGGAGTACTCGGCGAGCAGGCGGAGCATACGGCCGACGAGGGATGCGAGGTTGCGGTCGCCGGAGAGCGCCTGCGTGGCGCGCAGCACGGAGGCGATGTCCAGGGATGCGTGGAGCGTGCGGGCGGTGATGGTCGTGCTCTTCGGCAGGGATGGGGTGTCCGGCGGCTCGCCGTCGAAAAGCGCCGGGCGGCCCGACGTCGCGATGCTGTCCGGGTAACGCTGGGCGAGCCACGCGGCGGCCGCGCGCGCGCCCCAGCGCAGGTAGGCGTCGTGCGCGGCCGTGAGATAGGCGCGCGCCAGGGCGTGGTGCCCGCGGGCGAGGCGGTGCTCGCCGGCGAGGCGCAGGCCGAGCGCCTCGGCGTTGATCAGGTCGTGGTGGCGGGCCTGCTCGATGGCCTGGTCGTAGAGCCGTCCGGCCTCGTCGTGCGCGTCCCGGGCGCGGGCGTGACCCGCGTCCATGAGCAGGCGGGCGGCCTCGAAGGTCTCGGGGCAACTCTCGGCCCAGAGGCGGAGGCGCGCGCCGTGGAAGGCGAGCCGGTCCTCCAGCAACGCGCGCTGTTCGGTGGTGGCGGCGGGCAGGGCCTCCGCGCCGACGATGCAGAGCGTGAGCGTGAGGGCGATGAGCATGGGCGTGCCCCACGACACTTGCCAGTCCGGCTCGACGGCGAGGACCGCTTCGACCGCCCACGCATCGGCGCCGAGATGGAGCCCGGTCAAGCCCGCCATGGCCATCGTCGTGGCCCTGAACACCGTCGATGGCGTGTCCCGCGCGAGCTGCGTGATGTCCTGGAGCGTCTGCTCGACGGCGTGCGCGGCCTTTGCCTGCGAGAGCGCGGCGACCGAGCGGGCGAGGATGTTCCGGAAGTCCATGGCCATCGGATCGCGATAGGCCATGCGATCGAGGTCGTGTGTGATGCGATCGAGGCCATCTCCAGCGATGAGCTGGAACATCCCCCCATGGATCTCGCTGAAGGCCTCGGAGACGAGGTCACGCTCCTCGGCAGCGGCGCGCGTCGCGCGCGCGAAAAGCTCCCTCATCTCCGAGGGCGGCGTCCAGTACTGGGAGGCCACCGTGGCGTTGAAGCGCGCGGTGGCGCGCGCGAAGTCGTGGTGGTCGATGAGCGCCAGCATGGGCTCGTTCAGCCGGCGCCCGAGCGGCAGATTCCCGAGGAGGTAGGCCAGGAGCAAGGCCGTGACGACGCACCCCGCGAACGAGTTCTTCGTCAGCCCGTACCGCAGCGTCTCCCGTACGAGCATCGGCCAGCAGCACCGGCTCAGCGAGGGCATCCAGAAGGCGGCGCAGGGCCCGAGCACCTCCAGGATCCTGCACCGCAGCCCGTGGGCGCGGTCGGTGCTCATCGGCAGCGCTTTCCAGTCCTCGACGGTCATGCGCTGCAGGGCAGGCTCGATCTCGGTGATGAGCGCGTCGAAGAGCGCCTGTTGCTCCTCCGTTGCCCTCGGCAGCGGGCGCCCGAGCCACGCGAGCGCCGAGAGGCCGAGCTCGATGCCCTGCGCGAAGCGGCCGGTGACATGAAAAAACACGATCGAGATGCTGGCCACGCGCGCGCGCTCGAAGGGGTCCTGCGCTCGCTCGAGGCAGCGCAGAAAGAGCCGCTCCGCTTCGTCCACCTGCGCCGCGAGCCAGAGCGCCTCGGCCATGACCAGGTGCACCTCGAAGGTCGTCTCCGGGGCCTCGGTCCACCCCGCCTCGCCGAGCAGCGACGCGGCCGTCCCGAGGAACGCCGCCGCCTGCGCGTCGGCCGCGCTGGCCTTGGCGCGTTGCCCGGCGCGCAGGTTCTGCTCGGCGAGGTCGCGTTTTTCCTGGGCTTCGGTCAGCCGCTCTGCGGCCCGGTTGCGGTGGTAGAGCGTCTCGAAGAGCTCCCCGTCGGCGCAGGTGACGCCGTACCTCGCCCGCAGCGTTCGGCCGATCCAGAGGTGCAGCGAGAGCCGCTCCTCGGCCGTGAGCGCTTCATAAGCGGCCTGCTGCACCCGGTCGTGCACGAACGCGTAGGCCTCGTGCGCCCGATCGGCCTCGTGCACCACGAGCCCCTCGCGTGATGCCTCTGCCAAGAGGGCGCTGACCGTCACCGCTTCTTGGCCGAGCAGGTGCGCGAGCAGCTCTGCGTCGAACCGGTCGCCGACACACGCCGCCGTCTGGAGCGCGCGTTGCAGCTCCGGCGAGAGCCGCTGCAGCCGGCGGGTCAGCAGCGAGACGACGTTGTCCGTGATGCCCGCCCGCTCGATCGCGTCCCGTTGCCATTGCCACCGCCCCGTCTCCGCGTCGCGCACGAGCAGCTTCCGCTCGTGCAAGAGCTGCAGAAATTGCCCGACGAAGAACGGGCTACCGTCGGTTTTCTCCTTGATCAGCCGCGCGAGCGCCTCGACCTCGGGCAGGGGTCGATCGAGCATGTCCGCCACCATCGCCGCGACCGCCTCCTCGCCGAGCGGCGAGAGCACGATCCGCGCTGTGGCGGCGCCCGGGGCCGCGGGCGCCAAGAGCAGGGCATGGAGCGGGTGCTCGGGGCCCACCGCTTCGTCCCGGTAGGCTCCCACCACGAGCAGGTGCTGGCCCGCGGGCTCCTTCAAGAGCTCGCCCAGGAGCGAGAGCGACGCGGCGTCCGCCCATTGCAGGTCGTCGATGAAGAGCACCAGCGGGTGCTCGATGGTGGCCAGCGTCCGCACGAAGCGCAGCACCGTCGCTTGGAAGCGGAGCTTTTCCTCCATCGGCCCGAGCTCGACGAGCGGCTTCGGCTCGCCGAGGATGTGCAAGAGCTCGGGCATGAGCTCGACGAGGATCTGCCCATTCGGGCCCGCGGCTTCCTGAAAGGCGAGCTTCCAGCGCTCCAGCACCTCGGCCGGATCCGAGAGCCGCCGCCGCACGACCGAGCGCAAGGCCTGCGCCACCGCAGCATACGGCGTGCTGCGCTGAAGCTGGTCGAACTTGCCGGCGGCGAAAATGCCCCGGCGCGCGCGCACCTCGCCCTGGAGCGTCTTCACCAGCGCCGACTTGCCCACGCCCGAGGGCCCCGCCACGAGCGAGAGCACGGTCGCGCCGGAGCACGCCTCATCGAACATCGCCGCAAGCGCGGCAGTCTCGTGCTCCCGCCCGAAGAGGCGCGAGGGCGCGCGGACCCGATCGTCCCAATCGCGTTTCGCCAGCGGAAACGGCGCCACCGTCCCCGTCTCGACCCAGGCCCGCGCCGCCCGCTCCAGATCCCAGGCGGCGCCGCTGGCGGTCTGGTAGCGGTCCTCGGGGCTCTTGGCCATCAGCTTGAGCACGATCGCACTCACGGCCTCGGGGATGCCTCGCTCGGGCGCGCGCTCGTGGGGAGGCACGGGCGCACGGGCGATGTGCGCGTGGATCAGCGAAAGCGGGTCGGTGGCGTCGAAGGGCAGGGCGCCGGTCAGCATCTGGTAGAGCGTGGCGCCGAGCGCGTAGAGGTCCGCCCGCGCGTCCGGCGCGCGGTTCATCCGGCCCGTTTGCTCGGGCGCCATGTACGCGAGGGTCCCTGAGATCGCCTCCACGGACGTCTGCTCGGCGAGCGTGGGCGTCCACCAGGTCGAAAGCTCGAAATCGATCAAGCAGGTCTGCGTGCGCTCGGCGTCGACGAGGATGTTGTGCGGCTTGATGTCGCGGTGCAGGATGCCGCGCCGGTGGACCTCGCCCAGGCTGCGCGCGAGCGTGGCGGCGAGGCGCAGGGCGACGCCGACGGGCAGGGGGCCCTGGTCGAGCACGCGGGCGAGCGAGGTGTCGCCCCAGGACGAGAGGACGAGGACCGGCTTTCGGTCGTGCTCTTCGAGGCCGAGCGCCTGGATGACGCCAGGGACTTCGAGGGCGCGCAAGACAGCGTATTCGTGCCGAAGCTCTTCGAGGGCGCGCTGGCTCGGGAGATCGCCATAGGGGAGCTTGAGGACCACCTGCGCGCCGCTCCTGGCCTCGGTGGCGCGCGCGATGCGCATGTCCGTCCCGGTGTAGAGGATCTCGCCGATGACGTACGGCATGCGTGATTCTCGACCACGCCGCGGCGCGTGTCATGCGTTGTCGTCCATGAGCTCGATCGCGTGAGGGTCGGCGTCGAAGAGCCATGGACCGGCGTGCGCGCTCGCTGCCGCGGGGGCGGAAGCGGCCCGTCTTGCAGGAGGCGCGGCGGTCGATCCGGGGCGTGACCTATGCGTCCAGGCCGTGGCACCGAAGGAAGGGAGCGCCGCTCCCGCAAGGGCAGGGAGGCTCCGATCGAACGGCGGTATCCCCGGGGGAGGGACGAATCGGCATGGTGGGTTCATGAGACACCGTCGTGCCCACTCGATCTCCCAAGGTATGCTGCACGTTCGCCATCTCTGCGAGCGTCGCGCGCTCTGCGGTGCTGTCGCCTGCGTCACGAAAGATCTGTAACAATCGTTCGAAGCACGGGAGGGCACGATTCCGATCCTGGGAGGCTACGCAGATCGTGACCATCATCTTGAGCGCGCCGACCTCCGCGGGCGTGTTCCCCGCGGCGCGAAGGGTCGGAAGAGCCTGCTCGAGGTCGGCGATGGCTGCCGCCGGATTGTCCAAGCCCAGATGAGCGGCGCTCCTGTCGATGAGGGTGATGGCCTCGTCCGCGCGATTGCCCAGGGCGCGGTGAAGGGCGAGGGCTTGTTCGAAGCAAGCGAGCGCGCGGGCCGGCTCGCTCATCAGCAGGTAGGCCAAGGCGGTGCTGTGGAGCGTCGAGGCCTCGCCCGCGCGGTCGCCGAGGGCACGACGGAGGTGCAGCGCCTGCTCGAAGAGCGAAAGCGCGCGTGGGAGATCGCCCACTTCGCGATAGATGATGCCGAGGTTGTTGAGGACAGATAATTCCGCCATTCGATCGCCCGCGCGGCGAGCGACCCGCAGGGCCTCTTCGGAAATCGAAGCAGCGACCGCCTTGTCCCCCGCGGCGCGAAGGAGTTCGGCGATGTTGCTCAGGATGAAGACCTCATAGGCATCATGGCCCGCGGCACGAACGAGCGGCAAGGCTTTTTCGAAGAGCGAAATCGCCATCGCCTGGTTCCCCACCGAAGCTTCGAGGGAGGCGGATTTGATGAGCACACGGAACGCGCCCTCGTGATCCTGGATCACGCGAAAGAGCCGCGAGGACTCCTCGAAGAACGAGAGCGCCCGCGCGTGATCCCCCGCCTCGCCATGGGCATCGGCAAGGCTTTCGAGGATCGCCGCTTCCCCGTTGCGCTCCTTCAGCTCACGGACGATCTCGAGCGCTTGTTCGAAACAACCGATCGACTGTCTCGTGTTTCCTATCTCTTTATGGGCGAATCCGAGCTTGTTGAGGGTGACGGCCTCGCCAAGGCGATCGCCGGCGGCGCGAAGGGTGAGCCGTGTCTGTTCGAGTTCCGTGACGCTCTCATCGCGCATAGGGATCCTCTCCATGCCACCCATCGTCGGCGGGTTGGCGGAGGTACGTCTATCACGTGCGGAAGGTGCGTTACAAGTTCGCACCCATGGAGCCGCAAGCGATCCTTCGCTTGCATCTCCCGCTTCCGCTCCCTCGGCCGAGGAGTTCGGGAAGACGCTTGATGGACGAGGGACGGATGCGTGCACCGCATCCGCGCCGGTTTTGTGGGCTTCCACATCGACATGGCGTGGCCCGAAGGTCACGCGCAGGCGTCTCCAAGGCGCGTGCAGGCGTCTCCAAGGCGTGCGGGCGCGTCTCCAAGGCGCGTGCAGGCGTCTCCAAGGCGTGCGGGCGCGTCTCCAAGTCGCGTGCAGGCGTCTCCAAGGCGCGCGGGCGCGCCTTCCTCTCGTGCCCACACGTCTCCACGTCGCGTGCGCGCGCCTTCCTGACATTCCCGAACGATCTCCACGTCGTGCGCGCGCGCCTCCGCCTCGCTCGCGCGCGCCTCGACGCCCCTCGCGCGCGCCTCCTGCTCCCGCTACGGGTTCCGGCACCCCTGACTCGGCGTCACCCGCGCCTTCCTACTCAATTCATGTGGTGTATGTGGATGCACGTATCTTCCCCACGGTCAAGAGCATTACGCCTAAGACGGAGGATGGTTAGCTTTACAACGGAATGCAGGTATCCGTGGTATGAAAGGACACGGTCGATCACCACGTGGGAAGCGTGCGACGCTCCAGCGAAGGCGGAAATCCTGGTTTCTTTGTCCTGGATCCCACACGATGCCGCGTCCTTGTCAGGCGTCTCTGACTGCAAACAACCTAAAGGAGCGCAATCCGTGGCAACCCCGGTACCGAACAACACCATCATCCTTTACAAAGACGACAACACGAACATCGTACTCGAAACGATCGACTTGACCCAATACACATGAAGTGATGTCCACGCCCTCAAAGGGTCGAAGGATGAAGCCACATACGTGCGCTACAACCTCCCCAAGGGCCGCGTCGTCACGCTGTTCGACAACCACACGACGCTGGATTGGCCCAACCTCAAGGGGGCTGGCAGGGTCTGTGACCTCATCGGCACCGGCGACGGGGAGGAGCATGCGATCAATCTGAAATCGTGCAACCTGAACGACTGTGCCTCCGCGTTCCTGCAGCGGAACGTCGACCTCGACATGGGGTATGTGTGCCTCTACGAGGAGGGAGACTTCAAAGGCAACTGCACGACACTTTTCATGTCGGAGTGGGAGCTCGACACGGATACGCCCCACAACATGGACGGCTGGCATATCGAAGACAAGCTCAGCTCGATCAAGTGGCAGGACATGCTCGACACTTTCAGCATGGAACTCTACGCGAACAGCGACGGGAGCGGAAAGAGCTACGCGAACATCGCGCGTGGCGCGGGGCAGGAGGCGAACCTGGCGGACGTGGGGTTCAACGACAGCGCCAGTTCGTTCAAGATCTTCCGCCTCAGGCCAGTGGAGGAAGAAATCAAGCAAGTGGTCATCGAAAATTATGTTCCGACGAACCAGTCGGAAGCTGTGGTCTACAACCTGGAGGGCACGAACGACGGGCCCAGACCGATGAAACCGGGTACCGGCGTGACGGTGAGCGTCACAGAGACCGCGGAGATCACGGTCACCGATATACACAGCACCGGCGGCGCCGTTGAAGGCAGCTATACCTGGAGCAGGCTGGGCAGCAATGACAACGCGGGGAATCTGACCGTTGGGGCTTCCTACAACTACGAGCACTCCGAGAGCAGCACAGACAGCATAGAGGTGGAAAAAGTGCTCACCACCAGCATTGATTACGAAGTTCCGCCGAATCATACGTATGTCATCCGGTGGTACGCCACGAGCGGCACGGTGGACGTCACGGTCAATACCACCGCCACGCGTTGGTATACCCAGCCGCTCGCGGGCACCATTCTGGACCCCAACAACGGGTACTACCGGCGCGACGAGAACCTGACGCTCAGCTTCAAGGGAGTGCTGTGCGTGCATTATTGGAACTATTACAATAGCGTCTCCATCTCCTCCCCCTGACGTCTTCTGGCGAGATGCGCGATGAAACCGCCGCCCGCCGCGGTTTCACATGGTCCGATTTCGTCGAGAGCGCCCACGCTGGTGACGGCCTGGGCGTCGAGCGGATCCGCGCGATCGAGTGGCCATCCCGTCGCCGTGCGGAGGGCCCGCGCGGTCGAATAGCACTCTATCGGTTTACGCCAGGCAGCCAGCATGGATCTCCCTCTCGCTGAGCTGGGCCTCGGGGAGTGTCGGCCGCTCGACCCGTCGATCCCCGAGCTCGAAGCGGCGACGGGGGAAAGGGGTGCGGAAAGGGCACCACGGGCGCGACAGGGGGATCCCCGACCGGTGGAAATCCAGCCAAGATCCATGGGGTTGGCGACCCCGGGTCAGAAGGACCGGCACCTATCCCGCTCCCGTTCCCACCCCCTTCGCCCCACGGCAGAAGAACGCTAGTCTCTCCCGTGTGCATCTCCGCCTTGCTTCGTGGCTGCTCCTCTCCTGCGCGACCGCCTGCGCCCCGGCCGCCCCCGCGCCTCCCCCGCCCAGCGCCCCTCCGTCTCCCCCTTCGCTTCCTTTGCCCGGCAGACCGTTCCCGCTTCCCACGCGCTTCGTGGCCGACCGATTCTTCGTGGAGCCCATCACCCCGAGCGGCGCCCGGCTGCTTCTTTTCACCGATACCGGCGGCGGACTCTTCCTCACCCGCAGCGCCGTCGAGCGGCTCGGCCTCCCGACCGAGCAGGTCGCGAGCGACGAGGGACAGGCCGAGGGCGTACGGCTCCCGCCCTTCAAGCCAGAGGCTTCGATTCCCCCGGTGACCGTACTCGAAGGGCACCTCGGCGTGGCCTCGCAGGACAAGGATGCTTGTCCACGCGAGATCCGCGACGGCATGCTCGGCCAGGCCTGGTTTCAGGGCCGCACGTGGACCTTTGATTACCCGGGCCGCCGGCTCCTCCTCCGCGCCCCGGGTGATCTGCCGGCGCACGATGCGTCGCACCGGGTCTCGTTTGGCTTTCCCATGAACGAAGCGGGCGCGCGGGCGACCAACTTCCCGCGCATCCAGGCGCAGATCGACGGCCAGACCGTGGATCTCCTTTTCGACACGGGCGCGACCGTGAACCTCACGGATGAGGCGGCAGCCGCGCTCGCGGACGGTGGGCCTCTGGTGCGCGCCACGAGCTTCATCGTGCGGTCCACCTTCGACCGGTGGCGCCAGGATCACCCGGCGTGGCGTGTGCTCGAGGGCGCCGACCTTTGCGCCCGCGGGGAGCCGATGATCGAGGTGCCGCGAATCACGGTCGCGGGGTACGAGGTTGGGCCGGTCTGGTTCGTCCGGCGGCAGGACAAGAACTTCCACGCGTGGATGTCGCAATGGATGGATAAACGGGTGGACGGCGCGCTGGGCGGGTCCGCGCTTCACGACTTCCGGGTGACTGTCGACTACCCGAGCGCGGTCGCCGTGTTCGAGCGGCCATAACGAGCCCCTCCGCGCGGAGACCCACGGGCGATGGTGTCATCGCTGGAGCTGGGGATACTGCCGCGGCGGGGACCCGCGAGGTGCTCCAAAATGGAGCGCTGGGTGCTCTACGTGGGGGGTTGTCGCGCCGGAAGCTCGGGCATCGTTCCGTTCCTCCGACGAGCGCGTTGAAGGATTCCGGCAGCGCGTGGACAATGGCGCCGTTTGGGGGGCTCCGCCCGACGATGCAAAACGACGATGCAAGACGATGAGCGCCACCCGGCGCCCGAGCAACTCGAGAGCGCCGCGCGTGGGGATGGGCTCACCCTGACCGCCGACGTCGATGCGCGGGCGACCACGACGGCCGAAGGGCGACCGAGCACGAGCGGCACGACCACGGTCGAGCCGCGAGCTCCGTCTTCGGGTCTCCGGTCCTCCTCCTCGCCTCTGGATCGCGCGCCGCCCCAGGTCGGCTCCACGATCAAACATTATGAGCTCCTACGAAAGCTCGGCCAGGGCGGCATGGGGACCGTGTTCCTGGCCCGCGACACCAAGCTCGGGCGCCTGGTGGCCATCAAGCTCCTTCTCGCTTACGGCGGGCACCGCGCCCAGCGCCTCCTCGCCGAGGCGCAGGCTACGGCCCGCTGCAGGCACGAGAACATCGTGGTCATCCACGAGGTCGATGAGGCCTTCGGCTACCCGTACATGGTGCTCGAGTACGTCGAGGGTCGCACACTGCGCGACCACCTCGAGCTGCAGCAGAAGCCCCAGAGCGCACCCGGGAGCCCTCTCGAGGTGGCGCGCGCGCGGACGTCGCCGCTCGTCGCGGCCGAGCTCCTGATCCCGGTGGTTCGCGCCTTGGTCTGCGCGCACCGGCTCGGCATCGTGCACCGTGATCTCAAGCCCGAAAACATCGTTCTGGCCGACGCGGGGCCCATCAAGGTGCTCGACTTCGGCATCGCCAAGCAGCACGGGGCCGAGGAGATCTCCATGCTCGCGGGCGATCTTTTCGCAGGGGGGCGCGCGCCGCACGGCGATGGAGCACTCGCCGGCACGTTGCCGTACATGTCGCCCGAGCAGCTCCGGGCCGAGGACATCGATCCCCGCAGCGACCTCTGGGCGGTGGGCATCATGCTGTACGAGCTCGTCACCGGTGCCCACCCGCTCGCCCCCTTCGCGCTGGGGTGGCTCCGGCGCGTCATGGACCTCGAGGCCCCGATGCCCCGTGTCGATGACGATCGCCCGGCGGCACGCGCGCTCGGGGACCTCATCGAGCGCTGCCTGAAGAAGCGCAGGGAGGAGCGCATCGGCTCGGCCGAGCAACTCCTGGCCGAGCTCGAGGGAATCGCCGGCGACGGCAAGGCGCTCGCGCTCATCGGGGACGAGAGCCCTTTCACCGGGCTCGCGGCCTTTCAGGAGGCGGACGCGGGGCGCTTCTTCGGCCGCGACCGCGACATCGCCGTGGTGCGCCGGCGGCTGCGCAACCAGCAGATGGTGGTGGTGGCCGGCCCCTCGGGCGCCGGGAAATCGTCGTTCGTGCGTGCGGGCGTGATACCCGCGGTGAAGCGACTCGGCGACAGCCGGGAGGCTTTTGTCGTGCGTCCCGGACCGAGACCGCTGGAGGCGCTCGCCCACCTCCTCGCCCAGATGTCCGACGAGAGCCCGAACGAGCTGGTGGCCGCCCTGCACGTCGAGCCCGGCCTGCTTGGCGCGCGGCTGCGCGCGCGCTGCCGGGCCTCGGGGACACGGCACTGGATCCTGCTCTTCGTGGACCAGTTCGAGGAGCTGTACACGCTCGGCGCGCCCCCGGAGGAGCGCGCCGCGTTCGTCGCTTGCATCGAAGGCGTCGCCGACGACGCGTCCTCTCCGCTCCGCGTGGTGCTGGCCATCCGCTCCGATTTCCTGGATCGCACGGCCGAGGATCGCCGCTACTCCACCGAGGTGAGCCGCGCCCTTCTGTTCTTGCCGCCGATCGGGCGTAACGGCCTGCGCGAGGCCCTGGTCCGGCCGGTCGAGGCCGCAGGCCATCGCTTCGAGGACGAGGACATGATCGCGGCCATGCTCGCCTCGCTGGAGCGTACACGCAGCCCCCTGCCGCTCCTGCAGTTCATGGCCGGGAAGTTATGGGATGCAAGGGATCGCCAGCGCCAGCTCCTGACGCGGGAGAGCTACGAAGGGCTCGGCGGTATCGCCGGGGCGCTGTCGGCCCACGCCGACGCGGTCCTCGCCACGCTCTCCCCGCGCGAGCAGCGCCTCACCCGTGCGGTGTTCCTGCGCCTGGTCACGCCCGAGCGCACGCGCGCGGTGGTGAGCCTGTCCGAGCTCGCCAAGCTCGCCGAGGGGGACGCGGCCGAACGCATGACCCTCGAGCACGTGATCCAGCACCTGGCCAGCGCGCGCCTGCTGCTCGTGGAGGCCGGCGGCGAGCACGCTGGGACGACCGTGGAGCTGTGCCACGAGGCCCTGATCGAGAGGTGGCCGAAGCTCGGGCAGTGGATCGACGAGAGCGCGCAGGACGCGCAGTTCCTCGCCGAGCTGCGCGCGGCGGCGCAGCAGTGGGAGGCCCGGGAGCAGGCCGATGGCTTGTTGTGGCGCGACCGCGCGGCCCGCGAAGCCCGGACGTGGCTCTCCCATCGCCGCGCCGAGCGAGGCGAAGGCGCGCCCCTCGGCCTGGGCGGGCGCGAGGAGCGCTATCTGTTGGCCGTGGTGGCGCTCCTCGAGCGCGCGCAGCGAAGACGAAGACAGGCGACCCTGGGTGTCCTCGCCACGCTCGTCGCCGTGGCGCTCGTGGTCTCCTCCCTGGCCATCCGCGCGGCGCAGGAGGCGGCCCACGCGCGGATGGAGGCCGCGCGCGCCGATCACCAGGCCGCGCTCGTGCAGGCCGAGGCCGTCCAGGCCCGCAACGCCACCCGCATGGCCACGGCGCGGGAGCTGCAGGGCGACCCGACGACCGTGCTCGCGCTGGTACGCGAGCTCGAGCCGCCCGAGGTGCCGCGCGGATGGTCCGAGCTCGCGCGTTTCGCGCTGGAGAGCGGCGTCGCCCACGTGGTGCTCCACGAACCGGCGGGCATCACGCGCGCGGCCTTCAGCCCGGATGGCCAGCGCATCGTCACCGCCTGTGTGGACACCACGGCGAGGGTCTGGAGCGCCGACGGCGCGGGCGCGCCTGTCGTCCTGCGCGGGCACGAGGACAGGGTTGCCGGGGCTGCTTTCAGCCCGGATGGGCAGCGCATCGTCACCGCGTCCTGGGACAGGACCGCGCGCATCTGGAACGCCGACGGCACGGGCCAGCCCATCGTCCTGCGCGGCCACGACGATGTCGTCTTCTCGGCGGCCTTCAGCCCTGACGGCCAGCGCGTCGTCACCGCGTCCTGGGACGGGACGGCGCGCATCTGGAGCGCCGACGGCGCGGGCGAGCCGGTCGTCCTGCGCGCAGGCCCGGGCTGGGTCTGGTCGGCGGCGTGGAGGCCCGACGGTCAGCGCATCGTCACCGCCTCGGGAGACTTCACCGCGCGGGTCTGGAACGCCGACGGCACGGGCCAGCCCATCCCCCTGCAGCACGACGACGTCGTCTATTCGGCTTCGTTCAGCCCCGACGGCCAGCGTATCGTCACCGCCTCCCAGGACAAGACTGCGCAGGTGTGGAGCGCCGACGGCAAAGGCAAGCCCGTGGTCCTGCGCGGTCACGAGGATGTCGTCTTCTCGGCCGCCTGGAGCCCGGACGGCCGGCACGTCGCCACGGCGTCCTGGGACAAGACCGCGCGGGTGTGGGACGTGAGCGGCGCGGGCCAGCCCCTCGTGCTCCGCGGCCACCAGGATCTCGTCGCCGCCGCGAGGTATAGCCCTGACGGCGAGCGCCTCGTCACCGCCTCCCTGGACAGAACCGCGCGCGTATGGGCTCTGCAGAGCATTCGTTCGCCCCTGATCCTGCGGGGCCACCTGCATGGCATTGCCAGCGTGGCCTATAGCCCCGACGGCCGGAACATCGTCACGGCGTCCCACGATTTCACCGCCCAGGTGCGCAGAGCCGACGGCGGGGGCGAGCCCGTCGTCCTGCGCGGCCACAAGGACATCGTCTTCTCGGCGGCGTATAGCCCCGACGGCCGGCACGTCGTCACCGCATCCTACGACAATGCCGCACGGATCTTTCCCGTGGATGGCGCCGCGCCCCCCCTCGTTCTCGCCGGTCACGAGGCGCCGGTCACGTCGGCGGCCTTCAGCCCGGATGGGCAGCGCATCGTCACGGCGTCCTACGACAGGACCGTGCAGGTGCACGACGCCAACGGAGGGGGCCAGCCCCTGATCTTGCGCGGCCACGCGCAGCCCGTCATGGGGGTCTCGTACAGCCCCGACGGGCGTCGTATGGCCAGCGCGTCCATGGACACGACGGTGCGTTTGTGGAGCGCCGACGGCACGGGCGAGCCCCTCGTCCTGCGCGGCCACCAGGATCGGGTGAGCACGGCGCTGTGGAGCCCCGATGGCAAGCACATCGTCAGCGCTTCCTGGGACAAGACCGTGCGTGTCTGGAATGCCGATGGCACGGGCGAGCCCCTCGTCCTGCGCGGTCATCTCGGCGTCGTCAATGCGGCCGCCTACAGCCCCGACGGCACCCATATCGTCAGCGCCTCCGACGACAGGACCGTGCGCGTGTGGAACGCCGACGGCACGGGCGAGCCCCTCGTCCTGCGCGGCCCGGAGCTCGCCGTCAAATGGGCAACCTATAGCCCTGACGGCAAGCACATCGCCTGCGCCTCCGACGACAGGGCCGTGTGGGTATGGAGCGATCTCGATCCGATCCGCAGCGTCGAGGATCCGGAGCTATGGACGGCGACCGAGGATTGCATGCCCGTGGAGCGCAGGATGGAGATCCTGCGCATCTCCGAGGCCATGGCGCGCGCCCATCGGGAGAGCTGCGTGGCGCGCGTCGCAGCGGCGCGCGCCAGAGGCCTTCCGGACAAGCAATAACGCGCGACGAGAACATCGAGCGGTTCAAGAACCGCTCGATGTTCTCGTCTTCTTCCGTCCCGAGGGGGACGCCTCGCGTCCCCCTCTCGCCCGGGCAAAGCCCGGTCGATTCACCCCCCGAGGCGAGCTCGGTGGTCA
>NZ_JARZHI010000130.1:0-15515 GCF_029946465.1 Polyangium sorediatum
CAGCGAGGCGCTGGACCCAGGGTCGATGAACTGCGCATCGCGCAGTTCATCGAACGGGCCGAGTCAAGACCACGAGCGACCCCGCCAGCCAAGACGGCAGCGCTGACGGTTCAGCTGGCAACGCGGTCCCAACGGCCTGTGGGAAGAACTGCGCGATGCGCAGTTCTTCCCTAAATGGTCCAGGGCTGGCCCTGGTTCGGGTCGAGGGGCGAACAGCCCCCGCGGGGCCCGGGGCAGCGCCCCGGCGCGGCGGCTTGCGATGAGACCCATGCTCAGGCGGTGACGTCGGTGGTTCGTTTCGCCGCGATCCTCGGAGAAACGGAGGTCGCATCGAGGTTCGACCCTGCCAAGCCGTGGGTATTTTGAACGGAGCGCAGCGAAGGAAGTATTCTCTCGGCCGCTGATGCTCTCCGAAGACATCCAGATCGCGCTCTCGACCCTGACGCGCCTGCATGCGACGAACCCCGAGCTCGAAGAGGCCGTGCGCGCGCACTTCCGCGCGGGCGGCGAGAACGAGGCCGATCGGCGTGTGCTTCCGCAGGACGCGCGCGCTGCCGCGCAGCTCCTCCGGCGTGAGCTCCCGGAGCTCGCGCGCTCGGCCGAGCAGCTCGCCGCGCTCGCCGCGCTCTACGGCGAGCCGGCCGGCGAGGTGCTGCTCACGTTCTTTGCGGCGAGCGCGTTCCGGCGCGACGTGCGGATGGCCCCGATCCTCGTCGCGCTCGCCGAGACGCTCGGCCGTGATCGGATCGTCGAGGCTGCGCGGGCGCGGGTCGTCGAAGGGCCGCTGCTCGATGCGCTCTCGTGCGCGCCGCTCCTCGGCGATGGAGAAGCGCTCGCGTCGGCGGCGAACGCCGAGGCGCGTGCGCGGCTGGAGATCCTGATCTGGGAGGCCGGCGCGAGCGCGCTCGAAGTGCCCGAGCTCGGGCCCTGGCTCTGGGGATCTCCGGAGACGTTCGAGCTCATGGTCCGCGGCCCCGCGCACGGCGCGCTCCGCGGCCGCGTGCTCGCCGCGCGTTGCCTCGAAATCAGCGTGCGCGGCATGCCGCGGATGGCCGATCCGGAGCTCATCGGCCGCACGTTGCAGGTGCTCCAGCCCTTGCTCCTGCACCCCGAGCCCCTCGTATGGGTGCACGCGGCGCGCGCGCTCGGGCGCCTCACGGGCGTGATGGAAGAGCTCCAGGGCACGCTGCTCGACTGGGTGTTCGGCGCGTCGGTGGTGCTGCGCCAGCGCGCGACGACCGCGTTTGCCTCGCTCCCGGCCGAGCGGCTCGCGTTCCTCGCGAGCCAGCTCGTGGCGATCCTCGACTCGCGCGAGGAGGAGGCCTGGGTCCTCGCCGCGGTCGCCGCCGCGACGCCGTACCTCTTCTTCGAGCGCAAGACGCTTTGGGATCGCCTCGCCCGGCGGGTGCTCGAAGGCGACGGCGGCGCGATCGCCGCGCGCGCGCTCGCGCGGGGGCTCGCGACGCTCTTCCGCCGCGGCGTCGACGAGCCCGAGATCGAGGCCACGCTCCGCGCGCTCCGCGAGAAGGCGCGTTATGTGCGCGCTGCCTCGATCGACGAGTCGCGCCGGTGGATCGAGGTCATCGCGGTCACGGACGTGATCGACCGCGCCGAGCGTGATCCACTCGACCTCGAGCTCGGCCTGGAGAACCTGATGCGCCTCGCCGCGCAGTACGACGACGAAGAGGCGGACGCTCGCGCCGCGCGGTTCGCCTCCTCGCTCGCGGCGACGTTCCACGAGGCGCGCCGCATCGCGCTCGGGTGGGGGAGGCTCCGGCAGCGGGCCGCTGCGCTGAACGCGCTGGAATCGTCGGCGCGGGCATTCGCGCTTCGCCTTTGGCGCCCGTTGCTCGCGACGCGGCCCACGGGCGTGCCCGTGGACGAGCCCGAGCTCGAAGAGACGTGGAAGACCCTGGCTCGTTCGCCCGCCGAGATCCTCGACCTCGTCGCGGAGCGGCGGCGCGGCGAGAAGACGGACGTGCACGAGGATCTCGCGCTCGAGGTCGTAGCGGTTCGCCTCGGCGGGTATGCGCTCGACGCTTGTGGCGAGGACGACGAGCTCGGGTCGGGGCTTGGGGCGGCGGGCGCCGCCAGGCGATCTGGAGCCGCAAACGATGGCCAACGAGGGCCGACGGCGCACGACACCTGCCTCTGGCTGCGCAAGCTCGAAGGGCTCGCCAGCGGCTCGCGCGAGTTCCCGCCTGCGCTGAAAAACGCGCTCTCGGCGTTGCTCTGGCGGCTCGTCGACACGACGCGCGGCACGGCGCTCGGCGAGGTCGACGACGTCCGCTGGCTCGGCCCGTTCGCCGCGTGGTGGGCGCTCGTCATCGACCGGCCCGCGATGCTCCGCCAGCTCGCGACCTCGCTGCCGATGATGGCGCCGAGCGCGCTCGCGCGGTGCTGCGAGCAAGCCGAGGCGCTGCGCACGGCCGTCTCGTCGGCCGAGACCGACGCAGGCTGGTCATTCCAGGCCGAGGAGGCATTCGTCGCCCTGCACGCCGAGGACACCGAGCTCTCGCGGGCGCTCTCGAAGCTCGCGATGGCGCTCGAAGACTTTTCCGACGCCGCGGGGCCGAAGAGTGACCTCGAGATCCGGTGCATCAAGCTCGTCCTCGCCGGGGATCGCTTGCAGGCCTCGCTCGCGGATCCCGTCAAAGCGCTCCACGCCGCGAGCGAGGACGACGAGGACTCGCTCCCGCCGCGCACGACGCAAAACGCGCCCCGCGTGGCCGCGCTCGTCGCCCGCGCCATCCGCGCGCGTGAGCTCGGCATGCTCGACGTGTGGTTCGCCTCGCTCGGCCCCGTCGCGTCCGCGCTTCTGGAGGGCGCGGTGCGCGGGGCGATTCGCAGGACGCCGCCGCCGCCGCCGACCTCGAAGAAAAAGGAGCCGAAGCTCATCGAGGGCTACGAGCTCGTGAAGCCGCTCGGCGAGGGCGGGATCGGCTCGGTTTGGCTCGTGCGCAAGCCCGGGGCCGATCGCCTTTTCGTGCTCAAGATCCCCAAGGCCGACGCGCTCGCCAGCGCCAACGAGACCGAGCGCGCGGGGATCCTCGCGTCGTTCGTCGAGGAGGCCAATGCGCTCGCCGGCCTTTACCATCCGAACGTCGCGAACATCATCGATCGCGGCGTCTCCGAGGGCGCGCCGTTCCTCGTCCTCGAATACCTGATCGGCGCGGATCTCAAGCAATACGCCGCGGCCCGCCTGATGACGCTCTTCGAGCTCCGGCAGGTCGTGCTCGACGCGTGCGCCGGGCTCGCCGCGCTGCACGGCGCGGGCCTCGTGCACCGCGACATCAAGCCGGCAAACTTATGGCTGCGCCTGCCGCTCGCCGGCGGAGAGCGGTTCGACCCGGAGAAACATCGTGATCCCGGGCGCGTGCCTCCGCTCTCGACCGTGGTCATCGATTTCGGCATGGTGCGGGCGATCCGCGTCCCGCCCGAGGTCGGCGGCCGCTTCGTGGCCGGCACGCCCGGCTACATCGCGCCCGAGCAGGTGCTCGATCCGGTGGAGCTCGACCCTCGCTCGGACGTGTATGCGCTCGCCGGCACCGTGTACAACGTGACCACGGGCCGCTCGTTTTTCGACGAGCTCACGGGGCGCGACCGCATCCTCGCGCACATGCGGCTCGATCCTTTCGACGACGCCGAGCGCCTCCGCGGCTTCCCCGCGGCCGTCGCCAAGCTCCTGCGGGCCGCCACCACGCGGGAGCCGACCGAGCGCCCGTCGCCGCTGGAGTTCGGCCGCGAGTTCGCGGCGGCGCTCTGATCGAGATTCAATCTGCCAGGACGGAGATCGCGGCAAAAAGGACTTGCCCGTTCGTCTGTGAATCGACGCGGACCTGATGCACGTTTCCGGCCCGGAATGCCTCCAGCATTTCGTCAGCGCCGAGCTGGAACGAGCCCATCGCGTCGTCGTCGACCATGTCGTCGTCCAGGAGCTCGACGGCGAGGCGCGCGTTCCCGTCGAAGGCCACGTCCTGGAACGTGGGCGGCCCCTGGAATTGTGGCGTGAAGCTATCTTCCTGGCCCCTGAGCACGACAGGCGCGCCTTCGGAGACGCCGAGGATCTTCGCGCGCCCTTTCACGTCGGGTTTGTCGAGGGCCGCGTTCGCGGGCGCGGCGAGTGCTTTGGCGATCTCGACGTAGGGCACGCGGCCGCGCAGGAGATTGCCGAGGAGGTCGATCTGACTCGGATCGATGTGCTCCGTGCCGTCCCACGTCTCGCCGCCGAATCTGCAGGGCGCGACGGTCACGCCGTGGAGCATCACGCGCCCCGAGGCGGGCATCGATCCCGCGTACGATTCAGCGCCGGAGGCAGCGGGGGAGGGCCCACACCCGACGAGGAAGAGCGCAACAAGGAGCGGCCAGCGCATGAACGAGGACGGTAGGCGGCCCGGCGACGAGCGTCAACCGGCCGGCCGCTTTCGAGCGGGCCCGGTGCTCTCCCCTTGCAATCGGTGGAGCGCCACGGTGTCATCGAGCGCGCGACCATGTCCGATCTTCCTTCGCCCCCGACGGCCCAGACCCTTCCGAGCGACGACCACTACGACGAGCTGCTCGCGTCGATCCGCGCGTGCTTCGAAAAACGCAGCAAAGACAAGCCGAGCCTGTTCACCACGCGCACGCCTTCGCTGTACCAGGTCTTCCTCGACATGGTCCCGGTCGAGCTGCGGCAGTACAACACCTGCTCCGCTTGCCGGCACTTCGTGAATCGGTACGGCGGCCTCGTGGTCGTCGATTCCGACGGCAAGGCGCGGCCCGCGTCGTGGGATCCGGAGACCGCGCCCGAGCCCTACACGAGCGCGATCCGGGCGCTCGCGAAGGCCGTGGCCGAGGCGCCGATCGACGGCGTCTTTCTCACGGACGCGAAGGTATGGGGCACGCCGCGGACGGGCGCGTGGGAGCACATCGCGGTCACGCCTTCCACGGACCTGCTCCACAAGCCCACCGTGATCAAGACGAACCCGCAGCTCATGGCGGAGAAACGCCACGATCACGAGACGCTGCTCCGCGGGCTCGAAGCGTTCTCGCTCGACGTGGTTAAGCAGGCGCACACGCTCCTCTCCACCGAATCGCTTTATCGATCGGAGGCCGTCCTCGGCGTGGCGAAATGGCTGCTCGAGCTGCACGAGGCCCGCCGCGCGGCGAAGAACCCGCGGGCGCGGGACAACCTCACCTGGCTCGCGGTCGCCCGCGCGCCGGCCGGCTTTTGCCACGTGCGCAGCAGCATGATCGGCACCTTGCTCGAAGACCTCGCGGCGGGCATGTCGTTCGCGGAGGTCAAGGGCCGGTTCGCCGCGAAGATGCATCCGCTCCAGTACCAGCGCCCGCAGGCGGCGCCGACGGCCGGCAACCTCGCGCGCGCCGAAAAAATCGTCGAATCGTTGAAGAGCGCCGGCGCGATGGAGCGGCGTTTTGCTCGGCTTGGCGACATCGAGACCATGTGGATCCCGAAGGACCCCCAACCGAAGGGGCAAAAACCCGGCGTCTTCGACCACCTCAAGCCCGCGGCGAAACTCGCCGTGGACATGGATGTCCCGCCCGTCACGATGACGTGGGAGAAATTCGCGCGGACCGTCCTCCCCGAGGCGGAGGGCATCGAGTATTTCGTGCCGGAGGCGAACCAGTCGTATACCGCGATGGTCACGGCCAAACGCGCGGACGCGCCGCCGCTCCTGCAATGGGATTTCGAGGAACGGCGAAACCGGGTCAGCTCGTACGTGTACGTGAACGGCTCGCCGCCTGCGCGTTGGAACCTGAAGCCCAACGTGTACCACCCCGTGACGGCGATCGCCTTGCTGCCGTGGATGTGGAACCCGCAGAAGGTCCTCTCGCACCACGGCGCGGGCGTGGTCTTCCTCTTGAAGGATGCGCGGGATCGGGACTACAAGCAGGGGGCCGGGTTTTTCCCGAGTTATCTGCGCAGCGAATACCACGAGATTCGCGCCACGATGGAGGCGTACGCGAAGGACGCGGTCGTCGAGGGCAACGAGACGGCCGAGGCGTGCGGGCTCAGCCTCGTGAAGGGATCGACGTGGAATGCGAGCTTCCGCGTGACCTCGAAGGGCGGCATGCGCGTCGTCTACAAGCTCGACCGCTGGGATTGACGTCAGAAGTGCCGCGCCCACGCCGGCGAAGGCTGCCGGGTGGGCATGTCCCTGAACGCGTGCGCCCACGTCTCCACGAGCTCGCCTCCGCGGAGCGCGCACACGACGATCCGCCCGTCGAGCGTCGCGCCATAGACGTGCTCCCCATCGAGCCAGTCGAGCCACACATGGCCCGGAAGTGGGGTCTCCCGCCTGTCTTTCCCGACGAACGTATAATGATTGCGAACGCCCTCGATCCGCCCTTCACCCTGGTCGAAGGGCCCCAGCGTGAGCCGCAGGGCCTCGCGCCCGCCGCCCGGCCTTTGCTTGCACATCACGGCGCGGCGCCGCTCGTCCCAGAGGTCGCGTGGATGCCGCGGCGGTGAATCCTCCGCTTCGACGAATCCGATCCGCCGCTCGGCCGCGAGCTGGAGGGCGTCGTTCATCTGGAGGTTCCACGGGCAGCGATCGGCCACGTCGGCGCCGTGGTGCAGGGCGCTGCGCGCGGGGATCTCCGGGCGGCCCGACGCGCGGGACGCGAAAGACATCCCCCGCGTCCAGGTCCCCGCCTCGCGCCAGGCGAGCAAGCAGGTGAGCCACGGCGCGCGCGAGAGGCCGCTGAACTGAAACGGCCAATCGGCGTCGCCGGGCGCCTTCATGGCGAAATAGAGCAGATACCGGCCGTCGGGGGAGAGATCACTCCGGCGTGGATAAAGCGTTCCGAAAAAGGTGGCCCCGGGCGCGACGTGCTGGGCGTCGAGGTTCCAGAGGTGGAGCGACCAGCGCTTCTGGTGACGCTTGACGAAGACGAGCGCGCGTGGCGCTTCCGAGGCGCGGAGGATGTAGATACGCGGGGGCGTGGGGGGCTCGATGGCCATGCACGAACCCTCAGGGAACGGGGCTCCACGAGGTGCCGCCGCCGTAGGCGATGAACGCGGGGACGGCCTTCGTGTCCCGCGTGTCGACCACGACCACGCTCCGGATCGTCGGCTCGCAGCCCACGTACGGGCATAACGAGAGCGTAAACGCGAGGTGGTGATCGTCGGGCGCCCACGCGGGCTCGAAGGCGCTGTAAAATGGGCGCGGGAACGCGTCGGTGAGCGGGCGCTCGGCCCCTCCGTTCGCGTCGAGCAGGGAGATCTCGTTTCGATAGTCGGCGCCGAACCCGCCCTCGCGCACGGACCACGCGGCGGCGACCTTCGTTCCTTTGGGAGACACCTCCGGCCGCAGCGAACCGGCGACCCAGAACGAGCCGAACCCGCGAATGCCGCTGCCGTCGGGCGACGTCGTGTAGAGCGAGGAGCGCTGGCAGCAGAACGATCCCGTCGGGCTCGCCGAGAACAACAATCGATCGTCGAGCCACCGGGCGCCGCTGAACATGCGATTGCCGGCGCCCGAAAAATGCCGGAGCTTCCGCGTGGCGACGTCCACGGACGCGAGGTGCTCCGCTTCGAACCCACCCGCGACGACGTAGAGCGTGTCGCCTTTCGGGGAAAACGCCGGAGAATCGAGATACTCCGGCTCGCCCACGCGATGATCCTCGCCGCTCGCCACGTCGACGAGGTGCAGCTCCTCCGGCGGCCCGTCGGGCAGCCCCTTCGTCGCCGCGATGTACGCGACGCGGCTGCCATCCTTCGTGATCACGAACGACGGCAAAAAACCATACGCGCCGGTGAAGGTACGGGTGATCGGCCGTTGCTCCGTGCCATCCGCATTCATCAGGAACACGCGCCAGACCATCCCGTCGCGGTTGCTGAGGAACGCAATCCGACGACCGTCCCCGAGGAATACGGGCGCCACGTTGCGCTGCGCCTTTTGCGTGAGCTGCGACTCCGCGCCTTTGGCGAAATCGTACGTGAAAATATCCCCCGAGCGTGTGAACGTGATGCGCCCGGACGAGAGGCCGAGGTCCTTCGCGAGCCGCAGCCGCGGTGGCTTCTTGTGGGCCTCGGGCGCGCCCGACCCCTGATACCCCTTCACCCAGTCGTCGAACGTGCCGATCGTCTTGCGCGGCGCCTCGGGAGGCGCTTCGGCGGCGGACGACTCGGGCGGCGGTGAATACGGGGCCGCCGTGCCCTCCGCGGTCGCGGCCGCGGACGGCGCGCGAGATGCGGCGCTCGGCGAAGGCGCGTCCGCGCTGGCCGTCGAGGCCGCCGCGGCCGCGGAGCCCGACGGGGCGGCCTGGTCTTCACGGTTCGCCCCTGCGGGCGTGCATGCGGCGAGGGGCAACCCGATGAGCCCGAGGATCCCGGCCAACGTAAGACGAAACATCACGGCGCGGCGGACGATACCAGAGCGCGCGGGTGGAGGTAAGGGACGAGCGCGCGCTCGTCCCTGCCGCTCACTTCGTCCGTCGATAGAACTGTCGCATGATCTCGGTCCACTGCCCGTCCTGGCCCAGCATCTCCGATCGCAGGACGCGCTCGTGTTCGCTCTTGATCTCGAGGATGTCCTTGAACGACGTCATCTTGCCCGGCGCGGAGAAGTCCGGGCCCTCGGTGTGGAGGGTCAGCACCTTCTGCTCCGCGTCCAGCGAGCCGTCGTGATAGACCCACAGGTATTCCATCATCGAGCCCACGAACGTCCCCACGAACGCCTTCTTCTCCGGGTCGTAGCCGAACGTCCACATCATCTGGTTCGGGGATCCGCCGGGTATCTCGCCGCGCGCCTCGCAGAGCACCCAGATGTCGCCCATCGAGCGCACGACCTCGGTCCCGGTGAACTTCTGGAACTTGCCAGGCTCCATCTCCGCGTCGTGCTCGTACGTCCACTCGCCCACGAGTTGTTGCAGCCACAAGTGTTGCTTCTGCGGTTCGACCTTCATGGATACCTCCCTTGGAAGCGTCTGTTCCGGGTCAAACCATGAGACCCGCGCGAGGTCAACCCGGAAAATGCATGGGGCCCCCGTCGCTCACTGCATCAAGAACGGCGCGTGCCGCTCGAAGAACGCAAACACGGCGGACTTCGTCACGACGAACCGCTCCCCGAAGCGGGCCTCCAGCAAGCCGCGAACCTCCTGGGCCTCGCGCCGGTTCATGAGGCTGAACCTTCGGGGCGCGCCCTCGTCCGCCGTGACATAAAACTCGTGGGCCATGGCCTTGAGGTGCAGGCGTATCTCGCGAACACGCTCGCAAGGGAGCCGCTCGACACGTTTTGCTTTGCCCACGAGCTCGTCGCACCACGCCTCGGTCGCCCCGCCTTTCGGCCGCCCGGGGCCATACGTCTGCTCGCCGAGCTCGCCGACGACGTCGAGATTCGCGCGGATCCCCGCCTCGGCGCCGGCCTTCACGGCGGGCATCATGCCGAGGTCACATTGGACGATCTCCGCGGGAAAAAAGAAGAAGACCCAGTTCGACAGCCCGCCGCGGGAGGCGAGGCCCGTGAGGACGAAAGCGCCTTCGTGGTTGGGGGGTGCGTGCATGGGGGAACGAAACAAGAAGGGGCGGGGCCTGTCAATCGGTATACGAAACGCAATTCCTTCGCTCGACGGGCCGCCCCACCCGTAGGATGCTTGGGCCCTGATGCAACGACAAAAGACCCGGCTCTACGGCATCCCGTTCTCCCCCTGGTCCGAGAAGGCCCGCTGGGCGCTCGACCATCACCGTATCTCGTACGAGGAAATCGAGCACCAGCCCATCGTGGGCGATCTTCGGCTCCGCGTCCTCCTCCGCAAACCGACAGGGCGCGTCACCGTCCCGATCCTCGACGATCGCGGCGTCTTTTTCACCGACTCGTTCGACATCGCCCGCCACGCGGACGCCGTCGGCTCTGGGCCCAAGCTCTTTCCCGCCGGCCGCGAGGCCGAGATCGAGGCCTGGAATCGGCGCAGCGAGGAGACGCTCGCGGCGCTCCGGGCGATGATGATGCTGAAGGCCCTCGACAATCCCGACTTCGTCAAGGCCGTCCTCCCGCCTGGGACCCCGAAGGCGCTCGTGTCGCTGCTCAAGCCGGTGGGCCGCGGCGCCCTGCAGAGTTTCGTCTCGAAGTATCAAATGCGCGAGGGCGAGGCGACGCACCGCGCGGTGGCCGAGGCGGGGCTCGACGGGCTCGACAAGGCGCTCGCCGAGGGGCAACAATACCTGCTCGGCGATGCGTTTTCGTACGCGGACATCACGATGGCCCTCGTGCTCCAGGTCGTGAGCCCGGTCGACAAGCGGTTCATGCCCACGGGCCTCGGCGGCCGCGCGGCCTGGAGCAACCCGGACCTCGCGGAGAAGCACGCGCGGCTCGTCGCGTGGCGCGACGCGCTCTACGAAAAGCATCGCCGGTGGGTGTGACCGTGCCCCGTGGGTGAGCGGCGTCATCACCTGCGCCGCGCCCCGGTGATGTACGACGAGCTCCTCCCGCTGCTGCTCGCCCTCGACGGAATACGCCAGAACCCCGCGTATCACCCCGAGGGCTGTGCCCTCTACCATTCCCTTCAGGTCTTCGATCTCGCGCGCGCCACGAGCCCCGACCGTGCGCTCTGGGCCGCGGCGCTCTTGCACGACGTGGGGAAGGCGATATCCTCGCAGGACCACGACGCGCTGGGCGCCGATCTGCTCGACGGCCTCGTCTCGCCCCGCATCGTCTGGCTCGTGCGCCACCACCTCGACCTTTTGCACGACCCTGGACCCACCAAGCGCCGCCTGCGCGGGACCGCCGCGCTCGCCGATCTCCAGCGCCTGCGCCGCTGGGACGTCCTCGGCCGCTCCCCGCACGCCACCGTGATGTCCCCCGAAGACGCGCTTTCGACGCTGCTCGAAAACGCCGACCTCTCCCTCCTCGACCCCGGCGGCGAGCCCGCCCCCATCCATGACCCACGAAAGGAGATCTTCTGACGGCAGAAGGCACCGCGCCCGTCTCGTCGCGGACCTCGATCACATCGCCGCGTCTCGTCACCTCTACCACGACGACGACACCTCCGAAGCGCGCCTTCGCCTCCAAGACGCCGTGCGCGACGCCGTCGCGACGGTCCTGACCGACAAACAGCGCGAGGTCGTCGAGGCTTATTTTTTCGAAGGCCTGTCCCAGGGCGAGATCGCGCGTCGCCTCGGCGTCACGCAGCAGGTCGTGCAAAAACGCATCTATGGCGACGAGCGCGGCGGACGTTCTGTCGGCGGCGCGCTCCGCAAGCTCCGGGAGGCCCTCGCGCCGCTCGTCTCGCCCCCGGTCCCCTCATGAGCAGCGAACGAACCGGCGGGCTCCGCGCGCGGGTCGCCGTGGAGGCGGCGCGCCTCATGTACGAAGAGGGGGTCAAGCAATACTTCACCGCGAAGCGTATGGCGGCGAGGCGCCTGCTCGGCCGCGCGGGCGGGAAAAACCTGCGGTATCGACCCCAGGATTTGCCCTCGAACGGAGAGATTCGCGACGCCTTGCTCGCCATGGCCGAGCTCGCCGAGGGCGAACGGCGCACGCGCCGGCTCTTCGCCATGCGCGTCGTGGCCCTCCGCGTGATGCGCGCCCTCGGCCCCTTCGAGCCGCGTCTCATCGGATCCGTCAGCACGGGGCACATCCGCCGCGGCAGCGATATTGACGTCCAGGTCTTCACCGACGACGAGGACGCGTTCGAGCGCCACCTCGTGGGCCTCGGGTGGACGTTCGAGCGCGAGCGCGTGAGCATCTTCAAGTTCGGCCAGATCCGCGAATACGTGCACTACCACGTCGTGGACCTGTTCCCGGTCGAGCTCACGGTTTACGAGCGACGCGAATTGCGCTTTCGGCCCCGCAGCAGCACGGACGGCCAGCCGATCCAGCGGGTGAAGGCGACGGCGCTCGAAGCGCTCCTCGCCGCAACACGCCCCGAGGCGTGGGCGCAATACGAGGCCGACGGCTCTGTCGCGGATCTCGACGACATCCTCGCCGAGGAAGGGGACGAGGAAACGCCGCTGCCGGGTCCTTATGATGGCCTCCTCGCCGAGGACCCCGTCGAGGAGGCGTGTCCCCACGAAGGGGAGGACGAGCCGGACGAGGCGTACGATCCACTCCCTGGTTTCGAAGCGTACTCCGATTGACACCACGTTGCGGCCCGGTTAGGGCTCGGTCGAGGGGAGTGCATGCAGATGCTACCACCTGGACCTGGGAACCTCGGCCTGATCGACACCCTCCGCTCCTCGTTCGCGTCTCCCGCCCCTGTCCTTCGCCGCCTCGCTGCCGAGCACGGGGATCCGTTCCGCGTCCTCACCTTCAATGGCCCGATCACGTTCGTCGGCCATCCCGAGGCCCTCCGCGCCATTTATACGGCCGACCCCGAGACGTTCGAGCCGTTCGGGGTCGAGGTGACCGAGCCGATCTTCGGGCGGACGTCGGTCGTGGTCTCGACCGGGACGCGCCATCGGCGGGATCGCAAGCTGCTCGCGGCCCCCTTTGCGCCGGCCGCCGTGAAATCGTACGCGACCGTCGTGGCCGACGTCGCGCGCGAGGCCGCCTCGCAATGGACGCCGTGCCAGCCTTTTTCGATGCTGGAGGCCACGCAATCCATCGCGCTCGACATCGTCATCCGCGTGGTGTTCGGCGTCCGGGGCGAGGCGCGGATCCGCGACGTCCGCGCGGCCGTGCTCGATCTCATTCACGCGGTCCACCCGCTGATCTTGATCATGCCGGCGATCCGGCGCTCCTTCGGCGGACTCGGCCCCTGGGCGCGCATGCTCCGGGCCAGGGCGGCGCTCGACGCGCTCTTGGCCCAGGAGATCCGCGCCCTGCGCGCGTCGGGTGAGGAGCGCGCCGACGTGCTCGGGCTCATCCTGAAGACGCGCTACGAAGGCGGCGAGGGGCTCGGCGATCAAGAGATCCTCGATCAGCTCCGCGCCTTGCTCTTCGCGGGTCACGAGACCACGGCGGTCTCCCTGGCCTGGGCCTTTTATTGGCTCCACCACGAGCCCGACACACTCGCGCGGCTGCGCGCCGAAATCGACGCCCTCGGGCCCGAGGCCCCTCTCGAAAAGCTCCTCGGTTTGCCTTATCTGGACGCCGTCTGCCTGGAGACGCTGCGCATCGCTCCGCCCGTGGTCAGCGTCGGGCGTGTGCCCCGAAAAACGTTCGCGCTCCTCGGGTACACCTTTCCGCCGGGCGAGCCGCTCGTGCCCTCTCCGCTCCTCCTGCACACGCGCGAGGAGCTTTATCCCGAGCCCGAGCGATTCCGCCCCACGCGTTTCCTGGAGCGGGACTTTTCCCCGTTCGAGTTCATCGCGTTTGGCGGGGGAGGCCGCCGCTGTTTGGGCGTGACGCTCGCGATGGTGGAAATGAAAATCACGCTCGCCATTCTCTTGCGGGAGTATCAGCTCCGGCTCGCGAGCGTGGCGCCGGTCGAGCACGTGCAGCGCGGGCTCACGATGGGGCCGCGGGGCCGCGTGCCGATGATGCTGGAAGGGCGTCGTCGCGGCGCCACGAGCGCCGCGCGGGGGAATCCAACGCGGAGCGAGCCGCGCGTCGGGCCTGCCGGCTGAACGGCGCGGTTCAGAGGAAGGCCACGAGGACAATCCAACATGGCCACGTCGATCCCGCGCGCCTCCTGGGCTTGCATCGCCCGCGATTTCGCTCTAAGGTAGATCCGTCATGCGAAGCTCCCAGCGTACGTACCCTCGGATGGCCCTCGCGCTCTGCTGCGACGGCCGCTGTTGTCGTCGCTGAGGCAGCGTTCCTGATCGTATAGGCCTGCGAGAGGCACGCGCGCGCCGTCGTGCTGGGCGGACGTCCGCCCGCGGATTCGGCGCACCTCTGTGCCTTCGCGGCCGCGGGAGCGCCGCACGAGATGACCACGTCGAGCCCGCGCGCCGAAAGGGCGCCCTCTGCGGGTTTCTCCGTGGTCCACGCGCGCGGGCGCTTCCGTTTTGGTTTCGTCCGTCGATGACCCAGGAGGATGTCCCATGGCGCTCCAGATCTTCGATACGCTCACACGACAGAAACAGACGGCGTTTCCGGAGGGGCAAAAGCGCGTCGGCATGTACCTGTGCGGCCCCACCGTGTACGGCGACGCGCACCTCGGCAATGCAAAGACCGCCGTCGCGTTCGACGTCGTCCGCCGGTGGCTCGAATACCGCGGGCACGCCGTGCGGTTCGTGTCGAACGTGACCGACGTCGGACACATCACGGAGGATGCGCTCGACGAGGGTCGCGATCGTATCGCCGAGCGGGCGGCGCTCGAGCGGGTGGAGCCGATGGAGATCGCCGATCGGTACTTCTGGAAGTACTTCGATGAGATGGGCCGCCTCCACGTGCGCAGGCCCGACGTCACGCCACGCGCGAGTGGTCACATCCCGCAGCAGATCGAGCTCGTGGAGGATCTGCTCGCGCGCGGCCTCGCCTACGTGGCAGACGGGTCGGTGTACTTCCGGGTCGCGGCGTTCCCCGGGTATGGAAAACTCTCGCGCCGGGTGATCGACGAGCTGTCCATCGGGACACGCGAGCTCGCGCGGTGCACCAAGTCGGACCCGCGTGATTTCGCCCTGTGGAAGAAGGCCGACCCGTCCCACGTGCAGCGCTGGAAATCACCCTGGGGCGAGGGCTTTCCAGGCTGGCACCTCGAATGCTCGGCGATGGCCTTGCAATACCTCGGCGAGGGCTTCGACATCCACGCAGGCGGGCTCGATCTGCAGTTCCCGCACCACGAAGCGGAGATCGCCCAGGCCGAAGGCGCGGGCCGCCGTTTCGCGCGGCTCTGGATGCACGGGAACATGCTGACCGTGAACGGAGAAAAGATGTCCCGCTCGAAGGGCAATTTCATCACACTCGCGGACTTCTTCGCCGAGCACGATCCGTTCCTCCTGCGGTTTCTCTTCGTGCAGAGCCATTACCGGGCGACAGCGGAGGTCTCGGCGGAGACGCTTCAGGCGGCAACCTCAGGCCTTCGCCGGCTGCGTGATCTCCGGCGCGAGCTCGCCCGGCGCGCGAGCAGCGGCCCCCCCGGCCATGCCGAGGCACTCGAAGCCCGCCTCGCCGCGGCGCGCACCGCCTTCGAGGCGGCCATGGACGACGATTTCGACACGCCCGCCGCCCTCGCGACCCTCTTCGTGCTAGCCCGGGATCTCCAGGCGGCACTCGCAGGCCCCGTCCCCCAAGGCACGATCCTCCACGCGCTCGAACTCCTATCGTCACTCGGCGAAGGCGTGCTCGGGCTCTTGCCGGAGGAGCAAGACGCGCCGGACGCAGAGCGGTTCGATCGGGTGATGTCGCTCCTCCTCGCAGAGCGGGCGCGCCACCGCGCGAACCGCGACTATACACGCGCCGACGCGCTGCGCGCGGGGCTCGCCGCCGCAGGCATCGAAATCGAGGACGGGCCCGACGGAGCCCGGTGGACCTCGTCAGCATGACACCTTGGGCCGTCGCGCCGGGGCGCTGCCCCGGTCCCCGCGGGGGGCTGTCCGCCCCCTTGTATCTGAAGGCTGCGCTAGGGTTCGGGGGTCTGGAGGCAGAGGGCGCGGTAGACCGTGGCCCCTTGGGTCTTCGAGCCCG
>NZ_JARZHI010000131.1:0-15405 GCF_029946465.1 Polyangium sorediatum
ACGCCTCGCGTCCCCCTCTCGTCCGGGCAAAGCCCGGACGATTCACCCCCCGAGGGAAGATCGCTGCGCGATCTTCCGAGCATCGAACCGGTTCGATGCTCTCGGCGGCTCTATTTGCGCCGTCGTCGCAGCGCCACGACGGCGCCTTTGCCGTGGGTCGGCGCGTCGTCCGGCGGCAAGGCCACGACGAGGCGCTCGATGGCCGGCAGCGCCCGCGTGACGGCGCGCTCGGCGCCGAGCTCGTCGAACGGGCCCGGGTAGACGAGGACGAGGACGTAGATCGTCGCGAACGAGCGCGCGAGGTAACCGAGCCCCTCCTCCAGCACGCCCTCGTGCAGGTGCTCGCCCCGGTGCAGCTCCGCCATCGTGGGGTGTTTCCGAACGCGCGTGATGGCCGCGCGCGCGAGCTGGACGCGGCGCCCGATCGCCTCGCGATCCTCGGCCGAGAGCGGCGCGAGCTCGTCCACCGGCGGGACGAGGCGGAAGCGGCGGGCCGTCGGCTCCTCGGGCTCCTTGCGCTCGCCCGGCGGCGGGATCGTGACGCTGCCCGGCCTGCGCACGAGCTCCGCCCAGGAGATGCCCGCCGCGTGGGCGCGGGCGAAGGTCTCGGCGACGCGGGCCTCGGCCTCCGGGTCGTCCGTGCCCGTGGGGGCCTCGGAGGCGCCCCAGACGACGGGCGAAGCGGCGTCGATGACGAGGGCCCCGAGCGCGCCCGTGCGGCCCGCGAGCGCGGAGAGCTCGGCCCGCAGCGCCTCGGCCGGCCCGGGGCGCGGGCGCGGGACCTCGGCGGCGACCTCGCCGAAGAGGTCGGCGAACGACTCGATGAGGGTCGCGAGGCGCGCCTCTTTGTCGGCGCGGTCGACGATGGGCACGGCGAACGTGACGACGAGCTGCCGCCCCCGGCCGAGGTCCCAGCGCAGCGTGGTCCCGTCCCCGTCCGCGCTGGGATCGGCGTCGCTCGGGACGATCTGGACCGAAGCGGCGTCGAGCTCACGCTCGAGGATGGTCGCGAGGCGCTGTCGCGTGACAGGGGTCATCCGCGACGCACTCTACCCGAGCGCGTCACGTCGTCCAATTTCAGCGGAGTCTAGCGGCGGAGCCGTTTCATCGAGAACGGCCGAGCCGTCCAGGCCACGCGCGCCGTGGGTCACGTCTCGGCGGCGCGCGCGGCGTGCGGGCGATCGAGGCCCGCGGGGATCTCGTACCGCAGCTCGACGAATCCGCGGCCGAAGCGGGTGATGCCCGAAAGCTCGAGCGGGCCCGGAATCGAGGCGGGCAGGAGCGGCGCCCCGCTGCCGAGCACGACCGGGGCGATGCCGAGCAGGATCTCGTTCAGGAGCCCGCGCTTTGCGAACTGGGCGACGAGGTTGCCGCCGCCGATGAGCCAGATGTGTTTCCCTCCGGCCGCGCGCACCATCTGCTCGTGCACGAGGCCGACGTCCTCGGTGGTGAAGCGGATGTCCCCTCCCGCGATCGCTGGCAGATCACGATGGGTGAACACCCAGGTCGGCAGGTCGGCGTAGGGCCAGGCCTCGCGGCTCTCGGCGAGGAGGAACTCGTAGGTCGCCGCGCCCATCGCCAGCGCCCCCACGCCGCCGAGGAAGGCCTTGTAGTGCGCGTCCACGCCCTCGACGCCGTTGAACTGCAGGAGCCATCCGAGGCCCCCGTCGGCGTCCGCGATGTACCCGTCGATGCTGGCCGCTACGTAGTATTGGGTCTTCGTCATGGGCGGAGTATGCCGAGGGATCCCTGACATCTCCTGTCAGTGTTTTTCTGGCAGGATGCGCGCGTGCGATCCAGCCGGCTCCTCGCGCTCCTCCTCGTCCTCCAGCAACGCCGCCACGCCACCGCCGCGGCGCTCGCCGACGAGCTCTCCGTCTCGGTCCGCACGCTCTACCGGGACATCGCGTCGCTGATGGCGGCCGGGGTCCCACTGTGGACCGAGGCGGGCCCGGGCGGCGGCATCCGCCTCGTCGAGGGGTGGCGGACGCGCCTCGATGGCCTGACCGCCGAGGAGGCGAGCGCCCTCTTCCTCTCGGGCGCGCCGCAAGCGGTCGCCGACCTCGGCCTGGCCACGGTCGCGGTGACGGCCCGCGTGAAGGTCGACGCCACCCTGCCGGCCGAGTTGCGGGGCCGCGCCAGCCGGATCCGGGAGCGATTCCTGCTCGACGCGCCCGGGTGGTTCACGCGCCCCGAGCAGCTCGCGGCGCTGCCGGTCGTCGCCGAGGCGGTGTGGGAGGGTCGTCGGGTCGACCTCTCGTATGGCGAACGGTCGACCCGCCGTCGTGTCGATCCGCTCGGGCTCGTGCTCAAGGCGGGCACGTGGTACCTGATCGCGCGGCATCGCCGGGACCTCAAGACCTACCGGATCAGCCGCATCCAACGGGCCAGCCTCCGGGCCGAGACGTTCGTCCGCCCCGGCGACTTCGATCTGGCCGCATGGTGGGCCGAATCGTCGTCGTCGTTCGACCGGTCTTTGCTCACCTACGGCTGCCGTGTTCGCCTCTCCCCGGACGCACAAAGGCACCTCCCGCGCGTGGTCCCGCACGACGCCGTCCGCCGGATGCTCGAAGACGCCGGCCCGCCGGACGCCGAGGGGGCGCGGACGGTGGACCTCCTCCTGGAGAGCGAGGAGGTGGCCGCGGATCAGCTCATGGGCCTGGGCGACGGCGTCGAAGTGATCACGCCGGAAGCCCTGCGCCATCGGCTGTATACGAGGGCGGCGCGAATGGCGCAGCGGAATGCGCCGACAGGCGCCTGCGTCGCCTCGGACGTTGTGGATTGACGACAACGCGAAACTGCGCGAAACCCCGGGCACCATGGATGCGGCGCTCGTCGTTCGATCGGTATGGGAAGGCATGGAAGCGCGGGACTGGGACGCCGTGCGGCGCCTGGTCGCCGAGGATGTGGTCGTGACGTGGCCGCAGACGCGGGAGCGGATTCGCGGCGCGGATGCGTTCGTCACGTTGAACCGGACCTACCCCGGGGACTGGCACATCACCGTGGAGGAGGTGCTCGCCGCCGGGGATCACGCGGCCGCGCGGGTGACCATCGTCAGCGGGGCCGACGTGTTTTACGCGAGCGGGTTTTACGTCGTGCGCGGGGGGCAAATCGTCGAGGCCACGGAGACGTTCGCCGACCCGGGCGAGCCTCCGTATGACCGCGGGCACCTGGCCGAGCGGTATTGACGGGATCCCACCAAAACTCGACGGCGAGAGGCGTCGTCCGTTACGCTGCGCCCCGCGTGTACCTCCCCCGAGCCTTCCAAGAATCCGATCCGGCCGAGATCCACGACTTCATCGAGGCCCACTCGTTCGGCGCGCTCCTCGTCGCAAAGGCCGACGGCGCCTTGGAGATTGCCCACCTGCCCTTCCTCCTCGATCGCCGCGCGGGGCCCCACGGCACCCTGCGCGCCCATGTCGCGCGGCCGAACCCCATCTGGAAGCTCGCCGCCGCGGGCCACCCCGCGACCGTGGTCTTCTCGGGCCCGCACGGATACGTCTCGGCGCGCTGGTACGAGCACCCGCGCGAGCAGGTCCCGACCTGGAATTACATGGTCGTGCACGCCCACGGCCGCCTCGAAGCCCCCATGGATCGAGCGGGTTTGTCGGCCCTGCTCGACGATCTCTCCTCCTTCCACGAGCGCGGCGCCCCCGAGCCGTGGCGGATGGACCAGCTCGAAGACGCCTTCCGCGAGGAGCTGCTCGACGCGATCGTGGGCCTCTCCCTCCCCATCGATCGCCTGGAGGCCAAGTTCAAATTGAGCCAAAACCGATCGCCGGAGGACAGGGCGCGCGTGATTCGCGCCCTCCGCGAGCGCGGAGGACCGGACGACCTCGCCATGGCCAAACGGATTCGAGAATGAGGCAACACGGGGCGCGCCCGTCGGCCCCCGCTATCGCGTCGAAAACGTCTCGCGGAACGCTCCGATCGTGAGGCCTTTCGGCTCGGCCACCTTCGCGGCGGCGACCTGCTCTCCGCTCCGATAACGAATGCCTACGCCGTCGTGCGCGAATTCGCTGAGCTCGACGAAGGAGCGGTCCTGCCCTTTTTCGAATACTCGCGCATGGAAGAGCACGTGCCAAAAACCGCCCGCGTCGGGGCCGTCGTGGTCGAGCACGTCGAGGCGCATGAACTTGAGCGTGGAGGTCGCGTCCCGGATCTCGCGCAACACCTCGGCCTCGGGCCGCTTGCGGTCCTCGTGGTCGGGGTGGAGCGTGCGCAGGACGTACGCCGATTCCTTCCGCGCATACGCCGCAAAACGCGAGCGCATCAGCGTCACGGCGTCGGGCGCCTCACGCTCGCCGCGGTGATAAGGGGCACAGCACTGCGTGTAGGGCAAACCGGAGCAGCAAGGACAATCTCGGGCTGGGGCCATGGTGTGACGTGGCAACGTAGCAGAAGCGAGGCGCCGGGGGGCCAAACGTGCGTCACGGCGGATCAACGTCGAGCGATCGACCGGCAAACCTCGGGCGCGCCGCGCGAGGAGGTCCGGGACGTGGAGCGGGTCGGCGCAGACGGCGAGCGGGGCTGCCGCGCACATCGAGCCGTACCCCGTGGGCTGGTACGTCGAGGTCGGGCCGCCGTGCACGGAAGAAATGGAGCGCAGGACGCTAACGACGACATCGGAGGAGCACGCGCCCCTCGCCCCCTTCCCGCTCCGACCAGGCGACGCAGACGGCCTCGCCCGACGCGGCGATCGCCGGATCCACCGATGCCCCCTCGCTCCGCGAGACCGAGTCCCCCGGCGTCGCGACGGCTTCGTTGGGACGCCAAGCTCCGCCGACGAACCGTTTGACCAGGACCTCGCCCGACGCGCGATCGGTATACGCGACGTGCAGCGCACCGGCTTCGTCGAACGTGAGGGCCGGGCTCCCGCCGGGCCCCGGCGCGTCCCCTGCCCCGGCCATGCCCGGCGCGAGGACGGTGGTCCAGGACAAACCTTTGAAGAGGGCCACGTAAGGCGCCTCGGCCGGGTCCCACCGGAAAGCGAGGCCGAGCTCGCCGGAAGGGCCGGCCGCGAGGTCGAATCGCTCCGGGGAAAAACCGCTGTTCGGCGTGGGCGGGCTGGTCCAGGGCGGAAGAGCCACGAATCGATCCCCTTCGAGGCGCTTCGTGTAGACGACGAACGCGCCAATCTGCCAGTCGAGCATCCCCACGACGGGCCTCCCCGCGCCGTCCGTGGTCATCGCCGGCGTGATGTAGACGGGCGCGGGATCCGAGGAAATCAGCCGGAGCGCTTGCCCCTGCTCCAGGAAACGCGAAAGGCCGAGCTTGCTCTTCGCGCGGTCCGCCCAGCCCACGACGGGCGCCCCGGATTCATCCATTTCGACGCCGAACACGAGTGTTTGCCCGGCGTGGGGCCCGCCCGGCGCTCCCTCCTTTCGCGCCACGTGCAAGATTTCCCATGAACCCCCATCCCAGCGCGCCAGCACCATCGCCCCGCCGGCGGACGTGGAAAACACCAGAAGGACCCGCCCCTCGGCATCGATGGTGATAGCCGGGCGGAGCCCGGACCCCGGCCGCCCCGGCTCCAGCGGGAGCTCGGGCGCCGTCTCCCACGTGCAGCCCGTCCAGCGCCGCACGACGATCGTGCGTTTCGCGCCGTCCACGAGCCAAGCCACGGCGACCTTGCCCCCGCGCATTGCGATCGCTGGTGGAACCCCTTCGGCCACCCCTCGGCCGAGCCCGTCCTCGGGCTCCGCAGCTCCGCCCGGCGCGTGATACGCCCCTGCAGACCAGATCCGCGCCGCAATCTCGCTCCCCCCACGAACCACGACGGCAGGCGGGGCCGACCCCTCGGGCAAAGCCACGGCGAGCGACCCGTGGCTCCGCGCGGGCGGAAAATCCGCGGCGCCCGGGCCTCCCGTGAGCTCGACGGGCGTGTCGTTTTCCCACGCCACGACCCGAAGCTCGGATCGTTGGCCGCTCGTATCGAGCACGGCGATGCGCGGCCGTGATCCGCCCGCGAATGCTAGGATTTGCCCGAAGAGCGGCCGATCCGCCGGCTGCTTTGCTTCCCGGGAGCCCTTTTCGTCGCTCCACCACACGTGCACCCGATACCGGAGCACGCCATGGTCGGCGGTCTGCTCGTTCCACGCCTTCCAGCGCACGTTTTTGGGGGCGAATGCGATCCAGGGATCACCCATGGAAATCGCGTCATGCTTGGGCACGAGCGTGGACTCCAGGGTGAAAGCGCTGCCAGTCCACGCGACGACGCTGATGGCCCGATCTTTCCGGAACGTGATGGAGGGATGACCCTTGGGGTCCGACGCCAAGGTAATGCTCTGCGTATGGGGCGCGCAATCATCGATGGGCCCGATTCCGGGGAACGACCACGTCACCCACGCGGTGCCGGTCCATCGGTGCACGACGGCGCGCATGGCCCCGATCCCCGGCTCGGCCCAGGCGACCAGGGGCCGGCCCTCGCCGTCCACGGCGAGCTGGCTCGGCGCAATGGGTTGAATCATGGCAGGACAGGTGACGATCCGGGGCCGCCCGGGAACGCTGAACCCCCGGGCGGGCGGCGGCGTTTTCGGCGAGAGATCCACCACGGCGTTTCCTTCGATGCGATGGACCCGCACGCGCGCGTCTTCGAAGAAAGACACGAGCACGCGCCCCGCCGAATCACGCGTGAGCAGGACGATGCCAAACCCCCCGACGTTGCCCGCCGAAATGGGCGGCAAGTCCTGGAACCGCCCTCCTTCGAGCCTGCGCAAGCGGACGCCGGGCGCCGCGGCCCAGGCGACGACGAGCCGCCCCTCGGCATCGTACACGGCGCTCGGCGTCGCCCCGGAGCCCGCGGACGGAGAGACGACGCCGGGGCTCGGCGCAGGGGTGGCGGAGGACGGCGGCGCCGAGGTGCCGAGCGCAAACCAGGCTCGATCGGAGGGGGTTTCGGCGAGGGCGCCGGGGCAAAGGACGAGCGGGCGTGGCGCGGAGGCCGTTGGGGAGGTCGCGACGGGGAGGCCCGAAGCGCGCGGCGCAGACGTCGCAGGTTGCGAGGGTTTTGCGGGCGCAGGCCCACAGCCAGCCGCGAGGCTCCCGAGGGCCAAGAAGACCAAGCGCCTGCGTGGGGAAGAGGCACGAGCCATGACGGACGAGGAGACCGCCTGCGCGCCGCGCCGTCAAGATTACGTTTCCTCCTTGACCGCGCGGCGGAATTGATGCGATCCGGCTTCTATGTTGCACCCCCAGGCCCGGGCCCTGATCGATTTCATGGAACGGAGCGGCTTGCCGCCGGCGTATACCCTCTCGCCGGCAGACGCGCGGCGCGTGTACCGCGAGCGCCGCGCGTTCACGCAGCCCGACCCGCCCGCGGTCGCGGAGGTGCGGGATCTCCACGCGGAGGCTCCGCAGGGCCGGATCCCCCTCCGCCTGTATCGCCCCGCGGGCACGACGACCGGTACAGCCCTGCCGGTGCTCGTGTATTTTCATGGCGGCGGCTGGACGATCGGCGACCTCGAAACACACGACACGCTTTGCCGATCGTTCGCGAACGGCGCCGGCTGCGCGGTCGTGGCGGTCGATTATCGGCTCGGGCCCGAGCACCGGTTCCCCGCGGCCGTCGACGACAGCCTGGCCGCGACGTACTGGGTGCAGCGAAATGTCGCGGCGCTCGGGATCGAGGGGACACGCATCGCGGTCGGCGGCGACAGCGCGGGCGGCAACCTCGCGGCCGTGGTCGCGCTCGCCGCGCGTGACGCGGGGGATCTCGGGATCTCGTTCCAGCTCTTGATCTACCCGGCGACGGACATGCGCCGCATTGCCCCCTCGCACACGACGAACGGAGAGGGGTATCTACTCACCCGCGACTCGATCACGTATTACCACGACCATTACATCGACGACCCCGCGCACGACCTCGACTGGCGCGCCTCGCCGCTGCTCCACCCGAACCACGAAAACCTGCCACCCGCGCTGGTGCTGACGGCCGGCTACGATCCGCTGCGCGACGAGGGGCGAGAATACGCCGAGCGCTTGACCGCGGCGGGATCGAAGGCGAGTTACGTCTGCTTCGATCGGCAGGTCCACGGCTTCGTGACGATGGGCAAGGTGTTCGACGAGGCGAATACGGCCGTCGCGTTTTGCGCGGCGTCGCTCCGCGCGGCCTTGTTCCGCTGAGGAAAACGCTCACCAGGTATCGACGAACCGCCGCGCCTCCGGGCGCGCGGGCGTCGGGACCGATTTCAATCCGCGCAGGATCCAGGCGCGCGTCTCGGCCGGATCGATGACGGCGTCGAGCTCCAGGAACGAAGCGGTGTTGATGGCCTTCCCGCGCTCGTAGACGTGTGCGACCATCGATTGGAACGTCGCCTCGCGCTCCTCGGGGTTCTCGATGGCATCGAGCTGCTTGCGCATCGCGAGCCGCACCGCCCCCTCGACGCCCATGCCGCCGAACTCCGCCGTCGGCCACGCGATCGTGAAAAAGGGCGCATGGAGATGCCCGCCGGCCATGGCTTGCGCGCCGAGGCCGTACGCTTTGCGCAGGACCACCGTGAACAGCGGCACACGCAAGCTCGCCGCCGCGACGAACATCCGCGAGGTATGGCGCACGAGCGCGGTCTTTTCCGCCTCGGGGCCCACCATGAAGCCAGGCGTGTCGCAGAGGGAGACGAGCGGCAGGCCAAACGCATCACAGAGCTGCATGAACCGCGCGGCCTTGTCGGAGGCGTCGGCATCGATCGCACCGGCGAGGCGGTACGGATCGTTCGCGAGGAGCCCGAACGGCCGGCCCTCGATACGCACGAGCGCGGTCACGAGGCTCGTCCCGAAGTCGCGCCGGAGCTCGAGCACGGAGCCCGTGTCGGCGAGCGTCTCGATGATCGGCCGGATCTTGTAGGCGCGCCGCCGTCGCTCCGGCAAGGCGTCGCGCAAAACGCGCTGATCGCCGCACGCAAAATCGGCGACCGGGCCCTGGAAAAAACCGAGATACTTCTTGGCGACGGCGACGGCCGCGGCCTCGTCCGGGGCACGCACGTCGACCACGCCGTTCTTGCTTTGCACGTCGATCGGCCCGACCTCCTCGGGCGTGTATTTCCCGAGCCCGCCTCCCTCGATCATCGCGGGCCCGCCCATGCCGATCGAGCTGTTCTCGGTCGCGATGAGCACGTCGCAGCAGCCGAGCAGCGCGGCGTTCCCGGCGAAGCAGCGACCCGAGACGATGCCCACGCGCGGGACGAGGCCGGAGAGCGCGGCGAACGAGAGAAAGCTCGGCGTATCGAGGCCCGCGACGAGCGGCATGTCCGTGTCATTGGGCCGTCCCCCTCCCCCTTCGGCGAAGAGCACGACCGGCACGCGCCATTGCGCCGCGAGCGCGAGCATGCGGTCGAGCTTCTTGTGCCCCATGCCGCCCTGCGTGCCGGCGAAGACGGTGTAATCGTAAGCGAGCACGATCGTCCGCGCGCGCTCGTCGTCGAAGAGCGCGCGGTTCACGCTGCCGACGCCGCAGACGATCCCGTCGGCGGGGCTCGTCCGGACGAGCTCCTCGACCGCGTGCCGTTGCCGCTGCGCGGCCAATGCGAGGGCCCCGTACTCGACGAAGCTGCCCGGATCGACGAGGTCGTCGATGTTCTCGCGCGCCGTCCGTTGCCCGGTCTTGCGCCGCCGCGCGACGGCCTCGGGTCGGCCTGCGTCGGTGGTCGCGTGGAGGCGCGCGCGGAGCTCGGCGAGCTCGGGCCGCACCGGAGCCTCGTCCGGGCGGCCCGCGGGATCTCGGAATTTGCTCATTGGCGCGGACAGGATCGCAGATGCGGGTCGCGCCTGTCCAGGGACTTGCGATCGGAGCGCCTAGAGCGTCGTTCAGTTCGGCGCTCTGCGAGATCGCGAAGCGAGCTCGCCTCGGGGGGTGAATCGTCCGGGCTTTGCCCGGACGAGAGGGGGACGCGAGGCGTCCCCCTCGGGACAAAAGAGCTAGAACATAGAGCGGTTGTCAAACCGCTCTATGTTCTAGTGAATGACGTGGTGGGGCGCGTGGTGCTCTTGCTCATGCGAGAGGAGCCACTGCTTGGCCGCGACGCCGCCCGCATACCCCGTGAGCGCGCCGTCGCCGGCGATGACGCGGTGGCAAGGGACGATGATGCTGATCGGGTTCTTCGCATTCGCCGCGCCGACAGCCCGCGCCGCCTGCGGCCGGCCGAGCGCCCGCGCGAGCTCCGCATAGGAGCGCGTCTCGCCAAAGGGAATCTCGACGAGCGCGCGCCAGACCTCGCGCTGAAAAGCGCTCCCGTGGAGATCGAGCGGTAACGTGAAAAACTCGCGCCCTCCGGCAAAGTACTCTGCGAGCTGGCGCGCGGCCTCGGCGAGGAGCGGGTGGTTTTGCCCGTCGTGGGCCACGATCTCCGGCGCACCCTTGTGCCCAGGCAGGTAGACGCCCACGATCGCTTCTTCCGCAGCGACGACGTGGAGATCGCCGACGGGGCTCGAAATACGGCGTTCATACAACATGTTCATTCCTCAAATGCTCCTTCTGAAAGGCCCTGCCACAAATGAAGGACCGCATAGGACCGCCACGGCCTGAACGCCTCGGCGCGCGCTTCGGCTTCGCGCGTCGATTTCACGCGCAGCGCTTTGCGGACGCCGAGATCCGAGGCCGGAAACGCGTCGGGAAATCGATACACGCGCATGCCGAGGTAGTGCGCCGTCCACGCGCCGATGCCCGGCAACGCGACGAGCGCGGCCGCGGTAGCCTCGGGATCCTCGCCGCGCTCGAAGCGGACCTCGCCCTGCGTGACGGCGCGCGCGAGCGCCTGGATGGAGAGCGCGCGCGCCGCGGGCAAACCGATTTGCGTGATGTCGGAGAGCGGCGCCTCGGCGAGCAGCGACGCGGGCGGGAAGAGGTGCGTCACGCCCGCGATCGGCGTATCCAGGGCCGTCCCGAATCGCTTCGCGATGCGCCCGCCGAGCGTCGTCGCCGCGCGCACGGAGACCTGCTGCCCAAGAATGGCGCGCACGGCCGCCTCGAATCCGTCGAACGCGCCCGGCACGCGCAGTCCTGGATGACGCGCGACGAGCGGCGCGAGCAGAGGATCCCGGCAGAGCGACTCCGCGATGAGGAGCGGATGCGCGTCGAGATCAAAAAGCGCGCGCAGCCTGCCGAGCAGAGGCCCGAGCGCGCCCGCGAGCTCGGGCGCGACCTCCACGCGGAGCGCGTTTTTCTGGGGCGGATGCATCACCCGCAGCCACCCTGTCCGCTCGCCGAGCTGCACCGAGCGGGCATACACGCCGCCCTCGACCGACTCGACCCCGGCAATCGCGCGGGCCGCGAGGAACGTGAGGAGCGCATCCCAGTCGAGCGGCGGCCGATAATCGAGCCGCAGCGTGATGGCGGCGCCGGCCTCCGCCTCCCCGAGCGCGCGCCGAAGCGCGGACGGCGGCCTGCCGAACCGAGCCGAAAACAGCGCATTGAAGCGCCGCACGCTCCCGAACCCGCTCGCGAACGCAATCTCGGTGAGCGGCAGGGAAGAATCCTGCAAGAGCTGCTTGGCGAGCGCGAGGCGCCGCGACTGGGCGAGCTCGACGGGCGCCACGCCGAGTTCGGCTTCCATCGCGCGCCGGAGGTGCCTCCCGGTCACGCCGAGCGCGCGCCCGAGATCGTCGACGGAGCCCTCGTCGAGAAAACCGCCTTCGATCCGCGCGAGCGCCGCGCGGACGAGGCGCGGCACCGAGTCCTGCGGCGCGCCGCCCGGCGAGAGCTCGGGCCGGCAGCGAAAACACGCGCGAAACCCGTCGCGATCGGCCTCCGCTGCGTACCGATAAAACACGCATCGATCGCGCCCCGGTGTCCGGGCCCGGCACACCGGCCGGCAGTAGATGCCGGTCGTCCGTACGGCCACGAAAAACAGGCCATCGAAGCGCTCATCCCGCGCGCAGAGGGCTCGGTAGCAGGTCTCCGCATCCATCATCGCCCTCCCCTCGTAGCGCGGCCGCGCCCCGATGTCTGGCCGTTTTCGGACGCGACAGCGAACTCGCGGCGCGGGCCCGCCGGCCGTCAGATCCCGCGGCTCGCGGCGAACACGATCCAGCCGGCCACGAGCGCGATGAAATAAACGAGCCCGGCGACGACGATGCGCCGCGAACGCCTGCCCTCCGGCCCGGCCTGGGCGACGGCGAGCACGATCCCGAGCTTCGAGAGCGACCCACCCTGCGCAAATCGATCCATGACGAGCCGCATCAAATGCGGAAAAACCCAGAAAAACGGCGCGAACAGCAGAACCTCGGCGAGCGCGACCACGAGCCCCACGGGGAGGCCGAGCGGCGCCGGTCCGAACGCGGCGACCTGCACGGCGCGGACGTTCGGATCGAGGTTCACGGCGAGCACGCACCCGAGGAACAAGGCCGCGAGGATGCGCCCCGCGCCCTCGGGCGAGATCCGAGGTTTTGTCGCGAGAGGCGCGCCCTGCTGGAGGCGGCGGACGTTGCGGTGGCAAAACGCGGCGGCGGATCCAAAAGCCACGAAAAGTCCGATCGGAAACCCACGCCGGAAAGGCAAGTTGAGCTCCCCGTCGAGCTCGACCTGCGAATAGGTCCCGGGACGGCTGAGGGACGGATCCTCGGGCAGGTAGGTGATATCGAACGTCTCGCCGGGCTCGCCCTGGAGCTTTTTCCGGTCGACGTTCCACGTATGGGTGACGCCGTCGACGTCGTACCGATAATGTGTATTGGAGGCCGATCCCTGTCGCGTGACGGCCGTGATGGTCGCGGTGCCGGGGCGCCCATGATCGGCGAGCGCACGCAGCCGGAGCTCCTGACGTCGAAAGAGAAGCCCGAGCACGAGCGGGATGACCAGGGCCATCGTCGCAAAAACGAGCCTCGCTCGCGCATCGGTCGCGAGGTTCCTGCGGCGCTTCTCTTCGTCCATTGGCTGATTGGTGGGGACTTTAGGCCCCGGGAGGCAGGTTTTGCAAGGGGAAGCCTCCGGCTCTGGAGCCATGACGCTCGAGACCGGGGGGCTTCTTGCCCGCGTTCACGGAACGCTATTCATCACCTTCGAGCTTCTCGCAGCACGCCTCGTCCTTCAGAGCGCAGCCCTTCCGGTAGAAGGCAGCGGCGTCCTTGGCGGAGTGTTTCTCGATCATGATGCCTGAATATCGACACGACTCGGCGTGGTTGGCAGCACAAGCCTTGTTGAAGGACTCTCGTGCGAGCGGGATCATCGTAAGGTCTTCGCCTTCACTATCCTCTTCGTAGCGCAAGTTTATGTCGTCGGTGGAGCCCGCGACACGATCGACGCGCCAGCCACCGGCGTAATGGACATCGCGGCCCCTGAGCGCCGCCTTGCCCGTCTTGTAGCAATCGAGCGCCCGCTCCAGGACCTCGCACCGGTACTTGCACTGCTCCGCGGTTTTGCACGAGCCGTCTTCCGTCTGCCCGACCTCGGCGCGCTTTTTCTTCGCGTCTTCCTCGAGCGCCGCCTGCTCCGGGTCATAAATAAGCCTTCCGAGCCCAGACAGGTTACATGCGGTATTCGTGAGAGAAAGGGCGACAACGAGCCACGTCGTCGACCAAAATCGCTGCGGCGCTTGCATGCGCGCGAAGATACCGTCGCCGCTCAAAAGTGCAAGAGCGGTTGCGGTGCAGCGAGCTAGGACTCAGCCAACGTCGCGATCTCGAGCATCTTCAGTTTGGCTTTGTCGACGATGATGTCGATCCGCGCGATGGCACCACCCGTGAACGTGAAGCGAAGCGCGCTCGCGAGCCGGCCGCCGGGCGCGTAGATGGCGCCGATCGTGCCGTCGACGAGCGCCGGTTTGGCGGCGTCGAAAGCACGCACCCTTCGCGTGAACGCGACGGCCGACGTTGCCCAGCTCCGCGCGCCGAGGATCTCGCGCCCGGGTCGGCCGCCGTGGATCACGACGTTCGGATCGAGGACTGCGATGACAGCCTCGACGTCGCCGGTTCGAAGGGCAGCAAGCAGCGCCTTGACGACGTCGTGCTGGCGCGCGAGCTCGGCCTCGTCGCGCTCGGGCGCGCCACGCACGCGCCGCCGCGCGCGGCTCGCGAGCTGCCGCGCCGCCACCTCCGACCGCCCCACGATCGGCGCGATCTCCTCGAACGACACGCCGAACAGATCATGAAGCACGAACGCGAGCCGCTCCGCAGGCTCGAGCGTCTCGAGGACCACCAGGAGCGCGAGGCTGACCGAGTCCGCCAGCACGGCCTCATTCTCCGCGTTGCTCTCGTGCGAGGTCGTCGCCTCCGGCGCGGCGTCTCCGTCTTCTCCGCGGGCCTTCCGCGCGCGGAGCATGTCGAGACACACCCGCGCGACGACGGTCGTGAGCCAGCCGCGAAGATTCTGGACCTCGCCCGTATCGGCGCGCGAGAGCCGAAGCCACGCCTCCTGCACCGCGTCGTCAGCCTCGCTGCGCGAACCAAGCATGCGATACGCCACCGCACGGAGGTGCGGCCGGCTCGCCTCGAAATCCCCGACGAGAATTTTTTCATCCGTCACGGTCACGTCCTCGTTCTCCGATCCGTCATCAGCGGTGACGGGCGAGCCCGCCCGGTTGTGACACAAGGAGAGATTTATCATGGAAGCACGGCTGAAGAACCCCGCGATGCTCGTCCCGGACGCGATACAGCCGCTGATGGCGCTCGCGAAGACCCTCCAGAACGGGGCCGTGCCGCCTCGTACGCTCGGGCTTGTCCACGCGCGCGTCAGCCAGATCAACGCCTGTGCGGTGTGCCTCGACCTGCATGGGCGCCAGGAGAAGAAAGCCGGCGAGCCCGACGACCGCCTCCTCGTGCTCGCCGGCTGGCGGGATGCGCCCTGCTTCACCGAAGCCGAGCGTGCAGCCCTCGCGCTCGCGGAAGCCGAGACGCGCCTCGCCGATCGCGCGGAGGCGGTCCCGGACGATGTCTGGAAGGACGCCGCGCGCCACTACGACGAGCAGGCATTGGCCGTGCTCGTCCTTCATATCGCCCTCGTCAATCTCTTCAACCGGGTGAATGTCACGACGCGGCAAGTCGCGGGCGCGCAGACCTGGTAGCGACGGCGACGCAGGTGCCTGAACCGCGCTCGAAAGCCTCCTTCCGCCGCATCCGCATTCAACGGGTGCGGCGGAAGGACGACGCTCGATGGCCCAGGCGCTAGGGATGCGTCAGACGGCGATCGCCCGGAATTGGCGGGCATTCGGGCTGCAGCCGCACCGCAGCGAGACGTTCAAGCTCTTTTAGAGACGGAGCGGCGCCGGAGGGCGAGTAGGCCGGCAAAGGCGAGGCCGAGGAGGGACGCGTCTCCGGCGGAGTCGCCAGCCGCGCGGAAGCTGCAACCATGGCCGTGACCGCCGCCGCCCGCGCCGCCGCTGCCGCTTGCGCTGCTGCCGCCATCACCGCCGCTGCCGCCCGCACCGCCTGGGCCGCCGCCGCCCGCGCCGCCGTTGCCCCCAGCGCCCCCAGCGCCGCCCT
>NZ_JARZHI010000132.1:0-13825 GCF_029946465.1 Polyangium sorediatum
AGGTTCTACAACCACGCCCGGCGGCACTCGTACCTCGGGTACTTGAGCCCGGTCGAGTTCGAATTGCGAGCACAAGTGGCCGCGTTTGCGGCATAGTCGGTTTGTCCACGGGAGCGGGGGAAGATCAATCGGCCCGTGAGGATGGCCGCCAGCTCGATGCCGCTGCACTTCGCCACGCGGGCGGCAAAGTCGACGGACGGCCTTATTTCACGACGGCAGACGCCCGTGATGTATTTCGTCGGAAAACCAAGCAGTTCCGCCGCCTCTTGCGGGAGATACTGGCGGAGATGAGCGTCCAGATACACGAGCGTCCGATCGCGCTGCTCGTCGGTCAGCACGGCGGGAACGCTCGGCGGATCCTCTTCTTCGTCTGGGCTCGCCCGCTGCCTCGCGTGCGTTGTGGGGAAGTGCTCTTGATCGGCCTCGAACGTGGCATCCATGCTCCCTCCATCGGTCGTGGGTTGTCACCGGCCCGAGGTGATTGCGCCGCTCTCAGCTCGCAACCAGAGGTGACCATTTGCGGCGCAACCACCTCGGACCGGCGAAAAAGCCCACCCGAGCCGAACGGAGGCGCCTTTTCGACCAGGTGGACCACCATTCGGCCGGGATGGGAAAGGCGGCAGACGTCCCCCTCACGACGAGCCCCCATGCGAGCGGATCGCGAGCGGCGAGGTTTGCCGTCTCCACTCCCTACAAGCTCGGTCGGGAGGGGGTTGTTAGCGCGGCTGGGTCGATTTGTGAGCGACGGGCCTACCAACCGCACCAACCAGAACATGGCCCGAGGGCTGCCCCGAACGCTAAGCGCCCCGAGGGCTGCGCCGTCGAGCACGCGCCACGCCGAGCGCCCCCCGAGGGCTACGACGCGCGCCGAAGCGTCGCGCCGAGCGGCCCGAGGACTGCGCCGCGCCGCGTGATGCGCACGGGTTCTTACTTGTAATAGCTCGCTCCGGGGGGCTGCAATAACCGCGCCGAGCGTTGCGCCGTCCCCCGTTTTCCGCGCCGTCGAGCACGACGCGCCGAGCTTCCCAGGGCCGCGTCGCTCGCCGCGAGGGCCGCGCCGCGCCGAGCACGTGCGCCGACCGTCGAGCGCGCCCCGAGGGCTGCCCCGTCCCCCCGTTCTCCGCACCGGAAAACATCGCGCCGATCCTGACCTTTTGTATGGATCTCGCGGGGTTACGCGCGGGTCGAGGGCCCGTATCCCTGGCAGAGATACACGCGCGGGCCCCAGGACCGCCCCAGGGCAGGCGCCGCGAGGGCTGCGCCGTGCGCCTCGCAATCGCGCCGAGCGTCGAGAGCGCCCCGAGGGCTGCGCCGTCGAGCACGACCGCGCCGATCGCTGCGAGGGCCGCGCCGACGAGCACGACCGCGTCGAGCACCCCGAGGGGCCGCGTCGTTTGTGTTGTCACGCATGTCTCGGGGTCGTGTGTCTCGCGAGACAAGCCCCCCGAGACATGCGTGACAAGAAACACGCCCCCTTCCTGCACGATCCCCTTGACAAGCGTCGCGAGGGCTGCGCCGTCGAGCACGACCACGCCGAGCGCCGAGCGGCACGTGAGGGCTGCGCCCGTCGGGAACGACCGCGCCGAGCTCCCCGAGGGCTGCGCCGAGCGGCGCGAGGGGGCGCCCGTCAAGGGGAAGCGTCGTACCATAGCACGAAAGGCTTGCGGGCTTGCGGGCGCAAGTGACTTGCGGCGCAAGCCCCACCCCTGCAAGCCGGAAGCGCCCGCGGGGGGGCTTGCGTACGCCGAGCGGCGCGCGAGGGCTGCGCCGTCGAGCACGACCGCGCCGAGCGGGACTTACGATAAGTCGCGGCGCGCCCGCGGTGTGCTGCGGTGTGCTGAACGGTCCACTGTGCCACGACACACTCACGGAGCGGGACACACTGCGCGGCGAGCGAGACGCTTAGCGTAAGCAGTCCACGCGAGGGCAGCGCGACCGCCTCCCGCGGTCCCCTCACACGCTCACGCAAGTCGCGCTCTCGGCGCCGCCAAGGGGGCGGCTCGCATGCGAGCCGCGCCGAGCGCCGCGACGTCTACACCGTCAGGGACCGCGCCGAGCGCCCCAAGGTCTACGCCGTCGAACATGTAGCTGATCACCCAGATCCGTGGAAAACCGGACCACGAGTTCGGTCTGGTGTGCGTCGCGGCGCGCGCCGATCCCTGCGGGCGAGAAGTTCGCCACGGCGACAAGCCGCGGGTACGACGTGGGCCTCGCGGGCAGGATCCCGCACGCGAACGCTGGGTCATCTTGCTCGTCGTGCTGCTTGTCCGTCGCGCCTGGAGGCGGTTCCGTGGATGCGCTCGCGCTCCACGGGACGGACTCAGATGCCGCTGCCAAGGGTTGCGTACATGACGGCCTGAGAGCACGCGGGCGAAGCCCCCCGTCGCCGCTGAACACGCAAGCAAGCGCCGCCCGCGGGTGAAAAGGTCCAACCTCTCAGTCAATGACGGGGGACCGCGGGAAGTCCTGGCGCGGCGCGTATTCACGTACAGTTGTAGATTCCACTTGTAGCCGGACGAAAGTTGTGAGACGCGTTCCATTCGTGAGTTGTGGCACTGTGGCGTGGCTCCGGTCAGCGAAGATCCGTGTTGGGATCCGCGTCTCACGGGTCACGGGCAGGCAGAACAACGACGCCCAAAGCGCCGCACTCGATGCTGGCAGCAACCGGCCGCTGCTGCCGAATTCCAGAACTCCGCGGGTTAGACGGCGGATAAATACACCACGGAGTTGTGTGGTTAGGCCGCAGGTTATGCGGCGGTAGGCTAATTGCACAGCTGGGCGGACATACAGGGCGACATGCAGCGTTGTTGAAGCACGAAGAATCGCCGAAGAAGCAGCGCCAGCGCGGGGCTGACGGCGCCGGGTTCTACGAGAACTGGAGGATAGAGTGCGCAACTGTAGAGTTCACATCATCGAATCGCCAAGTGCAGATGACATCTTTACCGAGCAGTACGAGGGACAGATTCTGCGCGGTGCCCTTCGCTATGGCCAGGTTCCAGTGGAACTGCACACGGTTGTGGACCCCCAGCACTTCGCGCGAGCACTTGCCGCCGTGATCAACAGCTACAAGCGCGATCAAGATAGCTTCCCAATCCTTCACCTCTCGATGCATGGCAATGAAAACGAGGTCGCGTTCACCAACGGCGACACCGTAGATTGGCCGGCACTCGGCGAAGGCCTCAGTCTTATCAACGAAGCCCTGCATGATAAGCTACTTGTGCTGATGTCCGCATGCCAAGGCTACAATGCGGCTCGCATGGCTCGTCGTGAAGGTCATGCACCGTTCTTCGCTCTTGTCGGCCCTACGGCGAACATCTCCTGGAAAGACACTGTTGCGGCTTTCGGCGCGTTCTATCATCACGTGATCGTGCGCGACGGTTCAATCGTGAGCGGTGTCCAGGTCATCAACAGCGTACTCCGGACAAACATCTTCCAGGCCACGACTGCGGCCGACGAACTTGCGGAATGGCGCACTGAGAAGGCGGCGGCGGACGAAGAGCGTCTTCGACGGATCGCCGACCGTGTGCTGGCGCGGTGGCAGGCACGACCCGTCGGTGCGCGGCGAACCTGAGCACTCCCTGTCTCGTCCAAGAGGTCAGGATGGATTTAGAGCGACCCGTTCAAATTGTATGGCAGGGCCCATTCACCCTTGCCGCCGCGATAGCGTCCTCAACCGCACCAAGCAAAGGTGTTTACCAGATCTATGGGCAACACATCGTGTTCGGACCAAACTCGCTCCTCTATGTGGGCATGACTGACGGTCAGACCTTCGGCGCGCGACTTGCCCAGCATCGTGACCGCTGGCTGGTGCATGAAGACGATGTCACCATTCGTCTTGGCGTCGTTGCGGATCTTGATTCCTCTGCCCGGCTTGCTGACATCGAGGCGCTGACGATTTGGTGGCACTCACCTCCCTACAACTCCAAGAACATATGGACCTACGGCGGTGGACCGCTTCGGATCCAGAACTTGGGCGCGCGCGGTCGACTTCATCCCGAGTATTCGAGTCATTGGAAACCCGCTCGGACTCCACCTGATGGAGAGCATCCGTGATATTAGCGGAAGCCGAAGAGTCAGCCAACTTTGGGTTGGATCCGACGGCCGCATCCTCCTTCGCGCGAAGCCGATAGGAGGCAGGTCACGGTTGCGCGTCAAGTCGAATAGGTGAGACGTTCAAGATGGCAGACCTCACGTTCATCGAGAAGATGAAGCTTGAAAAGCTGCTCGAAATGGGTGGCGGCTATGTACTCGACTTCTCGAACAGGACCCTTGAGGAGTTCGTTCTTCAGAGCGTACACAAGAAAATCTATGACGACGCCTACAACTACGCCTCAGGCTCGAAAGCGAATCGTATCCGCGCGTTCTGGGACCGTGAGCCTAATCCCGTTGTCGGCAAGCTCATCGCGGACCTCCTGGAGTACCGCGAGTTTAGCCGCCCGAATCGCGACGAGGAAAGCAAGCGCCTGTATGATGACTGTCGTCGTATCGCCGAAAGACTCTCTTCGAGCCGCGCAGCCGTGCAGGTTGCAGCGACCAATACGGATCCCGTCCCGCAGCGCTCCTCTGCCTGGGTGCGCGAGAGGGCGGGCGGTCCACTTGAGCTGCAACGCCCGTGGCGGAATGCGCCCTCGATGAACATCGCGGAAGTCAAGGGGCGCGTTGACTTTGGGATCCTCACCATCCGCGAGGACGAGTTCCGCGCGGTCCTGCGCCGCTTTCCCGACAAACTTGGCGACGGACGCGCGCAGGGCCGGCGCATCTACAACCTCCGCTCGCTGGCGCTCCCTGGCGGAGGCGCATACACGCTTGCGATCAGCCGTTGCGTCGAGCAGGGCAACGGGGAGGCCCTCGCCATGGCCCGCGACCTGCTCGAAGACCTCGCCCCCCGCTGGCTCTTGGTTGTCGGCATTGCGGGCGGCATGCCTTCCTCGGAGATCACGCTCGGCGACATCGTCGTCTCCACCCGCATCCTCGACTTCAGCGTGGAAGCGGTGCTTGAGGGCGGGGCCTTCGAGCACGCCATCACCGGCGGGCCCGTCCACCACGCCGCCGCCGCCCTCGCGGCCAATCTGCCCGCTCTCGATGACGAACTCGGCGCCTGGAACTCGCCCGAGTCAATCGGCACGCCCAGGCCGCCAGTGGATTTCGCCCCCGGCAACTTCTACGGCGATGAGGCGTGGCAGAAGAATGTGCGCGAGAGCCTCAAGCTCCACTTCGGCGGGACGCCGCGGCCCCCGCGCTTCACTGCCGGCGCGCTCGCGTCGAGCGACCGACTCGTTAAGGACACCGGACGCACCAAGCCGTGGCTCCTAGCGGCGCGCCAGATCGTCGCCGTCGAGATGGAGTCGGGGGGCGTGCACCGCGCCACCAACGGGCGCGACGTGCCCTTCCTTGCCATCCGCGGGCTCAGCGACGTCGTGGGGTTCAAGCGGGACGAAGCGTGGACCCGGTACGCCTGCGAGACTGCGGCGGTGTTCGCCCAAGCGCTCCTGCTGACGAGACCGATCGCGGTGCGCCAAGAAGCACCGCCCTATGAAATCCGAGTGCACGACAGTCCAAGATCTGATCGACGGCATGCGATCGAGGTCCGCCCGTGCGCAGGGGTCTGGAGTCCATTCTTTTTCGCAATCCCTATCGCCGAACAAGAAGCGGTGTCCCCGATGGTATTCACTGGTGTGCAAGGTCGCCCGCCTGCTGCCGGCGCACTGCATGGAACGTCGGAAGAGCCCTCGCTCGATGGCAAATGGTGGCTTCGATATGCTGAAGACGCAGCTACGCCGTTGATGAGTTATTACCTTCTCTGCAATCACTTTCCGACCAAGATTGCTTTTGGTGTACTCAACGGCAAACCGCAATATGAGGTCGGTCTTGACGTGCGTGGGAGGATCGCAGAGATCGGGGCCTCAGAAGTGGCGCCCCCGCGTGATGAGGAACGTGCGCCGGACGAGTAGCGGGGCGAGACGATGCGGGAAGGGGGCGCCACGCGAGCCGGCGCGCGGGATAGCCCCCGAGCCTTCCCGCGCGCCGAGCGCCCGCTAGGACGCCTGCTAGGCGTCTCCGGGCGGAAGCGCCGGCGCGTGCTCGGCGCCTCCCGGGAGCATCGGGCGAGCAGGGCGCCGCGGATCGTCGCTCGCCTGGTCGAGCGTCGTGGGATCGGGTAGGCGTCCCTCCGCGTACCGGACGGCCATCGTCGCGGCGTCACTCCATTCGATTGCGATCCCCTCCGGACCGATCTTGATCCCGTCGAGCATCGCGCCGAGCGCCCCGCGCCGAGCAGGAACGGCCATGCTCCCCCATTGCGCCACGATCGAGCGCAACCACGAAAGCGCGCCATTTCGATTCTCGACCGTATCGGCCGAAGCTTCCGCGGATAGCGCCCGCTCCTCCGCATCGATCGCGGCAAGGTCGCGCTCGATCCGCGCCGCTTCCGCCCGGATCACGTCCATCCCCCACTGGCCCGAGGAGACCATGGAAACGAGGTTGCTCCGCGCCGTTACGAGCTTCGCCCGCTGCACCCTGAAATTCGGCGCATAGGGGGACGGCGGGGGCGCTTTCGACAGTTGGCCGTCAAGCGCCTTGAAGTGCCGCGCCGCGAGCCTTTCGATCTTGGGATCGATCTCGTCCTGCCGATTCCAGGGCGCCCCCATGCACCGCTCGCGCGTGGCATTCTTCAACTCGGGCGCGTAGCGCTTCCGGCACACGTAATATCCCGCGTGCTTATTCTTCTCGCTTGCAGGCTTGGCCGTGATCATCGATCCGCAGATGGAGCAACGGGCGAGCCCTCGGATCAACCATTCCGAGGTGATCGTGTCCGTGCGGGGCTTGCGCCCGTAGGAGCGGCGCCCCGCTAGCGCGTGCTGGGCCGCGTGCCACATTTGCAGGGAAACGATCGGTTCGTGCGCGTCGACCCATTCCGCAGGCTTTTGCGTCAACTGCCGGTTTTTGTCGGGCCGGACGGGCGTGGTCGCGATCTGGCCGGCGTACATGCGGTTTTTGAGCAATTGCAGGATCCAGACGGTTCGGAACGTCGCGAGTCCCGTATAGGTCGTTTGGCAATGGAGCGCGATGTCTCGCGCGCTCTTGCCTGCAAGGCACATGTCGAACATCTGGCGAACGATCGGCGCCTTGACCGGATCGATCTCCAATCGGCGCGGCTTGTCGTGGGCGTCCGCGCCCTTGGCCCGCACGTAGCCGAACGGGGGCTGTCCCTCTACGAATTTCCCAAGGGCCCGGAGTCGCTTTCGATTGCCTTCCGTGCGCTCCCGAATGCGGGCCCGCTCCATCTGGGCGATCGACGCCCACAGGGCCATTTGCGTCTCCCCCTCGGGGGTAGAGGCGTCGAAGCGTTCGGCGAGAGACAGGAAGCGCGCCCCCCGCTTGATGATGTCTCGCACGGCGGAGATCGTGAAAACGATATCGCGAGAGAACCGATCGAGCTTCGCCACGACCACGAGATCCCCCGGGCGGACGGCCTTTAGCAGGGCTGCGATCTTCTCCCGTTTCTCTTGTGACTCGACGCCGCCCGATTCCGTTTCCTCAAAGTCAATCGGATCCGGGAGGCGGGCGTACTGACAGTAACGGCGGATCTCCTCGTCTTGCGCGTCGAGCGACGTGCCCGATCGCATCTGCTCCATGGTCGAGACGCGCCGATAGGCGAGGACTCGCGACGTCCCCGCGTGAGGACCGTTGACCGTGAGGACACGCCGAACCGCGGAAGGATCCGCGATCGTGGGCCCAGCGTTCACGACGGCGGGCGCATCGGGCGCCGCTTCGAGGATGGAGACCTCGCGCGGGGGGCTGACGTGCGCGCGATCCTTCGCCGTTCCGCGCGCCTTGCTACCCTTGCCGCCCTTGCTGCTCTTGCCGCCCATGCTCGGGATGATGCCGGTCCTGGCTTCCATGGTCGAGACCTCTCGATCAGACTGCGCCACAACTGAACGCGCGATCAGCCTATTTGGCCGGGCAGCGTGTCGCTCTCAGAGTGTTGCAAGTGTTCGGAATCATTAAGTTTGCTGCCTAGCTAGTAGGTAGCAAATAGATTCCGGATCGGAAGCGGAGGCGGGGGCGGAGGCGGGGGCGGGGGCGGAGGCGGATCACGCGAGCGGAAGCGGCAACCGGGATCTGATTGTGTACCGCTCCCGCGGTCCCGCCCGGATCCCGCCGCCCCGGTCACCGTCATGGGACCCTCGGTTCACGGGCGCATCCTGAGCTCTCTGGCTCGTTTTCCCTTGCCGTCTAGTCGCTCAATGTGCGATTCCGTACTCCATGCAAGCAATGACGAGACGCCACTCGGCAATGCTGGACGTGCTGGTGTTGGGCTTCGTTGGGGCAGGGATGACGGGTGCGTGTGGGTCGAATGAGCCAGGGCCTCTCGGTTCGGGCGTTACGCCACCCGTCACGGCGCCCGAATGCCCGGCGTCGATGGAGAAGCCGTGCATGCGTTACCGCATCCCGCTCGACGGAAATCCGAGCACGGACCTTGCGCTGCGCGCCAAGTACATCGCCGCGTTTGGGACCGCTTGTTACATGTCCGAGGCCAACACGTTCGACTGTTTCTATCAGAAGTGGGAGGACGCGTGTGCGGATGCCGTGGAGATCGGCGAGGTGTCGGGAAATGCGCCGTACGACGAGGGTTACACGTGCCAGCCCGTCGGCAACGGGGACTACACGCTGCAAATCGGCTCGGATGTCGCGAACAAGATCACGATCAACTACCAGGCCGCGCCGCGGCAGACGCCGCTGATCGAGGTCGACGGCGTGCCGACGGAGGTGAACGGTCCGTACCGCAATTTGCCCGAGCTGGAACCGTTTGGGCCGGGGAAAGTGTTCTCGGAGAAGCAAAGAGCGCAGATCCTCCAAGCCAACCGCAACAAGCACGGGGGCGAGGTTCACTCCGATCTGGCGGGCTTCATGTTTCCTTGTGAGAAGGGGAAGCCCCAATTGTGCCCCGAGCCGGACGTCCTCAACGATCCACCCCAATGGCTCGATGCGAGCGCGGAGGTGCACCACATCGTGCCCAAGAAGGACAAGCGGTGCTGCCCGTGGGGCATGAACTCGAACAAAAACGCGGCCGTCATCTCGCACAAGCTCAACGACTATTTCACGAATAACGCCCCGCCGATGGAGGAGGTGTTAAAGCTCAACAATGCGGAGGCGTACACGCCGTGACGGGGCCGGCGGACCCAGACGGCGAGCCTGTTGACACCGAGACCAACGAGTCGTAGGCGATGCACCATGGTCGAGCGGAACCATCGTTTCGGGCGCCTCGTGTTCGACCGCGACGCCATCGTCCGCGCCGCGTTCCGCGCTTACATCGAAGCCGTCCTCGCAGGCTACCCGCTCCAATACCCCTCGTTCGCCGCCTCCTCCTGTCCGCGTTGGCTGGGCGACCTCCAGCGGGGCGCCTTCGACAACCGCAACGGACAAGGAGACAACGACGTCGTGGCGTGGACCGAGGCGGGTGTCGTCGGTCTCGCGTTCGAGCTGGGGTTCGGGCCGATCGAGCTGCTCAGCCTGTCGGCCGACGCGGTGACGGGCGGCCCGGACGACGTGCGCGGGGCCGTGCCGGGGCTTCCCGCCGAGCTGGAGCCGGCCCTCGTGATGGCCGTCCGCATGCTCGGAGAGGGAAATCAGGGGGAGAAGCTGGCAGGGGTGGGCTTCTGGCTCTACGGCGATCGCGTCGCCGGCACGCTGTTCGACGACCCGACGCCCTGTGGCGCCGACCGGCTGGCCGCGTGGGGCTTGCTCCGAGGTGGTCGGCTGCTTCCCGTTCATGACGCCGATGTGGCGGAGTACAACCGAACGGAGGCCGCCCCCATTCACGCGATTGTGGACGCAGTGACCGCCCGCGCTCTGGTTGGCCCTACGGAGCTTTCGACCGATGAGCTCGTGACGCTCCTTCCCAAGCCGCCCGACCCGAAGCAACTGCTTCACGCCCAACGCAAGCTTCAGAAGGTGGGCATCACGTGGCCCGGCTCGCCCGAGATCCCGCCGCTGCCGCCTCCAGGGCTCAACCCTTTTACGGGCGAACCCTTTACGGAAGCGGAGCTCGAGCGTTTCATCCTATGAAGGCGCAAGCTCCCACGGCTCAACATTCCTCGACGCAAAGCGGCTGCGAAGGCTGAAGCGGAAGCGGGAGCGGGAGCGGGAATCAGAGGAGCCCGCTCGGGGACGGCGAGCGTACCGTCGTGCTCGGCCTCTTCAAGGCCACGCCGTGCTCGCCGTGCTCGCAGCACTGCGTGCTGCTCCGCGCGGCTCCGCGCGGTGCTGCGCAGCCTTGAAGAGGCCTGCGCGCGACGGTGCGGGACGAGGGGCCCGGCGAAAGGGTCGTCGGGCGGAGGTTTCGTCATGCTGAGGATCTACGAAGTCGTTTTGGCCATGGCTGGGGACGCAGCCGGCATCGCGGAGCAGATCGAACGGAGGGATTCAGATCTCGCTCGGCAAATGCGCAGGGCCATGCATAGCGTCGCCCTCAATGTCGCGGACGCATCGTTAACCTTTCGCCAAACGCGCGGACCGCCCCCCGCATCTGGACTCTTCAGCACGGACATCAGCACCTTCTGCTCTGGAGCCCCTGCGCTCCCCTTGGCGAACGCCTCCGTAGGCAGCGCGATCGACGCGGTGAACTCCTCTCCTGACGGTGCCACGCGGACCTGGAGATCATGCTCCCGCTGGAGCTCCATGAAGAGCACGCGCTGGAGATCAGCGTGTTCCGCTACCTTCTGACGCAGCGTCGCGAGGTACCGCCGCACGCGTTCGGGACTCACCTCGAGCTCCGCGGGTGCGCTTCTCGTTTCGAGAGCCGCCACCTCCGCCTCGACGGACTGAAGCTCTGCCCGCAGCGCGCGCACCCGGTCGAGGATCGCGACGTCGGGCTCCGTGCTCTGCGCTGACTCGAACAGCCGGAAATACTTCTCGATGCCGGCCTTGAGTGCTTCGCGGCGACGGCGAAGCGCTACGAGCTGCTGTCGACCCGCGGGCTGCTCCTTCCGGTACTTCTTCTGCATCCGCTCGAGCTGCTCCATGACGAACGCCTGGTTGTCCATGAGGTCGTGTACCCACTTCCAGACGGCATCCTGTAGGCCCTCGGCGGGGATGGTCGGCATCGAGCACGCCTCGATACCGCCATTGTAGCGACGACAGCACTGGTAATACCGATAGGAGACGCCGCGGTTCCGGGGCTGCGTGGACTTCCCGACCATGGCCGCACCGCATTGCGGGCACGACATGATACCCGTCAGCGAGAAGATCTCGGCCAGAGCACCCTTCTGTGTCTTTCGCGTGCGCTGGACCGTGCGTTCCGTCTCCTTGATTTGCTGCGCGGCTTGCCACAGCTCCGGCTCGATCAGCGCCGGGTGCTCGCCCCTATAAAGCTTCTGCTTGTGTCGAGGGGCTTTCGACGGCATTCGGTTCTCGTATGCATCCTCGTCGAAGCTGGTAAAACCTGCATAGCTGGGGCTATTGATCACCTTCATGATGAACGTGACCGAGAATGCAGTCGTTTTCCTTGGATGGAACCCATGCTGGTGCAGATACCGCGCGATCCGTTTGGCGCCGTATCGGTACTGCGGATCCGTATACAGCTTGAACATCAGCCTGACGATCTGCGCCTCGTCCTCGTCGACATACCAGCATTTCCCAACGGGATACTGGAGGCACGCCTGCCGGTACGCCTCGTCGCGGGGCACATCCGCAGCGACGAGCTCCGCCATCCGCCGAGACTGCGACGTGTAGCCGAAGGGAGGCGCGCCGCCCCCCGTCTGGCCACGGATGGCCTTTCCGCGTCGCATTTCGCGGATCCGCTCGGCCATGAGCCCGACCTCGAGCTCCGACGCGGCGCCGAGCACCTGGAGCGAGAACCGCCCATGGGCGCTCTTGTAATCGTAACGGCTGTTGAAGTCCCAGAGCTCGATCCCCAGCGGCTTCAACACGCGCAGGAATCGCCCCTGAATCTCGTTGCCTCGCCAGAAGCGATCGGTGTGCCGCGCGCAGACCCCGATCACGTTGCCGGAGACGATGTCGTCAATCAACTGCCGGAACGCGGGACGCTTTTCGGCCCATAGCTCCGCCGAGACGTTCTTCTCCTCGACGTAGATCCGGTAGTCGGTCCAACCTCGCGCCGCGGCGATCTCCCGTGCACGTGCGCACTGGTTCGGGACGGAGAGGTCCTTCTTCAAGCTCTCCTCTTTGGTCACCCGAACGTAGAACGCCCACCATCGGGCCGGCGGCGGGGACTCTTCGCCCCAGGACTGCAGTTGCGAACGCTTCATGGCTCCCCTCCGTCGTCCCCTTCTTCCCGTGCAATCTCCACGAGGAGGGCTGCCACGGCATCGAGCACGTCGTCGCTGAAACGGAAGCCATGCTCGGCGGCTGCCGCAGCGTGCTCGGCCGGTCGGATGTGCGCCGTGATGCCGTCGTCGCACCCTTCCCCACGAGGTGCGATTTCTACCACGTAGGAGCGCTGGACGGTAGGGGCGGTGCGCGTCATTGGGGGGCGCTTCGGACGTGGTGAAGCAGTGACTCTCCCAGCTTGTCCCGTTTCGCTGGAATGGCTCCGCCGGTTCGGCTGTCGTGGGAGGCCGCTCCGTCGGCTCGCTGGCGCGATGGTGGAGCGAGTCCGCCGTGTCGCTCGTCGCGAGGAACGCGGGCTGCTGGATGGGACCATCGACGGGGGTACGATCGAAATGCTCACGGTGCACCTCCCCGGCACCTCGGTTACCCGAAGCGCCGCGTTGCTGGTTCTCCGGGCTCGAGGGCAAGTGGGCCTCACGCCCCCCAAAGGAGCGGAGCGGCCTCGGGACCTATGTAGCCCGGTTCCACCGAATGTAGCGTTTCGACAAGCGAGTGCCAGGAGGAATTGCGCGGTTTCCCCTCGACGCGGGCATCAATCGCCCGTGTCGCTAAATGATGGCTACGACAAACCACAAAAAGCCACTTCAAAAGTTGGCTTTCGCATCCTCGCCCCCTTGTTTCGCAGGGCGAAGCACGGGAATAGCCGCTCCACGTAACCACTTTTTCGTCGATCCGCCCCCCGACTGCCTTCGAGGAGCGTCCCCGAGGCTCCTGACGCACCTTCCACGCCCTTCCCGGAAACCCTCTGTCCTGCCCTCTTGGCGCATTCCCTGCCCAACGCGGCCCTGCGCAAAGGCTGTGCCGCTCGCGCATCAGCCAAGACAAACAACAAAAAGCCACGTGCAAAGTGGAAAACGGACCGATCGCCCACTGGATTCATAAGCCCGACTTCGAGAAGAGCCGCTCGATGTAACCACTTTTCTTGCTTTTCGGGCTCTCGGCGCCACGTCCCGTGCCCGTAACCCTGCGAAACCACGTCGGGCGCCCCTTCGGAGAACCCTCGACGTCGACCCGCCACAGGTTCCAGGTGGACCCACCCGCAAAATACAAGCGGGTTTTCCACCGGCCCCGAGTGGCTCCTCAGCGGCTTTGTAGTGTCCTGGGACCAAAGTTCGTAAAAATTCTCAGCGCATCGGTACAAATCCATGACCTGACGACATATGCAGGTGTGGGAAGACCGAAGAAGCCGCTGGTCCTAACGGAAGAGGAACGCGAGCTGCTGCTGGGGTACACGCGCCGAGGCAAGACCTCGCAGCAGCTCGCGCTTCGCGCGCGCATCGTCCTTGCGTGCGCGGAGGGGAAGGACAACCAGGACGTCGCGCGGGAGCTCGGTTTATGCGACGCGACCGTGTGCAAGTGGAGGGCGCGGTTCGTCAGTAAGAGGCTCGACGGACTGCTCGACGAGCCTCGTTCAGGAGCGCCGCGCAAGATCAGCGACGCGAAGGTCGAGGAGATCGTCACCCAAACATTGGAA
>NZ_JARZHI010000133.1:0-12540 GCF_029946465.1 Polyangium sorediatum
TCAAACAGGCCGACGAAGAAGCCGGGGTGCCAGCCGAACCAGTAGCGCGGCGGTCTTGGTGGGCAGGGTCGTTGCTGGTCTTGACCGGGCCTGTTCGATGAGCTGCGCGGAGCGCAGGTCATCGAGCCTGGGTCCAGCCCCTGGCTGGTCCGGGTCCAGGGGTGGACAACCCCTGGTGGGGCCTGGGGCAAAGCCCCAGCGCAACGCTAGCCGATGGGCGCCAGCGCCCCGAAGCCGTGGGCGCGAACCCAGTTCACGTGCACGCCACGGCAGGAGGTGTTCTCGCGGCAGTCCTTGCAGCGGAGTGCCTTCGTGTAGAACCCGTCGGCCACGTAGCGCTTCGTGAACGCTGTCATGTCGATGCGCGCGTCGGTGCCGAGCATCGCGAGGTCCAGCGTCCGCGCGGCGGGCCGCACGGGCCTTCCTGCCACGCAGGCGGGTACGTTCTCCACGGGGACGGGATGGGGGTACGCCGCGAAAAACGATTTCGTGTCGACGTCGTTTGCGTGGGCGTCCGACACGAGGTCGTAGTTTTGCTGCACGAGCACGAGGTTTTCCGGCGGGGGATCCAGCCTGCGGATCACGGGCTCCGTTGCCTTCGTGAGGAAGGTGCGGACCTCGAAGGACCGGGGGATTCCGAGCAGGGGCTCGATTGCGGCGGGATCACCCGTGTAACAGGCCACGAGCTTCTTGCCGAAGAGCAGACCTTCGGGGGAGAGCGCCTCCGCCAACCCCTCGTAGGACGCGAGCTCGAGCTCGATGGAGCCCGGCGTCGCTTTTGCTGCGAGCGCCGCGGCCTCGTCCAGGTTCGCCGCCACGATCCGCGCCGCGCTCGCCTCCGGCAGCTTGCCCGCGAGGGGCGGCTCGCCGGCGTAGCGCAGCACGTCCACCTCCTCGGCTTTGCGCACGTCGATCACCTCGTCGAGCGTGTCGCAGAGGCTCTCCAGGTAGCAGTACTTGCACCTCTCGGGCTCGCGACACATGAGCTTCTTGCCGAGCGAGAGGTACCGATCGTACTCCTCGCGCCGACCGCGAACTTCATCGTTCAATTTATAAGGATCCTGGATCAGATCCTCAAAACCCTCGGCGTAGGGCGGCGGGAAGCGGTTCAGCCAGATGTGGATGTCGGGCCTCCGCGCGTACGCGAAGGCCTGCTGCAGGTATTCGAGGTTGCCGTCGAGGTCGTAGAACAGGTGGTGCCGCGCGTCGCTCCACGCGTTGCCGAAGGGGATCACGTGCAGCAGGTCGAACTCCTTCACGCCCCAGCCGATGAACATCTCCAGCATCGCCGGCAGGTGCCGGACGTTTTGCTTGTTGATGACGATGTCGACGTTGACGATGAACCGCTCCGACGCGAGCGCCGCCTTCAGCCCCGCGACCTCCTCCACGAACGCGCCGGGCGTGCCGACGAGCGCGTCGTGTAGCTTCGCCGTGTGGCCGTGCAGCGAGAACGTGATCTCGTGCAAGCCGTTGTCCGCGGCCTTGTTCAGGAACTCCGGGTAACGGAACATGCGGCCGTTCGTCACGGTCTGGATCTTCCGGTAGCCGGCGAGGCGCCCGAGCTTCACGAAGTCGAGGAAGTTCGGGTGCATCGTCGGCTCGCCGCCCGAGAGGATCAGCCGATCGGCGCCGCGCCGCCGGCCCTCGACGATCTGCACCTTGATGTCCTGCGTCGCCCGCATCGTGCCGTCGTGCGCATTCGAATCGAGGCAAAACGTGCAGTGGTTGTTGCAATCGTAGGAGAGGCGCACCCAGTTGCGTTTTTCGTGCGCGGCGGCCTCGTGCGCGAGCGTCTTCTCCCCGCCCTCCGCGTCGCCGAGCAGCGCCTCGTTCTGGAAGTCGGCGAAGGACGTCTCGACGGCGCCTGCGGCGAGGACGGGGAGCCTGCGGGGGGACGAAGCAGAAGCAGTCACGACGGCATTTCTCCCGTGCGCTCATAGCGCAACATCCACTGATTGCTGGTCTCGCGGCCGATGTCGCGGCGTTCGAGGAGGCGCAAGGGCTTGTCTTCGAGCCGCCGCGCGGTCCGGGCCGCGTCGTCGTTCCGAAAATGCTCGAAGCGGTTCCCGGGCGCAGCCTCGGCGCGCGCCGCGTGCGCGCGGCTGCGGACGAGGCCAAAGGCGACGTTGTCCACGAGCGTGAGCGTCCCGCCGGGCCGCAGCCGCGCGATCGCCGCGCCGAACGCGCGCGCCGGATCTTCGAGGTGGTTCACGCTGCGGAGCGCGAGCACGTGGTCGAACGTGCCGAGCGCCTCGCCGAGATCCTCCGCGCGGCCCTCCACGAACCGCGCGAACGGGTGGCGCGACGCGAGGACGGCGAGCCGCTGCGGATCCGGATCGACGCCCACGTACGTGATGTGCCCTTCCGCCGCGCGCCGCGCGAGCGCTTCGAGGTACGGCCCTTCGCCGCAGCCGAGGTCGAGCACGCGGCCCGAGAGGTTCGCGAGGATCGCCATCACGTCGCGATCATCCCGCGTGAACACGTCCGCGGGCACGGGCTCCCAGGCGCCGGTGCACCGCGGACGCTCGGGGCACGCCTCGCACTCGGCCGCGGGGCGGAGCTTCCGTAAGTCCTTCGCGAAGTCGTCGGGGGCGAGCTTCGTCGAGACGTCGAGGTAGATCTGGCCGGCGCTCTCCTTGGTCGCGAGGAGCTCCTCGTCGGAGAAGTCCCGCGTCTCCGTGCGGAAGAGGCGCATCCGGTCCTTGAGGCGAAGCAACAACGTGCGCCCGCGATCGTACGGGCTCGTCCCGTCCGCGCGGATCGGGCACGGCGCGCCGGGCGGGCGCGCGAGGTCGCGCTCGGGGACGAAGTTGTACGAGTTCGCCCGAGGCCGATCCGTGACGGGCCGGAGCGCGCCCGCGCCGTGAATCTCATGGTAGCCGCGGTAGAGCCCCGGACACGCGCCGCGCAGCGCGCAGTCGCCGCAGACCTCCTCGGGCTGGATCTTGGCCACGTCGTCGACAGGGACGAAGTCGTCCTCGTCGGCCTCGATCATCGTCGCGTACCGGTGCGTCTTGAGATCGTCGTAGAGGTGTTCGTATCCCGGCAGCAGGCAAAACGGCAGGCCGTCGTGCGCAAAGCGCGGCCCGCGCTCGCTCCGCTTCGCGAGCCCGTACGTGATCGCCTCATTCACGCGCGCGGCGCAGGCGGCGACCTCGGGCACGATGACGTCGAAGGCCCGGTTCGCCGCGCCCTTCGGCTGCGTCATCGAGAACTTGATGCAGAGGTCCTCGAACGGGAGCAGCCGATCGACGAGGCCGAGCAAGTGCTTCACGTTCGCCGTCGTGATCACGCAGTTGATCGTGAGATCGGGGATCCTCCCGTGCAGGTTCTCGATGGCCTGCATGGCCTTGTGGAACGTGTCGGCGCGGACGACGGAGCCGTGCACCTTGGGCGCGCCGCCGTGCAGGGACATGTAGACGTAGCGGAGGCGGCACTCGCCCACGAGCTCGTCGACGACGTTCCGGTACGAGAGCATCAGCCCGTTCGTGACGAGGCCAAAGTCGAGGCCGTGCCCGGCGATGCGACGCGCCCAGCGCGAGAGCTCGGGCCGCATCGTGGGCTCGCCGCCGGAGAGGACGACCATGGACGCGCCGAGGCGCTTGGCGCGGTCGATCTTCCAGTCGATCCGCTCGGACGTGTCGTCGAGGTGGCGGATGTCGGCCGTGTGGCAGAACGTGCAGTTCTCGTTGCACGCGTAGCCGACTTTGATCAGCGCCTTCACGACGGCGCGATCTTAGTACGAAGCAGGCCCTAGACCGCGGGTGAAAAGACCTTGTCGGGGTGCTTGTGCTCGAAATACCCGATGATCGCGCGGCCGATGGACTCGATTACGATCGCCGCGATGCCCGCCCGGATCACGAAGCCCACCGGGCCGGGGACGAAGGAGACGGCGCGCGTGGCCACGAGCTTGAGGCCCGCGCCCATGACCTCCAAGCCGCCACCCGCAGCGAGGCTCCTCAGGTTGCCGACGGGCTCGTTGTACACCCCGCCGATGAAGTTGAGCATGTGGACCTCGAGCGCGGCGAGGCCCGCCGTCGTGGAGACCGGCAGCGGGAGGGCCGCGAAGGCCGCGCCGCCGATCGCATATCGATGCACCCAGCGCATCGCTTCTTCCCTGCATGTGATCGCCATACGTCGAAGCTGCACCAGCCCGAGCCAGTTTGCACGCTCGGGACAGCCGCCTCCGCGCAGGAAAATCAGACGATGGAAGCGCCTTCCGTGGTGCCCGTCGCCGAAGGGGGAAGCTCTCCATCCTCCGTGCTCCCGAGTCGACCCGACATCTCGAAGGTGTACCCCGCCGGCGTGAGCGCGCGGAGCGCCGCCTCGGCCGCCGCGAACGCCGCGGGCAGCGTCGTCGCCGGGCGCGTCGCGTCCCAGATGGCAGCGCAGGCACTTTCGACGAGGCTCCGGACCTCGGGCACCTCGGCGAGGAGGCGGCCATCCCGCGCGCGCTCGGGCCGGAGCCACACGTCGCAGAAGCGCGTGCGCAGGATCGGGATGTCGACGAGCTCTGGCGGCAAGCGCGCTTCGAGCAGGAGGTAGACGCGCGGAACGGGGTTTTCCGGGTGTTTCGCGCGGAAGACGAGGGTCATCGGCGGCTCGGCGACGCCGCCGCCGCGGAAGGCGCGCGAAGGCGTCGCCGTGATCTCGGCCGGCAACACGCCCGGCGCGCGGAGCGCCGTTCGAAGCTGCGCACGCACGCGGCGCAGAAGGAGCGGCTTCGCGGGATCGTCGGCGGCCGCGACGAGGCCGACGAGCGTCTGTTCGAGCTTCGCGAGGAGCGCGGGATCGTGGGGACGCATGGGGGTTTGGGGGCGTCGCTCGGCTTGTCCGAGCGCAGCCCCCATCGACCGGGGGTACGGGAGGAGCGTGACGAGCAACCGACCTGCCCGACGCGGCGCGACCCCCGCGAGCGGCTCGCCTGCCGCGCGTCCTTCCTCGACGAGCACGAGCCCGAGCGGCAAGCGCCCGGCGTCGACCAGATCGAGCACGAAATAACTCTTCCGCGGCCGATCCGTGATGCTGCGTGGCTCATGCCGGACGAGCCGGAGGCGAAGTCCCTCGGCCCGCACACTCACGAGCTGCGCGGATCCGCCTTCCCCGACCCGCCACACGATCGGCGGCGACACGATCCGCGAGCGCGACCGCGCCGAAGGGAGCTCCGGCGAGAACGTTTTTTTCGGCTCCTCCGCGGGGAGCCGCGCCCGCTCCCCGAGCTCGGCGCGGACCTGCGCGGCCGGATCGTGCGGCGCGTCCACCGCCGCGTTCCGCAAGAGGCCCGCCGTGATGAACAGGAACGCGAGCTCCGGCGCGACGGCCTCGCCGACCCGCAGGATTTGCTTTGACATCCAAAAGATCGAGTCCCGGCGCCCCGCGGCCTTGTAAAAGGCCTTCACCTGCGTGAGCAACTCCCGGTAGGTCGCGCCGTACGTCTCCTCGTAGAAGCGTCGCAAAAACGGCTCGTGGCGCGGCTCGTCGAGCGCGCTGTGCACGCACGCCGCGGCCCAGAAGCCGCTCGTCATCGCGAGGTGCACGCCCGTCGAGAGGATCGGATCGATGAAGCAGGCCGCGTCGCCCGCGAGCAAGATCCCCGGCCCGGAGAGGCGCCGCGCGCGGTACGACCAGTCCCGCGCCCCCGTCACCTCCGTCACCCGACGCGCGTTCGCGAGCAGCGGCCACGCCGCCTCCGACGCGCGCAGCACCTGCTCGTACCACGCCTTCGCCCCGAGCTTGTCCCGCTCCGCGCGTGTCGCCGCCGAGGTCACGACCCCGACGCTCGTGCGCTTGCCCAGCGGGATCACCCAGATCCAGCCCTCGGGGATGCTCGTCGTCAGGATGTGCGCGTGCTTGTGCCCCGGCAGGCGCTCGGCGTCCTCCCAGTAGGCCCACACCGCCACGTTCTTGAGGCCGCGCACGATCCGCCGCAGATCCGCGTTCCGCGCCACGAGCGCGCTCTGCCCCGACGCGTCCACGACGAACTTCGCCCGCTCGTCTCGCTCCTCGCCGCCCGGCCCGCGCACGCGCACCCCGACGGCGCGGCCCTTCTCGAAGATCACGCGCGTCACCGCGTACCCCTCGCGCACCGTGGCCCCCGCCTTCTCGGCGTTGCGCAGGAGGATCTCGTCGAAGCGCCCCCGATCCACGAAGTACGCGTACGGGTGCACGTCGAGCTCGCGGAAATCGATCTCCCACGGCGTGCGATCGCGGCCCCAGACGAAGGTTTGTCCCTCCTTGCGCTCGAAGCCCGCGCTCTCCACGGCCTCGCGCGCGCCGAGCGCGTCGAGGTACGGCAAGACGCCGGGCAAAAGCGATTCGCCGATGTGCTCGCGCGGAAACCGCTCCCGTTCGAGCAGAAGCACCCGCCGCCCTTCCCGTCCGAGGTAGGTCGCGACGGACGAGCCCGCGGGCCCGCCGCCGATCACGATCGCATCCCACGGTGCCGCGTTCTGCATGCTCTCTCCTCGGCGCCTCAGCCGACTTCGTCGTACGAGCGAGCGCCCAAGGTCACCACGTCTCCCACGCAGATCTCGCCCTCCCCTTCGGCGACCATGTTCCAGCCGAAATACACGCGGTTCGCCCGCGCGCGGAACGTCGCCAGCGTGGCCAGCGGATCCTTGCCCCGCACGCCCGTCGCCTGATCCACGGTGATCACGCTGCAACGGCTGCACGGCTTGCGCAGATGGAAGACGACGGAGCCAATGGACAAGCTCGTCCACGCGTCCTCGGCCCAGGGCGGCGCCCCGCGGACCACGAGGTTCGGCCGGAACCGATCCATCAGCACGCCCTCGCGCAAGCGCGCGTTCAGATCCGCGAGCGAGCCCTCCGAGGCAAGGAGGTACGGAAACCCATCCGCAAACGCGACCCGCTCCTTGCGGTTCACGTAGCGGCCGTCCACGCGCCGCGTAGCGTCGTCGGGCATGTACACGAGCTCCGCGCGTCGGCCGAGCACGTCGCTCAGGTACGCAGCGGCCTCGTCGCCGACGAACACGGCGCCGCACTTGTCGCTCCAGACCCGGACGCGCCGATCCGTAGGCCCCTCGGGGCGGAGCGGGAGGCGGAGCGGGCCATGGCCCTTCGCGCGAAGGACAAGCGTGTCGCCCTCGATCGCCGTTTCGAGGAGCGCCATCTCAGGGTGCTCGCGTTGCGTGAGGAACTCGCCGTCCGGGTCGACGATCATGAACCGCCGGTCGTGCTCGATGCCGAGGCCCAGCGCCCGAGCCCGGTCGAGGGTGATGCCACGCGCGCCCTTGACGGGATACACGAAGAGTCCGCTCAGGGTGATGGTGCTCATGGGGACCCTGGGAGGCATAAAGCGGCCTCGCCCGCGCGTCGAGAGGATGAAAGGCGCTCGCCTGGACGCCCGGCCGGCCCTAGAACGGGGGGCATGTCGCAAGGTTCGTTTCGCCGGGTCGCGTGGGCGACGCTCGTCGTCACGCTCGGCGTCATCCTCTGGGGCGCCTTCGTCCGCGCCACCGGCGCAGGCGCAGGCTGCGGGAGCCACTGGCCCACCTGCAACGGCGAGGTGCTGCCGCGCGCCCCCAGCGTGAAGACCCTGATCGAGTTCACGCACCGGCTGACCTCGGGGATCGCCTTCCTGCTCACGCTCCTCCAGCTCGTGTGGGCCTTCCGCGCCTTCCCGCGCCGGCACGCCGTGCGGTTCGGCGCCGTCGCGTCGATGTTCTTCATGGTCACCGAAGCAGCCGTCGGCGCGGGCATCGTCCTCTTCGAGCGCGTCGCGGGCGATACATCGATCGCGCGTGGCTACTGGATGAGCGCGCATCTGATCAACACGTTCCTGCTCGTCGCGGCGATGACGCTCACGGTGCTCTGGGCCTCGGGCGGCCCCCTGCCCCGTCGCTCGTCAGGCACGCCGACCTACGTGCTCGGCGGCGGTCTCCTCGGCGTGGTAGCCGTCGGCGTGACCGGCGCGATCGCAGCCCTCGGCGACACGCTCTTCCCCGCCAAGACACTGAGCGAAGGTCTCGCCGCCGACGTGTCCCAAACCGCGCACGTGTTCGTGCAGCTCCGCGTCTACCACCCGATCGTGGCCAGCGTGGTAGCCGCCTACCTGCTCTTCGCGACAGGGTTCGTCACGTCGCATCGCCCCGCGCTGCTCAAGCCCGCGCGGCTCGTCTCAGCGCTCGTGATCGTGCAAATCGGCGCAGGCTTCCTAAACCTCTTCCTCCTCGCGCCGGTGGCGATGCAGCTCATACACCTCTTGCTCGCCGATCTCGTCTGGATGGCGCTCGTCGTGCTCACCGCCTGGTCCCTCGCCGACGCCCCCGAATCCACATCGTCCGAGCCCACAGGATCAAGCGCCGCCCTGCCATGGTCCAGGCTGACAGACGAGTTCGCGCGCCCGAAGGAGACGCCTCCGCGGTAGGATGTCCCCATTCCACCGCGCGGACGGCGCGTGGCTCACGCTTGGAAGGGAGACAGACGATGAGGCTTGGTTGGTACGCGCTCGGGCTCGCAGCACTCAGCTCTTTGTTCGTATCCGTAGGGTGCAGTGACGATACAGGCGGCTCGGGCGGCGCAGGCGGCTCCGGCAACGGTTCGTCATCAAGCTCCTCGAGCGGCAGCTCCTCCAGCTCCGCAGGCGGCGGCTCGTCGAGCTCCGCAGGCGGCGGCTCCTCGAGCTCCTCCGGCAGCGGCGGCAGCTCCTCCAGTTCCTCCGGCAGCGGCGGCAGCGGCAGCTACTCGGTCTGCAGCGACTGCACGAGCAACACGACAGGCGCCTACGCAAACGAGTGCAAAGCCCTCGCCGACGCCTGCATCGCCGACGCCGCCTGCAAGGCCCTCGCCGACTGCTCCTACGACAACTGCGCCCTCAGCACAGACGGCGGCTGCTGCACGCTCAAGTGTGCCGAAGACCTCGGCACCCCCGCAGGCGCCCTCCAAAAGTTCAAAGCCCTCGACTCCTGCGTCTTCTGCCAAACCTGCAAGACGATCTGCATGAGCGACGGCGCCCCCGAATACTGCGCCGTCGTCGAAGCCGCGAACCCAAACTGCCCCTGACAGGGGGCGCGCAGAGCTGGGGCGTTGCCCCAGGCCCCAGGAGGGGGCTGTCCGCCCCCTCCACCCCGGACCAGCCAGGGGCTGGACCCGGGCTCGATGAACTGCGCGATGCGCAGTTCATCGAACAGGCCCGGTCAAGACCAGGGACGATCCTGCCGACAGAGACCGCGGCGCTGCAGGCTCCACCGGCAGCGTGTCCGTCGCCTGTTCGAGACCCACCTCCATGGTCTTGCCACGGGCCCGTGGGAAGAACTGCGCGTTGCGCAGTTCTTCCCCCCTCGGTCCAGGCCGTGCCTGGTCCGGGTCGAGGGGCGGACAGCCCCCGCGGGGTCCGGGGCAGCGCCCCGGCGCGACGCCCCCAGCGCGGCATCCCCCCAAACACGTGACCTCCGCTGTCGACGACGCGTGTTCGGCGGCGCCACAGGTGCCTCCGCTGCGCGACAGACCGAGGGACGCGGCCGGCTGCCTGACGTTGGCCTGGGCGCCGACCTGTGAGCCCCCGCGACACGCTCCGTCGACGGCGGACGGACCGTGTTCGGCGGCGAGACGAGGAACGTCGGCTGCGTCGAGACCTTGTCTCGAGGGTCGACCTTCCCCTGGACGCACGCTTCACCACGTGTCCGGCGGCGAGACACCTCCTCTGCCGCGCGGACGCGCCTTGCTTGGCTTCGTGCCCGATGCCCTGCGGCAAGCACGTTGGCTTGTCACGGCACCGAACACACGAGGACGAGGGCTGATGTCGCCTGTCGAGATGCCCGAGGGGCAACGACGCGGGGGGCACCGAACGGGTTCCGGCCCCTCGCGGCGCTTGTGCTCTCCCACGACCACTCGTCCGCGCCGCCGCCTTGGCCGGCAAACGCCTCGCCTACCTTGTCAGCGGCCGTTCGATGAACTGCGCATCGCGCAGTTCATCGATCCTGGGTCCAGCGCCTCGCTGGTCCGGGGTGGAGGGGGCGGACAGCCCCCTCCTGGGGCCTGGGGCAACGCCCCAGCGCGACGCCTGCCGTCACGGGATCCATGACTCCGTCATGCATTCGCTTGCGACGCACTGCTCGTAGGCTTCGAGCAGCTTGCGGCCTTCGGTTCCGTCGGCGGAGTCGTCGCAGGCGGTGCAGTCTCCGATCGAGGTGCAGAACTTCACGCAATCGCGGTAGACCCCGCATCGTGCGTCGGCTTCGCATGCCTTCTGGAAGCCTGTGCAATCGCCGTTGTTCATGAACGTCCGGCAGAGATCGTAGTCTTGCGGGTAGAACGTGCAGGGGGGCGAGCACATCACTTCCAGCGCGCAGTTCACGACGGCGAGGTGCTGATCTTTTCCGGCCGGGAAGCGGTCCTGGCAGTACAGGAAACATGCGCTCTCGTCTTGCGGCGAGTCGCTGAGGTTCACGCACACGGTCTCGATGCAGGCCTCGATGGAGCGACAATCGGGGCCGCATGCCTTCTCGGCTTGCCCGCAGGTGCCTTCGAGACACTCGTCGCACTGGCTCCAGGGGCCGGCGTCGGCGCTTGGGCCTGGGCCGGGGCCGAAGGCGTCGGGCTCGGTGCCGCCGTCGCTGCCGCCGGAGCCGCCGGGCACCACGCAGACGTTGTCGATGCAGCGCAGTGGCACGGCGCAATCGTCCGTCTTTGTGCAGCTATCGCCGGGGAAGCCGGGGCGTGGCTCCGGCGGGTCTTCCTCGGTGCACCCGGCTGCGCCGGAGAGCCATGCGAGCAGGAGTGGCGCTCCGACGAGCGAAAGGAACGCCCAGCGCGTACGCGAAAGCCTCTTGCCGCCTCGATCCATGCCCCGACCATGCCACGAGGACGGCTCGGGCGGAACACGCAGAAGCGCCCTTCCCTGCACGAGAGCCTCGAACCGTTCTACGGCGCGAGGACCTCGGCGATGCGCGACAGCCGCTCCAGATCGTGGATGTCGTAGGGGAACGCGGGCACGTGCGCGAGCAGGCTCCCGCCGGAGGCTTCGTCCTCCAGGGCTGCTTCGAGCCCCACGAGGTGCAGCGCGTCGAGCTTGCCCATGCGGCTCTCGTCTTCCGCCGCGCGCCGGAGCCGCGCTGGCGCGTCTGGGCCGAGCGGGATCGCGCTCTGCGAGAGCGCGGCCTCCACCTCGGCGACGTCTGGCACGCGCCCGTAGGTCGGGTGCACGCGGTTCACCACGAAGGCGTCGCGCCGCATGTCCTGCTCGCGCAGCCGCTCCGCGAAGAACATCACCTCGCGCACGGCGAGCGGGTCTGGCGTCGTCACGAGCACGTAGGCCACGTCGGGCCCGCGCAGCGCTGTGCTCACGGCGTCTGCGCGCTTCTTCCATCCGCCGAAGACTGAGTTGATCTCGGCGATGAACGCCGCCATCTGCTCCAGGAACCCGCTGCCCGACACCTTCCCGATGCCCCGCACGATCGCGGCGGCGCCCTTCGCGAGCACGTTGATCGAGAACTTCCCCGAACTCTGCACGGCCTGGACGAGCCACCGCGTCGCGGCGCTGTCGATCGCGCCCACGAGCCGCTCCGGGGCGTCGAGGAAGTCGAGCGCGTTGGGGGTCGGCGGCGTGTCGAGCAGGATGAGGTCGTAACTCGGGTCGCTCTTCGTCGCGTAGAGCTTCTCCATCGCCATGTACTCCTGGGTACCGGCGAGCGACGTCGAGATGTACTTGTAGAGCACGTTGTTCAGGATGCGATCGCGCTGCTCGACGGAGGGCGCGAGCTGCGTGACGAGCGAGTCGAAGGTGCTCTTCGTGTCGAGCATCATCACGGTCATCGAGCCCGTGATGGTCACGCCCGCCTGGGCGAAGAGGGCGGGGTCGATCGTCTGCGCCTCCGTCTTCATCTCCTCGATGCCGAGGCTCTGCGAGAGGCGCCGCGCGGGGTCGATCGTCAAGCAGAGCACGCGCTTGCCGCGACGTGCTGCGGCGAGACCGAGCGCTGCCGTGGTCGTCGTCTTGCCGACCCCGCCGCAGCCGACGACGAGGAGGACCCGCCGCGCATCGAGGAGCTTGCCGAGCCCGCTGGCCGAGGACGAACGAGAATCCGAGGCTGCCACGGGGCGCCCTTTAGCACGGCTCGTGCGTTTCGGGGATGAGGGAAAGCGCTCGGGCTCTCCGCGGAGCGTGCCCCTCGCCATGCGCCTGAGCATGGGGTCTCCTCGTGAAGCCGCCTTGCTGGGGCTTTGCCCCAGGCCCCAGCAGGGGCTGTCCGCCCCTGCACCCGGACCAGCGAGGCGCTGGACCCAGGATCGATGACCTGCGCTCCGCGCAGCTCATCGAACAGGCCCGGTCAAGACCAGCAGCGGCGTTGCCAACCGAGACCGCCGCGCGGCGTGTTCTGCTGGCACCCCGGCTTCTTCGTCGGCCCGTTTGAAAAACTGCGCACCGCGCAGTTTTTCAACCCTCGGTCCAGGCTGTGCCTGGTCCGGGGTCGAGCAACTGTTTTCGTTCTCGGCCTCAGCTGGCAGGGCCCTCCGACAGGGGCGTCCGCCATCGCCCTTCAGACGGTGGCGCCGTGCTCGCGAGCGTCCAGGCTCTTCGAC
>NZ_JARZHI010000134.1:0-12196 GCF_029946465.1 Polyangium sorediatum
CGCGTCCGCCTCGGCCGCGCCCGCGTCCGGGCCCTCGAGCGCGGGCAAGAGCGCCGCGAGCCGATCGAGGGCCCGCGCGAGCCTGCCGAGCCCCGCATCCCGGGGCCCGCGCGCGCGTGGGCGCATCGCCGTCGCGCGCGCGGCGAGCTCACGCACCCGATCCGCCGAGACACGCGCCGCGCGCCGCAAGCCGAGCGTCACGACCTCCGCCAGGAGCACGTCCACCTCGGCCAGGATCGGCGCGAACCGCGCCGCGTCCTCGGCGGGGAGCGGCTCTGCCTTCGTGGGCTCGGGGAACGGGGCGGCCGGGGGCACCGTGGGGGCCGCGCGCCGGCCGAGATCCCGCGTCCGTTCGTCGCCGCGCGCGACCAGCCGATGCAGGCACGCGGGCGCGTCCCCCATCGGGCAATCACACCGGGCGCGCCCCTCCCGCCACGTGACCGTCGCGCCGCCGATGCGCACGGCGCAGTCGCCCATCGGCGTGGCCACGAGCTCGGTCCGCGCCGCCGCGCGACGCATCCCGGCCGGCGCTTCCCGGCGGCTCGTCACGTCTCGCCCCCTCGCACGTGACGCCCGACCCAGGCCGCGAGCTCCCGCGGCGTCATGGCGCCGATCGGCATGCCGAGCGCCGCGAGCGCCCCGGTCACGCGCCGGTCGAAGCCGCCCGCGCCCTTGTCGCCGAGGGCCACGAGCCCGAGCACCGTCACCCCGGCGTCGAGCAGATCCTTCACCCGCGTCACGAGCGCGCCGAGCGCGCCTCCCTCGCGGAAGTCCGAGATCAACACGACGAGCGTGCGCCGCGGCTCCGCGACCAGCGTCGCCGCGTAGCCCACGGCCCGCGAGAGGAGCGTCCCGCCGCCGAGCTGGAGCGAGAAGAGCACCTCCACCGGATCCCCGGCGATCTCCGTCATGTCCACCACGTGCGTGTCGAACGCGATGAGGCGCAGATCGATCGACGGGACCGACGCGAAGATCGCCGCGAGGATCGCCGCTTGCACCACGCTGTCCACCATCGAGCCGCTCTGATCGAGCAGGACGACGAGCCTCATGCGCGACTGCCGCGCGAGCCGCCGCCGGAAGACGAGCCGCTCGACGCCGAGCACGCCGCGCGCGCGGTCGTAGTGCCGGAGGTTCTCGCGCACCGTGCGCCGCGCGTCGAGGTTCGCGAGGACGCGCAGGTTCGTCCGGCGCCGCGGCCCGGACGAGCCGGTGAGCGCAGGGGCGAGCTCCTTCGCGAGCGCGCGCGAGAGATCCCGCACGGCCTCCTCGATGAGGCGCCGCGCCGCGGGGAGCGAGGCCTCCGGGATCTGCCCGCGCAGCCGCACGAGGAGCGCGAGGATCGCGGGCGAGGGCGTCACCGAGGCGAGCGCCGCGGGATCTTCGAGCAGCGCCGCGAGCCCGTGCCGCGCCGCCGCGTCTTCTTCCATCACCACACGCGCCTCGGGCGGGAAGAGCTCCTCCACGCTCGCGAGCCACGTCGAAGGCCGGAGCACGCTCGGCCCGAGGCCGGCGCCGCGCGCGCCCTGCGAGGGGCCGCGCCGGAACGCGCGGTCGTAGAGGAACGAAAGATCCTCGTCGATCCGCAGCAGCACCTCGTCGCCTTCGAGGGGGCTGCCGAGCGAGCTGTCCGCGAAGCGCCCGAAGAGCAGGCGCAGCCGCCGCGCCGCCTCGCGCTTCTTTTCGTCCGCGCCCTGCGTCATCGCGCGCCTCCCCCGCACGAAACGAGCCGCGCCGACGGCGCCTCGCTCAGCACCTCGCACCGCGCGAGCACGTCGTGCACCTGCGCGAGGACGAACGCGTCCCGCTCGATCACGAGCGTCGGTCCTTCGGCGATCGCCCGGAGCAGGTGGTCCCGCGCTGCTTCCTTCGTGGCCTCGTCCATCCGATGCACCTGCACGAGCGGCAGGATCCGGCGGCCTGCTGGCTCCAGGAGGAACTCGCCCGAGACCTCGGTCCGTGGCCACGCAACGGGCGCGTTCGCCGCGCGCTGGAGGTAGTACACGAGCAGGGTCGCGTCGTAATGCGCGACCGTGACGATACGTCGCTCCGACCGGCTCGCGGCGATCGCGGCGAAGCGAGGCATGAACGCGTCCGCGTCGGGCACGTAGGGGCGGTGCGCGCGAGGGGCGCCCATGGAAAACAGCAACGACAACGAGGCGCCGCCGAAGAGCGACCAGGCCCATGTCGGGATGTACCGGTGCGGCGCGACCGCGAGCGCGAACGCGAGCGCCGGGGCCACGGCGACGAAGTAATAGGTCTGCACGCGCGCCACCTTCGCGGCGAGCGTGATGCCGATCGCGGTCACGAGCGCCGCGCCCACGGCCACCATGGGCCCCACGTTTCGCCGCGTCCGGAGCTCGAACATCACGGCGGTTCCCACGAGGAACGGCACCCCGGGACCCACGCACGACACCGTTTCGCCGAGCAGACCGAGGAGCATCGGGATCGGCGCGTGGCTGCCCCACGCGAGGTCCGGGAATCGCTCGGCGACCTCACGCGCGCCGTGATCGCGCACGACGGTCACGCCGAGCAGGACGAGCGCCGGCGCGCCGAGCGCGGCCCCCACGCCGATCGGCAGGGCCACGCTCCGCAGCGGCTTGCGTGCTGCGACGAGCCCGAGGAGCACGCCCGCGATCACCAGCGGCGCGAGGTAATACGTCCACGCGAGGAGCGCCGTCGACGCCGCGAGCCCGATCCGCGCCGCCCGCGAAGGCTTCTCCGCGAGCCGCGCCGCGAGCGCGCACGTCACCACGACGAGCAGCCCGAACAGCGGGATCTCGCTCACCTCCCGCGCGTGCACGACGAAACCCGGGCTCACGGCCACGAGGAGCGCCGCGATCGCCCCGAGCGGCCCTGCGCGCCCGCGCACGAGCCGCGCGCCCCACACGATCGCCGGCGCGACGAGCGCCCCCGCGATCACCGCCGGCGCGCGCAGGACCGCCTCGGAGTCCCCGAACTTGCCCGCGACGTGCAGCACGACGAACCAGAGCGGCGGGTGCCGATCCTCGAGCCCCTTGCCCGTCAGGATCTCGCCGAGCGGCAGCGATCCCGTGAAGAGACGTTGCACGTCCTGGTCGTGCACGAACGGCATGTCGAGGTGCAGCGCCCGCAGCACGAGCCCGAGAGCCAAGAGCGAAGCCGCGACGAGCGCGTCGCCACGCGGGAGCGATCCGAGCAGCCCCATCGCGAGCGCGAGCAGCGCCGGCACCACGATCCTGCGGAACCCCACGAGCCGCCCGAGCACGCGCCCCAGGAGCGGCAGCTCCGGCTCCGCCGCGAGCGGGATCGACGTGGGCGGGCCGAGCCCCGTGTCGTTCCGGTCGATCGCGTCGCGCAGCGCCTGCGTCACGGCTTCCTGGTCCTCGGTCGGCGCCGTGGATCGCGGCGTCTCGTACGCCACGCCGAAGCTCTTCGTCTCGCGCACGCCGGGCCATTGCCCCCGCTCCACGACGTGCAGCTCGATCCGCCCTGCAGGTCCTTCCGGCCCGGCCTCGCGCCGCGCCGTGAAGATCACGTCCTGCTCCTCGCCTCGCCGCGGCGGAGACAGGTGATACCCCCGCGCGACGACCACGCCCGGCGCGAGCGGGAGGAGCAGATCCTCCCACGTCGTCTTCTTCGGCGTTTCGGCGCCGGGCCGAAGCAAAAACGAGGCCGCGACGAGCAACATCCCGACGAGGAACACGCGGAGCCACGGCTTCTCCGCGAACGCCCTCGCCCTCTCGGGGGCACCGCGCCATTCCCGCTCCGCCATCCGCAGCTTCGGGACGCTAAACGACGGTCCCCCGTGGGTAAAGTGGACACCACGAAAGGCCTGGAGGCCTCGGGATCCTCGCGCGAGCGAGCGGCGAATCCCGGGCAAAAGCAATAGCTTGTGTGCTCGCGCGCCTTATACTGATCCCTCGTGTCGAGCACCCCTCCCTCTGAAGGCTTGCTCCTCGAGCGGTACCGCGGCCACCTGCCCGGGGATGAGACCGTCGTCCCGCCTGCGGCCGTCGACCGCGCCAAGACGCGCATCCAGGTCCGGCGCTTCGCGGGCCCCGCGCACTACACCGAACACCTCTCCCACCTGCGCATCGCGCACCTGACCGACCTCCACGTCGGCCGCGTGACCCCGTGGGCCGTGCAGCTCGCAGCCGTCGAGCTGACCAACGCGGAGAAGCCCGACCTCGTCCTGCTCACGGGCGATTTCGTGTGCCACAGCCAGCAGTACCTCGACCGCCTGGAGGCCCTCGTGCGGCGCTTCGAGGCGCCCGTGATGGCGGTGCTCGGCAACCACGACTACTGGTCCGGCGCGGACGAGGTGCGAGGGGCCCTGCGGCGCGGCGGCGTCGAGGTCCTCGACAACCGCCACACCCTCATCGGCTTGCGCCACCAGATGCTCCAGGTCGTCGGCCTGGACGACGCGTACACCGGCCATGCGCGCAGGGACGAGGCCTTGAAGGGCCTGCGCCGGGATCTGCCGACGATCGCCATGTCCCACATCGCCGAAGAGGCCGACGGGCTCTGGGCCTTGGGCGACGTCCCGCTCGTCCTGTCCGGCCACACCCACGCGGGCCAGGTCACGCTTGCCCGCTTGCACGAGCTCTCGATCGGCAAGCTCGCGGGGCACCGCTACGTGCACGGCCTCTACGGCAGCCGCAGGAGCGGCGGCGCGCACCGCGGCGCGGTGTACGTCGGCGCGGGCATCGGCGCGTCCGTCATGCCGATTCGCCTCGGCGATCGAGGTCAACGCGAGGTCGCGATCTTCGAGCTCGGCTACGAGCCTGGCGCGATCGAAGAGCACCACGACGATCAGCCCCCGCTGCCCGGCCGTGCGCCTACGCCCGAGATCATGGCCAAGCGCGCCGCCGCGGTTGTCGCCAAGCGCGAGAAGCGCGAGCGCAAGAAGACCGGAACGGTCTAGCCCGCGCGCACGCCCCCTCGGAGCCACGCGCCCGTGGCCCGATCGCAAAACACCTCCAGGGTCTTGCCGCCGGCCGCGTGGAAGAACCGCAAACAGCGCCGTTCATCCTCCCCCGGATCCGGCTCGTGCCTGGTTTCAGGCGAGGGGCGAACAGCCTCCACGGCGTCTGGGGCCGTGACTCGCTGCGACGGCCCACGAGGAGATCCATGCTCCAGCCGAACATGTGCCCTCGGCTGTCGACGGCGCGTGTTCGGCGGCGTGATGGATGCCTCCGCTTGGCGAGGGCCTGAGGTCCGTGGTGCGCCCCCCCTGACGTTGGCCTGGACCCTCGTCGGTCGTCCCCCGCGACAAGGCCCGGAGGCGTCTGACGGTGCGTGTTCGGCCGCTCGACAAGGCCCCTCGGGCGCCGCCGGACCGTGCCTTCACGCTCGACCTTCCACCGGGACCACGCCTCGCTCCGTGTCCGGCGGCGAGACGCTCGCCCTGTCGCGCCGACGCACCTTGTTCGGCTTCGTGCCCGGAGGTCTCGCGCGGCGACGTGACGCGTCACGGCGCCGAACACACGAGGACGAGCTCCGACACCGCCTGTCGAGCTGTGTTCCAAGCCAATGGCACATACGTGGCCGCTTGAACCTGCAGCCCTGCCGCCTTGGTGGGCGTCGTCATCGCCTGTCTTGCTTGCGGCCGTTCGATGAACTGCGCATCGCGCAGTTCATCGTCCCCGGGTCCAGCGCCTCGCTGGTCCGGGTCCAGGGGTGGACAACCCCTGGTGGGGCCTGGGGCGACGCCCCAGCTCCGCGCCTCCCGAAGGAGACCCATGGCTTTGGGGCTAGACGCGATGCGCTTCGAACTTCGCGTGGACGAAGCGCAGCACGTCGTCCCGGTGCTTCTGCGCGCTGAGTTCGTGGTGGAAGACGGCCTCGATGACCATCGTCGGGCTCACGACGAACGTGTATCGCTGCGCCACCCCCACGACCGGCCAGAGCACGTCGTAGGCGCGGGCGATCTGCTTGTCGGCGTCTCCGATGAGCGGGAAGGGCACGTGGAGGTCGCCGGCGAACTTGCACTGCGTGTCGATGTCGTCCGTGCTCACGCCGACGAGGTTTGCGCCGGCCAGCAAGAGCTCGTTGTAGTTGTCCCGGAAGGCTGCGGTCTCACCTGTGCATACGGGCGTGAAGGCCTTCGGGAAGAAGTACACGACGGTGCACAGCCCCTCTTGTTTGGAGAGGACGAACCGGTTGCCGGCGCTCGTCTGTGCGTCGATCTCCGGCGCGTGATCTCCGACCTTGAGCGCGCTCATCGTAGAGAGGGGTAGCAAAGCGATCGGAGCGCGTCGAGCGGGGCTCGGGGCTTGGCGGGCGCGGGGCTCGTCACTCGCCGATCTCCTTTTCGAGCTTGTCGACTTCGGCCTCGACGTTCGTGGAGGCGATGTCCTTCTCGGCTTCCTCCTCGAAATCTTCCGGTGTCGGAAGATCGTCCTCTGCGGCTGCTTTTTCCTCGACGGGCGGCGCGATTCCTACGGGCGGCCTCGGTAGCTCTGCGGCTGGCTTGGGCGGCGTCGGGGGGGCGGCGGGGGCTTCTTCCTTCTTCTGTTCACAGCCTGCGGCGAGGACGAGCGCCACGAGGCACGCGAGCATGGTGTTCTTCACGGCGCACCTCCCGGAGCCTTCTCCTTCAGCCGGTCCATCACGCGCTGGTGACGCGCGTTTTCTTTCTCGACGAGCTTGTCGATCCGCGCGACGAGCGCCTCCTTGCCGTCGGCGTCTGCGACCTTCCGCGCCTGCGCGAGCCGCGCCGCTCGCCGGGCGTGCACCTTCAGCTCGGCGCGCGCGTCCGGCTGCTTCAGCACGTCGCCCCACTTCTCGCGTAGCTCCTTGCGCTTCGCCTCGCGCTTCGTCTGGCGCTTCGCTTTGCGTTCCTCGCGGGGTTCCTTCTTGTCCTCGCCGATCTCTTTCTTGTCCTCGCGGAGCTCCTTCGCGTCTGCGCCTGCTTTGGGGGCCTCGCGCAGCTCCTTCTTGCCCTCGCGCACTGGACGAATCGCGCGGATCTGCTCGCGCGTGGGCCCGTCGGCGACCACGTCCGCCGATGCGACCGCTCCGGCGGCGAGCAGCGCTGCGGCCAGCAGCGTTGCCAAGCTTCTCTTCGTTCCGCTCACGTCGTCACCTCGCCCCGCATCGTATCCGCGCGCGAGGCGCCACGTCAGCGATTCGGCTCCGGGGCCGGGCTTGCCCACGCCGCCTCGGCTTCGAGCCAGCGAAGCTCCCACGCCGAGAGCCGCGCCACCTCCTCGGGTGGCAAGGGCGAGACGATCCGCGCCTCTGCGGCGCCGAGGCCGAGCAGCTTCGCGGCGCGGGAAGAGATCTCTTCGAGTTCCCGAGGGCCGAGCCGCGTGAGGGCGCGGCGCAGGGACGGGAGTGACGCGAGGAAGCCCTCGAAGCTGCCCGAGGACACGTGCGCGATGAGCGCTTCGAGCAGCGATGGCTCGTCGAGCAACGCGCGCGGCGAGAGCGCGAGCAGGCCTTCGAGGTACGCGCCCTTGGCCTCGGGCCGTCCTCGCGCTGCCTCGAAATGCGCGCCGAGCTCCGTGCCGTGCCCCGCGCCGAGGCTCACGAGCAGCCCGTCGAGCGCCCCCAGCACGAGCGGCGACGTCGCCCGCGCGATCTCCCGCGCCGCGCGCGCCTTTGCCAGCACGAGCTCGCGCGCGGGGCCCATCCCGTCGTCCGCGAGCGTCGCGCCCCCGAGATCCATGAGCAGCGCTGGCACCTCCGAGGCCCGCGCCCCCGACGTCTGCGCGAGCCGCCCGAGCCCGCGCGCCCCCGCCTCGTACGCGGCACGCCCGAGCGCGTCGAGCCACGCCGCCTTGGGGAGGCCGAGCCGCGCGCGTTGCGCCCGCACGCGCCGGAGCCTCCGCGCCGCTTCGAGGAGCGAGCGTGGATCCTCGTCTGCGTGGATCGCCGCCTTCAGCGCCGGCGCGAGCCGCTGGCAGATCCCTTCGAGGCCCATCCGCACGCCTCGACCCACGCACGCCGCGATCGCCCCCGCGCGGCCTTCGCCTTCCCGCGCCGCGCGCGCGAGCTGCCGCGCGGCCGCCTCCTCCACGCTCGCCCCCTCCGCCGCGAGCTCCAGGAGCCGCGCGTCCACCTCCGGCGCGTAGGCCACGGTCCAGCGCTCCGTCGTCGCCTCGAGCGTGGTAAACGCTTGGGGCTTTGGGTCGCCTTCGGCGCCCTTCGCCCCAAACCCCTCCACGTCGCCTCCGCCGACCTGCGTCGCGAACCCGAGCCCGAGCCACGCCGCGCGATGCAAGAACCACGAGCACCGCCGCGCCTTCTTCGACGTCGCGAGCGAGAGCTCGATCCCGCGCGGCGGCCCTGCCGAGGGCAAGAGCCCGAGCGCCTCGGCCGTCTCCCGGAAGTCCCGCGTGAGCGGGCTCGGACCTGCTTTTGGCCCGAGCTTGCCCATCCGGCTGCCGCGCAGCGCCTCGCCGAGCGCCGCGATCACCCGCCGCCCCGAGACCCGCAGCTCGCCTTTCACGAAGCAGCTCGTCGCGGCCTCGATCACCTCGGCCCGCCCGATCTTCGGCCGTCCCCGCAGCGACGCGAGCTCCCGCGCGAACGCGAGCGCCGCGATCGCGTCGGCCGGGCCGAGCGCGTCGCCCTCGGTCCGCGCCCGCCGGATCGTCTCGAGCAGCACGCGCTCTGCCGCCTGCGCGAAGGGATCTGCCTCCGCCCGCGCCTCCCACACGTGCTGGTAGAACGCGGGCCCGCTCATCCCGGGCGCGTAGCCGAGCAGCGCGTCGAGCCGCGGGAACGTGTACGGCACGAGCCGCACCTCCGCGTCCACGTCGTCCTTCGGCGCCGGCCGCAGCGCGGCCAGCGTCTCGCGCGCGCTGCCGAGCGCGACCACGTGCAGCGCCCCCGCCACCACGAGCACGCGCTTGCCTCGTTGCGCCGCCGCCTCCGCGATCTTCGCCGCCATGAACCGCTCGCGAAACAACGTCCCGTCCGCTTCGAGCTCCTCCTGCCCGAACGTCCGCCGCGTCGCGAGCGCGTAGGCGCCCACCGCGAGCGCCCAGCCCTCGGGGCTCGCGTCCCAGCCTCCCTGCTCGAAGAGCGCCTCCCACAACTCGTCGAAGTCGCGCGCGCCTGCCCGCACGCAGAGCGCGGCCGTGAACCGGCTGCGCCCGAACCACGCGCCCGCGTCTTGCCCGAGCCGCTCGCCGAGCGCTCGCTCCGCCGAGGGGAGATCGTCCTCGCCCGCGTCCGTTTCCTCCTCGGGCAGCGGCGAGAGCCGATCGATGAAGCGCACCTCGGCGCCGCGCGCCTTCGCGTAGCGCAGCGCCACGAGCTCGGGCGAGTAGTCGCAGAACGGGTAATACGCCCGGGATCGCGGCGCCTCGGCGGCGCGGATCTCGTCGCGCCGCGCGACGAAGCGCGGGCTCTTGCCTTCGGTCATCGCGCAGAGCGCGAAGGGCGCGCGGCTCTCCGGATCGAGCAGCGCTTCGAGGTGCTCCTCGAACGGCGCGGGCAGCTCGACGAGGATCACGTCGGGCGCGAAGCGCGGCAGGAACGCTTCGAGCTTCGCCGCGCACGTCGGGCTCTGGTGGCGCACGGGAAAAAAGGCGAGCGAGGTCGACAACCCGAGCCGCTTGGCGACCTCGGCGCGCGTCTCCTTCGGCGCCCCGAGGTCTCCGAGGGTCATCGCTCGCGGCCGATCTTGCGCCACGCTTCGAGGAGCGCGCCCCAGGGGCCGCCGTGCCGCGCCGCCCGATCCCGCACGACCGTCTCGACGTACCGTTCGAGCTTCGCCGTGTCCTCGGCCGCGTCCAGGGTCGCCGCGCCGGCGAGGTGCGAGGCCACCTCCTCGGCGCCGAGCCTGCCCGTCCCGTAGTAGTGCGCGTGCAGGGCGGCGGCGTGCAACGTCGCGATCGCCTCGGCCGTCGACAGCGGCGCCTCGGGCCTGTCGAGGTGCACGCCCTCGCGGCTCCGCCCCGCGCGGAGCTCCTGGAACGTCGTCACCACGAGCTCCACGGCGTCCTGGGGCACGGGCACGCTCGCCCCCGCCGCCGCGAGCTGCGTTTGCACCTCGCGCTCGACGAGCGCCATCTCCACGCGTGGATCGCGGATCGGCCGCACCGACTCGAAGTTGAACCTGCGCCGGAGCGCCGCGCTCATCTCGTTCACGCCGCGGTCGCGCGCGTTCGCCGTCGCGATCAGGTTGAAGCCTGCGCGCGCGAAGAGGATCCCGTCCTCACCTTCGAGCTCGGGCACGCGGAGCACCTTGTCGGACAGGATGCCCACGAGGCTGTCCTGCACCTCCACGGGGCAACGCGTCAGCTCCTCGAAGCGCGCGATCCGGCCCTCGCGCATCGCGGCGAAGAGCGGCGAGGGCACGAGCGCCTCCCGCACCGGGCCCTTCGCCAGGAGCAGCGCGTAGTTCCAGGTGTACTTGATCTGATCCTCGGTCGTGGCGGCGCTGCCTTGGACCGTGAGCAGGCTCGTCCCGGTCGCGGCCGCGGCGAGCAGCTCCGAGAGCATCGACTTCGCCGTGCCCGGCTCGCCGACGAGCAGGAGCGCGCGCGGCGAGGCGAGGGTCACGATCGCGCGCTCGACGAGCGCGTCGTCCCCGAAGAATTTTTGGGTGACGGCGATCTCGCCGGCGCCGCCGGGCCGCGGGAGCTTCGCCTCGCCCGAGCCCAGGATGAACGTCCGGATCATCCGCGGCGAGAGCCGGAAGCCGCGCGGCTTCGGGTGTGTGTCGGCGGCGGCGAGGGCGTCGAGCTCCTCGCGAAAGAGCACCTCTGCGGCGGGACGGAGGACGGATTCGGCCACGCGGTTCGCTTCTCGCCGCCCGGCGGGGTGCGGCTCTGGAAGGGCTACCTGGGTGATTTCTCCGCGTCAATCCGGCCCGTCCGCGCGTGGGGGCCGCGACGCGGTGAAACCCGGCGCCCTCGTGGGCCGCGCCGCCTCCGCGCCGGATCCCGGCTGGAAGTTCGCCGGAGGCTCGCGTTGCCGAGCACGATTCGCTAGCATCATCGGTGACGTGTCCCGACGAACTACCCGGGAGAGCCTGCGGGCGCCGGGCGGGGCAGGGAGAAGCCTTCGATGAACCGAATGTCTTGGCTCTTGGTCGTTCCGCTCGCTCTCGCGTCTGCCCTCTCCGTGCCGATGGGGTGCGTGGAGTTCGACACTTACTTCTTCGATAGTTCGCCTGACGGTGGGTCGGGCGGGAAGGACGGCGGGACGGACGGCACGGGCGGCACGGGCGGGATGTCCGAGTGCATGATCGATTCCGAATGCATGGCTGGCGAATGCCGGAGCGGCGGCACGTGCAACGCCGGGACATGCGAATGGGCGACCGTGAACATGCCGGGCACGCCCGTCGGCACGCAGGTCTATGGCGATTGCAAGCAGCGGGAGTGCTCCGCGGATGGCGCCATCACGGAGGTTGGTATCTCTGGTGACGAGTACGACTGGGGGAACCCCTGCTATTTGGATGGTTGCAATGCGTGGAATGCTCCGAAGCCTGCCGGCCCGGTGCAGTGCACGACGACGTGGAACAAGCTCGCCACTTGCATCGGTCTCCTCTGCATCGATTGCATGGAAGATAGCCAGTGCCCCGGAGCGCAGTGCGTGGAGGAGATTGGCAAATGCGTCCCGCTGCATTGTTCGAACAATAGTCAGGATGGGGTCGTGCCCAACGTCGAGACAGACGTGGATTGCGGTGGCCCTTGCGCGCCCTGCGCCGCCGGGCTGAAATGCGCCCTGCGCTCCGATTGTGAAGGCGATGGGCAGTGCATCGGAAATCCGAAGATCTGCCAGGCGCCCACCTGCTCGGATAATATCAAGAACGGCGATGAGACCGGCCTAGATTGCGGCGGGAGCTGCCCGAACAAGTGCGGACCAGGAATGGATGGCGGGTGCCACCTGCCCAGCGATTGCGCGGCGGGCTTGTCGTGCAAAAAGGGCAAATGCGAGCCATGATGATGTCGCCTTGCGTAGAGGCCCCGGCGCCCGCGAGGTCGGGGCATGGGGCCTCTCGCTGCCGAGTGAAGGAATCGAACACGCCGCGTCTGGCGTGAAGGAGCTTCGAGCATGCGAATCGGACGAGCTTGGATTTGGCCCCTCGTGATCGCGGGGCTCTCTTCTTTGGGGGTGGCTTGCGGGACCGACCCGAACCCGGGGAACCCGACGGGCACGGGCGGCACGGGCGGCACGGGCGGCACGGGCGGCACCGGCGGCGAGGGCGGTGTGGGCGGCGGCGGCACGGGCGGCACGGGCGGCACGGGCGGCGGCG
>NZ_JARZHI010000135.1:0-12153 GCF_029946465.1 Polyangium sorediatum
GGCGGCGACGCCTGCGCCCGCGGCCGTGGCGGCGACCCCCGCGCCTGCGGCCGTGGCGGCGACCCCCGCGCCTGCGGCCGCTGCGGAGGGCCCCTCGCTGCTCGACTCCGCGCTGGTGTCGCTGGTCGACTCTGCGCCGGTGCTCTCCGACCCCGCGCCGGTGCTGACGGACTCGGCGCTGACGGAGTCCGCGCCCGCGCTGACGGACTCGGCGCTGACGGAGTCCGCGCAGGTGCTGACGGACTCCGCGGCGAAGCTGACGGACTCGGGGCCGAAGCTCTCGGACTCGGGGCCCACGCCGAACGACCCCTCGCGCCCGAGCCAGCGGCCGACGAAGCCCGTCCTGCCGCCGAAGCCGCCGCAGACGCCGCCGCAGGCGCCGCCGCGCAAGCCCGCCGGGCCTCCGCCCATCCCCGTGCGGCGCGAGCCTCCGCCCAAGGCCGCGGCGCCGCCGATGCCGCCGAAGGAGCGCGCGCGTTTGCAAGAGCAAGCGATGCAGCTCGAGCTCGACGGCAAGTGGGCCGAGCTCTGCGACGTGTTCCGCAAGCTCGAAGCCGCCGAGCCCACGGCCGAGCGCAAAGCGCGCTACCTCTACCAGCTCGCGCTCGTCCACGTGGATCGTCTCGACCAGACGGATCGCGCGCTCGAGCTGCTCGACGAGGCGCTCGACAAGAACCCGAGCCTCGTCGAGGCCTTCGATCAGGTCGTGGCGATCCACGAGGGCCGCGCCGACTGGAAGAAGATCGAGCGCGCCTACCGCAAGATGCTGCACCGGCACGCGGGCACCGAGGACACCTCGCTCAAGCACCGGCTGTGGTTCAAGCTCGCCGAGATCTACCGCGACCTCTTCGACAACCCCGGCGCCGCCGTCGAGGCCTTCCGCATGGCCCTGCGCAACGCCACGCGCGAGGAGGCCATCGCCGATCACCTCACGATCGCCGAGCTCTGCGCGCACATCGGGCAGGTCGACGACGCGATCGCCTCGTACCAGTCCGTGCTGCGCGTCGATCCCGGGCAGGTCGACGCCTACCGGGCGATCTACCGGCTCAGCGTGGATCGCGGCGCCTACGATCCGGCGTGGTGCGCGGCGGCCGCGCTCGCGTTCTTGCGCGAGGCGGACGAGGAGCAGGTGACCTACTTCCAGGACTACCGCCCCGACGGCCGCATCCAGGTGAAGAGCCGCTTCGACAGCGACCTCTGGGCGCGCCACGTGTTCCACGAGGACCAGAGCCTGCTCGTCGGGAAGATCTTCGAGATGCTCGCGCGTGCTGCGATGAAGGCGAAGGTGGAGGCGCTCCGGCAACGCAAGGAGCTGCTCGCGCTCGATCCCTTCCTGCGGCAAGACCCGACGACGTCGAGCGTGCCCTTCGTGCGGACGATGGGCTGGGCGTCGCGCGTCATCGGCGTCACGTGCCCGGCGCTCTTCGTGCGCAGCGACGTGCCCGGCGGCATCGTCGCGGTGCCGACGGAGCCGCCCGCGTCGGTCGTGGGGCAGACGTTGCTCGGCGGTTTGTCCCAGGAGGAGCTCGCGTTCGTCGCGGGCAAACACCTCGCGATGTACCGCGGCGAGCACTACATCAAGCAGCTCTTCCCGAGCGCGGAGGAGCTCCGGGTCATCTTCCACGCGGCCGTGAAGATGGTGATGCCCGACGCGAACACGCCGCGCGACGTGGACACGCGCGCCGAGGCGACGGCGAAGGCGTTGCGCTCGTTCATGGGTCCCCGCGAGCAGGACGGGCTCCGCGTCGTGGTGCGGAAGTTCATCTCGGAGCGGGAGGAGGCGGACATCGGCCGGTACTTCCGCGCCGTCGAGCTCACGGCCACGCGCGCGGGGTTCATCCTGTGCGGCGATCTCGGCGTGGCGAAGAAGCTCATCGCCGCGGAGCCGACGCTCCCCGACGATCCGCTCCCCTCGGACAAACTGAAGGATCTGCTCGCGTACTCGGTGTCGGAGAGTTACCTCGCGGTGCGCCAGACGCTCGGGATCGCGATCGGGCAGGAGTAACTCGCCCGCGGCGCGGGTCATTCGCCGCGCGGGGCGAACCGCGCGGGGGTGTTCGGGTCGAGCAAGTATCCCTTGGGGTGGTTCAGGAGGAGCGCGCCGAGCCCCTCCTTGCGCAAGCTGCTCAGCGCGACGCGAAGGCGCGCGACGGCCGCGCCGGACAGGATGCGCTCGTTCGGCCATCCCTTCGCCACGAGATCCTTCACCGACATCGGCGCGCCGGGTCGCTCGAGGCGCTGCTCCGTCAAGGCGACGAGGAGGCGCCCGAGCAGGCGCCGACGCGAGCAGTCCACACGCCTGCCCGAGGGCAGGCGGAACCACTCCCCCTCGGGATGGACGAGCAGCGCCGTGTCCTCGGACGGCTGTCCCTGGGTGACGAGCGCTTGCTCGAGCGAGCGGCGCGCGCGCGTGGCTTCGAGGCGCGGCGGGGTGAGGGGCGCCGCCGCGAGCCGTCGTTTCGCGGAGGTGAGGTGCTGCTCTGCGCCCGCGAGGTCGCCGCCGGCCGTGGCTTCACGGGAGAGCGCGAGGTCGAGGTGCCCGCGCAGGTAGTGGATGACTGCGGCGTTCGCGGGCCGCTCCCGCGCCCAGCTCGGGCGCTCTGCTTCGGCGAACGCCTCGCGCGCGGCGTCGAGCCGCCCGGCCGTCGCCTCGACGCTGCCGAGCCACGCGTGGATGGCGACCTCCATCGAGTGCTGATCGCGCAGGCTGACGAGCGCGCGCTTGCAGCTCTCCCGCGCCTCGCTCAACCGCTGCGCCATGAAGAGGTGGCTCCCTTGGTGCCCGAGGACCACGCCGAGCGTGTAGCGATCGCCGATCTCGCCCGCGATGCGGATCGATTGTTCCCAGTAGGCCTCCGCTTCGTCCGAGCGGCCGAGCTCGTCGGCGATCGACGCCAGGCTGCTGAAGCAATTGGCCAGGTTCCGTCGGTTGCCGAGGGCGCGGTGAAGGGCGACCGCGCGCTCGCCGTGCTCACGCGCTTCTTCGAGGCGCCCGAAATGGATCTGCGTGATGCAGAGGTTCCCCTCCGCCATTCCCTCGAAATGGATGTCGCCCGCCTCGCGGTGGAGGGGCAGCGCCTTCAGGAAGGAATCCCGCGCTTCGTCCTGCGCGCCCTCGAAGACCCGGATCACGCCGAGCACGCTCAGGGCGCGCCCCTGGAGGCGGCGATCGTCGGGCAGGATGAGCCCGCGCGCGCGTTCGAGTGCTGCATGGGCCTCGGCGAGACGACCTTGAAAGAGGTGGACGAGTGTCCTGGTGAAGCGCGCTCGCACGAGCGCGTCGTGGTCGCGGGTTTGGGTCGAGAGGGCGCTCACCTCCTCTGCATCGGCGAGGGCGCGCGGATAATCTCCCATCAGCCGGTGCACCTCGGCGCGCGCGGCGAGCGCCCGCGCGCGGAGGTCGGCGTCGAGCCCGGCCGCGCCCGAGGCGCCGAGGACCGCGTCGTGCAGGGCCGCGGCCAGGCGGAGCGGCCCGTGCACCGTGAGCGCCGGCTGGAGCGCGAGCGCGACGCGCGCCGCCGTGCGCACGTCCTCGGCGCGCGCTGGCCCGAGGCGCTCGAACGCGCGGCGATGCACCGCGAGCAGGTTCTCCCGCTCGGCCAGGAGCCAGCGCCGGGCCTCGACGCCCTCCGGCCCGTCGGCCTTCGTGGCCCAGAGGCTCGCCTGCTCTTCGTAGTAGGCCGCGTGCCGCGCGACGGCGGCGTCTTCCGCGCCTCGCTCGCGCAGCCGGTCCCACGCGTAGTCACGGATGCTGAGGTAGAGCGTGAAGCGCGCGTCGTCGGGGCCCTCGCGCGGCGCCTCGCGCGCGAGCAGCGATCGATCCCGGAGCGACTGGAGCACGTCGGCCACGCGCGGGGCGCCCTCGCCGAGGTCGATGACCCGTTCGGCCGCGTAGAGATCGAAGCTGCCGCGAAAGACGGCGCAGTGCGCGAAGACGGCTTGCTCCCAGGGATCGAGCGCCCTCCACGACGCGTCGATCGCGTCGCGCAGCGAGCCGTGCCGCGGCCCGCCGCTCGACGCCCCGCGCACCAGCACGTCGAAGCGGCGGCGCAGGTGGTCGAGCAGCGTGGCCGTGGAGAAGACGCGCATGCGCGCGGCGGCGAGCTCGAGCGCCAGCGGCAGGCCATCGAGCTCGCGCACGAGCGCGGCCGCGCGGGGCGCTTCGTCCGTCGTGAGGGCGTAGCCGTGCGCGACGAGCCCGGCGCGATCGACGAAGAGGCGGACCGCTTCGGAGTCGGCGACGTCGGCGCTCCCCTGGGGGAGAGGCAGCGGACCGAGCTCGAGGATGGCCTCGCCCTCGACATCGGTTCGTGTCCGTGAGGTGACGAGGAAGCGTGCGTCCGGCGCGCGCTCGTGCAGGACCGGGAGCGTCGCCTGGGCGTGGACGACGAGGTGCTCGAAGTTGTCGAGGATCACGAGCACCCGGCCGCGCGCGGCGATCGCGTCGGCGAGCTGCGCGAGCATGCCCGCGCTGTGGCCCGCGGTGAGGGGGACGTCCAGGGTCGCGCCGAGCGCCCCGCAGACGCCATCGACGCCGGAGGCGTTGGTTAAATCGCATATCCACGCGCCGCCTGGATAGGCTTCGGCGCGCCGGAGCGCGTACTCGTGGGCGAGGCGCGTCTTGCCCACGCCCGGCGCGCCGAGGACGCTCACGAGGACCTCGGTGGAGAGGCGGGCGTGGAGGGCTGTGAGCTCGGGCTCCCGTCCGATGAACCGCGTCGAGCGAGCTTTTACGTTGGTCCGCGGCGATGGGGACGAGCGCGGCGCGTTTCGCACGATCGTAGCCCAGGACTGTAGGGGACGACCAGGGGGGTGTCGACGATGTGCGCCTTTGCGTCGGGTGAGGGGCCGCACGTCGATGGGGAGCGGCGCCGACGCGCACGAAATCGCGGGGCCATCTTATCGAGAGATTATCGACATCTTATGCATCGGCGCGCCTGATTCGGTTACGAACGGTAGCCGGCACAATCGTGGACGATTGGAACGACGGGCCCCGCTTTGCTGCGTGCGCGTTGCTCATCCACGAAATGAAGGAGACGTCATGAACTTCGGGATAGGTGGTCGCGTGGCGACCGTGGTGTTGTGGAGCGCCTCGGCGTTCGCCTTGATGGGCTGCGGGGATAGCGAGTCGGCGACGGCGGGGGGCGCGGGCGGCAGCCCGGCGACGACCGTGGGCTCGGGCGGCGGTGGAATGGGCGGCGCGGGCGGCGCGGGCGGCGGCGGCGGGATGGGCGGCGCGGGCGGCACGTCGTCGAGCGGGGGTTCGGTGTGTGGCAGCGGCACGACCGACTGTGACGGCACCTGCGTCGACACGGCGCTCGATCCGAAGAACTGCGGCGCGTGCGGCCAGGCCTGCCCGGCCGGAGAACTCTGCTCGACGGGCGTCTGCGGCGTCGTTTGCCTGGGCGGAACCACGCAATGCGGGGATGCCTGCAAGGACACCTCGGTCGATCCGGCGAACTGCGGCGCGTGCGACCAAGCCTGCCCGGCGGGGAGCGCCTGCCAAGGCGGCGTTTGCCAGGCGGCCGGCTGCGGCCCGGGGCAAACCACCTGCAGCGTCGGCATGAACCAATACTGCGCGACGATCAGCCTCGATCCGCAAAACTGCGGCGGTTGTGGCTTCGTGTGCCCCACGGGCCAGGTCTGCTCCGGCGGGCAATGCGCGGCGACCTGCACGGGCAAGACGTCCACCCTCTGCGGCGGCGGCTGCGTGGACACGGCCTCCGACAACCTCAACTGCGGCGCTTGTGGCAACGCGTGCGCCGCCGGCCAGGTGTGCTCGGGAGGCGCGTGCGCCGCGACGTGCGCGGCGAGCGAGGCGACGTGCGGATCGGGTGCGAGCACGCATTGCGCCGACGTGCATGACGACCCGCAGAACTGCGGCGCCTGCGGCGTCGTTTGCCCCGCGGGCCAGCTCTGCTCGAACGGGAGCTGCGCGCCGCATTGCAGCGGGTACGCCGATACGAGCTGCCAAGGGCTCTGCGTGAACACGGACAACGACAAGCAGAACTGCGGCGCTTGCGGGAACGCCTGCGCGGGCATGCAGGTTTGCTCCGGCGAGCAGTGCGCCGCGACGTGCGCGAGCGGATACACGACCTGCGGGGCCGGCGCGGACGCGTATTGCGCAGAGCTCCCGAACGACCCGCAGAACTGCGGCGCGTGCGGACATGCGTGCCCGGTGGGCGAGGGCTGCTCGCAAGGCGTCTGCGCGGCCGCCTGCAGTGGCATCAACGGCACGCTTTGCGGCGGTCAATGCACGAACCTCCAGAACGACGCCAAGAACTGCGGGAGCTGCGGCTTTGCGTGCGCGTCGGGCGAGGTCTGCGCGGGCGGCCTCTGCGCGAGCGCCTGCACGTTGGGCACGTCCACGTGCACCGTCGGCGCCACCAAGCTCTGCGTCGACGTGTCGGTCGATCCGCAGAACTGCGGGAGCTGCGGGAACGCGTGCGCGCCGGGCGAAGTCTGCTCGAATGGGACGTGCGGCGGCGCGTGCCAGACGGGGTATGACACGTGCGGCGCCGGTGAGTCGGCCTTCTGCACGCATATCGACGACGATCCGAACAACTGCGGCGCCTGCGGCCAGAGCTGCGCGCCGCCGCCCAACGGGAGCGCCACGTCGTGCACCTTCGGCGCGTGTGGCTTCACGTGCCAGCCGGGGTACGCGACGATCAACAATGGGAATTCATGCCTCACCCTGAAGGGCATCTCGGCGGGCGATTTTCATAGCTGCGGGATCACCGGGAGCGGCGGCGTCATGTGCTGGGGCTACAATGTTCACGGCCAGCTCGGGGACGGCACCCAGACCGGCCGCACGTCTCCGGTCACCGTCCTCGGCCTGGGCGGACCGGTGAAGAAGGTATCGACGGGGACGCTCAGCACCTGCGCGCTGCTCACCAATGGGAAGGTGAAGTGCTGGGGGTACAACAACCAAGGCCAGCTCGGCAACAACACGAACCTGAGCAGCCTCACCCCGGTTGACGTGCTGAACCTCTCCGACGTCGTCGACATCCAGTCCGGACTCGAGTTCACGTGCGCGCTGACCAACGGTGGGTCTGTCGCGTGCTGGGGATACAATGGCCATGGTCAGCTCGGGAAAGGGGACGCCGTCAGCGCCAACGTCCCCACGAGCGTCGACAGCCTGGGCTCCGGCGTCAAGGCGATCGGCATCGGGCCGTCGAACCACCCGAATGGCACGGGCATGCACGCGTGCGCCGTCACCGCCGCGGGCACGGTGAAGTGCTGGGGATACAATGCGTATGGCCAGCTCGGGAACAACAGCGGAGCGACAGCGCACACCCCCGTCGACGTCCTTGGCCTGAGCGGCGTCGTCGGCATCGCGGCGGGCGGGCTGCACACCTGCGCCCTCACCAATGCGGGCGCGGTCAACTGCTGGGGATACAACGGCAACGGCCAGCTCGGCACCGGGACGGCCGGTGGCGTGGCCCTGACCTATGGCCCCGTGGCCGGCCTGAGCGCGGGCGTCGTGGCCCTCGCGGCGGGCGGGTACCACACCTGCGCCCTGACCCAGTCGAAGAAGACGCTTTGCTGGGGGTACAACGCCCATGGGCAGCTCGGGGACGGGACCAACACCGACAGGTCGTTGCCGACCGCCGTTCAGGGCCTGCCCGCGGGTGGCCTCCCGGTCATCGTGAAGCTGGGGAACACCTTCACCTTCGCGGAGACGGCGGACGGCCGCGTCCTCGGGTGGGGCCTCAATGAACACGGGCAGCTCGGGGACGGCACCACCACGGCCCGGCTCCTTCCGACGCCGATTCACTGACCCCACATCCGCGCTCGGCGCGCGGCCCGCTCCCGGGCCCGCGCGCCCATCCTTCCCGAATCCACCTTTCCGCGGGCCGTTTGTCTCCGGCAATCAGCCCCCGAGCTTGGACACCGGCGGCGGCGGCGGCGTCGCCGAGCGCGCCTCGTCCGGCAGGAGCTGGCGCAGGTGCCACGCCTGCATCGCGGAGCGCATCTCGGCCTCGCGCAGCGCGAGCTGCACGCGCCCCATGATCACGCTCGGCGCCACGATCAGGAACACGCTCCCGAGCGTCAGCGCCACGAGCGTCGGCACCTCGGGCAGCGACACGCCTTGCGGCAGGATCACCATCGTCCCGTTCTGGAACATGTACGAGCGCGGGATGACCCCGAGCAGCTCGAGGCCGAGCGGTACGAGCAAGCCGAGCGAGCCCGTCGCGAGGATCGCCGCCCGGAACCGGCCCGAGTGCGTCATCGAGAACGAGAACGTGAAGATCGACAGCAGCATCGGCACGAAGAAGAGCGGGCCGAACGCGCGCGTCACGAAGCCGAGCGCGAGGATGTTGAACAGAAAGGCGCCATAACTGAAGACGTAGAGCCGGCGCACCTCCTCGGACTGCGCCGCGAGGAGCTTCAGCGCCGCCGAGATCGCCGAGAGGCCCACGATCGCGAGCACGTGCGCCGTGCTCCGCACGCCCATCCAGAGGGCGAGCGGAATCAAGAGGATCAGGTTCCCCACATCGAAGCGCACGCCGTCCCGCAGCGCGAGCCGCAGCCGGCCAAAGCCCCGCGCGCGCACTTCCACCCGCGCGTCGGGGACGATCTCGCTCGGCGGCGTGGTGATGATGCGGGCGAGGAGGCGGAGCGCGTCGCGGTTCGTCGGGTCGAGCGCGAGGGCGCGGCCGACCTCCTGCATCGCCTCGCGCCGGGCCTCGGCGGCCTCGGGGCCAGGTACGTCGGCGCGACGGGCGGCGGCCTCGGCGGCGTGGGCGTGGCGGCTCGACATCTCGCGGCGCACCGAGACGTCCGTGTCGCCGGCGAGGAACCGCTCGATCACGTCGTGGAGATCGCGGGCCGAGGCGTACCGCGCGTCCGGATCGAGCGCGGTGGCTTTGATGCAGATGGCGTCGAGCTCCGGGGGCAGGTCGAGCGTCGGGGCGCGGGCCCTTGCGCTCCCGTCGACGCCCTGGAGCGTCGCGAGCATCATCGCGTTCCAGGTATCCTTCATGTGCAAAGCGTCGAGCGTCAGGATCTCGAAGAGGATCGCGCCGAGCGAGTAGACATCGCTGCGCGCGTCGAGCGTGGTGACCTTCCCCATCGCCTGCTCGGGCGACATGTACCCGAACGTCCCGAGGATCTTTCCGGCGGCCGTCTTCAGGTCGTCCGAGGAATCATCGAGCGAGAGCGCGACCTCGGGGGCGTCCTTGCGGAGCTTCGCGAGGCCCCAGTCGAGGACGTAGACCTCGCCGAAATCGCCGAGCATCACGTTCGAGGGTTTGAGGTCCCGGTGGAGCACGCCGCGGGAATGGGCGAAGTCCACGGCGAGGCAGGCCGCGGAGAACGCGCGGAGCAGCTTTTGGCGGCTGTAGGCCTCGACGATCGCCGGGTCTTTTTTGCGCAGGCCCTTCACGATCTGCGCGAGCGTCAGGCCGCGCAGGCATTTCATCGTGAAGTAAATCGATCCCTCGATGTCGACGCCGAGGTCGTAGACGGGGACGATCGAGGGGTGCTCGAGCTGCCCTTGGACCCGCGCTTCCCGCAGGAAGCGCGCGCGGACCTGCGGATCGGACTGGTAGATCGGCAGGATCACCTTGCGCGCGACGTCGCGGCCGATGCGGCTGTCTTTGCAGAGCGCGACCTCGCCCATCGCGCCGCGGCCGAGCTGTCGTCGCTCCACGTAACGATCAAGCGGCTCGACGCCGAAGCCCTCGCCTCCGGCAGGATCGACGGGCGGGGGCACGGAGAAGATCCGCGCGGGCGGCGGCACCGAGGTGCGCGCCTCTTCCTCCGGGGCCTTCGCCGGCTCTTCCACGGAGTCGTCGAAGAGATCGGGCTCGGAGGTCCGAGGACGCTTCATGAAGTCAAAGCAAGCTGAAACCGCAAAAGCGGTCAAGCGCCGTCCTCCAGGAAGCGCCGCGCCGCCCCCGGGGCTCCGCCCCCGTCCCCGCGGGGGGCTGTCCGCCCCCTCGACCCCGGACCAGCGAGGCGCTGGACCCAGGGTTGAAAAACTGCGCGATGCGCAGTTTTTCAAACAGGCCGACGAAGAAGCGGGGGTGCCCGTCGAACCCACAGCGCGGCTCGCTTGGTCGGCAACGCGGCTGCCGGTCTTGACCCGGGCCTGTTCGATGAACTGCGCATCGCGCAGTTCATCGAGCTTGGGTCCAGCCCCTGGCTGGTCCGGGGTGCAGGGGGCGGACAGCCCCCTGCTGGGGCCTGGGGCAACGCCCCAGCGAAGCGGCTTCGAGATGAAACCAAGATGGGTTACACTGGGCGTGGTGCGCGGGGCGTGGGGGCGACGGTGGCTGCTCGTGGGCGCGTGGCTCGTCGGGGCGGCGGGCTGCCAGCCTGCCGTGCGCCCGCCGAAGGGGCCGGCGGTGACGATCGAGGACCTCGTGCGGGAGGCGCGCGCCGAGGGCGTCTCCGTCGAGGATCCGCTGGGGATCGACGCCGAGATGAAGGCGGACGTCGAGCGGGTGGTGGGGCGCATGGGCACGCCCGAGGAGCGCCTGCGGCGGCTCTCGCGGTATTTGCGGGACGACCTCTCGTTCCAATATGCGCAGAGCCAGTCGCTCACGGCGCGCGCGGGGTTCCGGGCGCGGCAGGGCGATTGTGTCTCGTATGCGCATCTCTTCACGGCGCTCGCGCGGCACCTCGACGTGCCCGTGTATTTCGTGTACGTGCGCAAGGTCGAGGGGCATTACGAGAAAAATGGGTCGTTTTTCCTGTCGTCGCACGTGGCCGTCGGGTATGGCAGCGGGCCGATGGCGGTCGTGATGGACTTCGCCAAGGAAGCGCCCGATTGGACGCTCTCTTTGTACAACACCATCGACGACGGCACGGCCCTCGCGCTCTACCAGAACAACCTCGCCGTGGACGCGATGCAGGCCGGGCGGCTCGACGAGGCGGAGGCGTCGATGCGCTTCTGGCTCACGCGCCGGCCGAACGTGGCGGAGATCCACAACAACCTCGGCGTGCTCTTGAACCGCGCCGGGCGGTATGAGGAGGCGCTCGCTGTCCTCGGGCGCGGGATCGAGGCGTTTCCGCGGTACGAGCCGCTCTACACGAATGCGATCCGGGCGGCGCGCGCGGCGGGCAAGCAGGACGAGGCGCTTGCGCTCGTGGGGCGCGCGTCGGCGCTCGAGGACGGCGATCCGTTGCTCCTGCTCGCGTCGGGGCTCAGCCTGTACCAGGCGGGCGATTCCGGGGCCGCGGCAGAGCGCCTGGAGCGCGCGGCTCTGGCGCTGCCCGACAATGCGGTGATCGCGGCGTGGCTCGTCCGGGTCTACCTCGCGGCGGGGCGGCGCACAGCGGGCCTCGGGGCATTCGAAAGGCTCCGCAAGCTCGCGCCTGCGGGGAAGCTGGAGCAGGATCTGCGGCGCGAATTTCCGGAGCTCGGTCCGTAATGAACGCACGCGAAAGCGTTTCTCTGCGTACAACGAGTTTCTCGGCTTGACGCGTTCCGGGCGCGGATGTCCACTCGCGCCCATGAGCAAGGGGAAGCTCCGTCGCCCGATCCTGGCGGCCCTCACGGTCTCCGTCGCGGCGGCGTTCGGGGGGTGCCTCGAACCCACGCAGATCACGCTGGAGATCGTGACCGATCTGGATTGCTCTCAGATCGACAGCACGGCCATCGTGGTGAGCAACGAGGCGCAGTCCGCCGACACGATCCGGGATCCGGGCGCCGTGGCCGGTGAGTGCAACGGGGGGCGTATCGGGGCGATCGTGCTCTTGCCGAAGAGCGCCAAGAACGAGGCGATCGCCATCAAGGTGGTCACGGGTGTCGGGCTCACGGCCGAGAGCTGCTTGAACGACCCGGAACAAACGCCGGCGCCGGGGCTTGGCTGCATCGTGGCCCGCAGGCGCCTGCGTTTCATCCCGTCGACGCCCCTCGAACTGCCGGTCAAGATGCGCGGGGAGTGTATCGGTGAAATCTGCAATCCCGAATCGACCTGCATCGCCAAGGGATTGTGTGTCGACTCCCTGGTGAACGAGCAGGCGTGCAAGGGGGAGGACACGGACGAGACGTGTCAGCCGACCGGCGGGGGGAGCGGCGGCAACGGCGGGGGGAGCGGCGGCAACGGCGGAGGGAGCGGCGGCAACGGCGGGGGGAGCGGCGGCAACGGCGGGGGTATGGGCGGCAACAACGGGGGGAGCGGCGGCAGCGGCGGGGGTGGG
>NZ_JARZHI010000136.1:0-11957 GCF_029946465.1 Polyangium sorediatum
GGGCGCGGGCGGGGAAGGCGGCGCGGGCGGCGGCGGGATGGGCGGCGAGGGCGGCGGCGGTGGCGGCGGGATGGGCGGCGAGGGCGGCGCGGGAGGAATGGGCGGCGCGGGCGGCGCGGGCGGCGGCGGCATGAATGGCTTTGCGGCGATCGTGATGCCGTCGAGCCACGTCGTGCTGGAGGCCGACAATGGCGGCGCGCTCGCGGCCGGCTGCGGCGTGCAAAAAGACGGAGTGGCATACGGCGGCGCGTTCAGCTCGACGGTCACCGTCTCGCCGCAGGCGGGCGTCGTCGAGAGCGCGGGCAAGTACACGTTCGCCGAGGCGGGCATCTTCACGGTGGGCTGCGAGGTTGTGGTCGAGGGACAAACCGTCACGGCCGAGACGCAGGTCTCCGTGCTCAACGAGGCCATCGCGCCTGTGCTCGCGAAGGCGGGCGCGGGCCTCGCGGGTGTGCAGAATGGGTTGCACGCCGTGATTGCGGCGAACGGCGGCTCCGATCAAGCGCTGAAGGACGCGGTCCTCGCCCTCGACGCGAGCCTCGTGGACCTCGACCCGCTCCATTACACCGAGTTCGCGGACGTCCTGCGCAAGATCCCCGGCGATTATCCCACGACCGCCGAGCTCACGGCGGTGGGCGTCGCGAAGAGCGCGGACGACGACGCCCTCGCGGCGGACCTGGATGGCCTCGGGGCCGCGCTCGCCGAGCTCCGGACCACGATCGCCTCGATCGATCCGAGTGCGCCGAAGGCCGGCGACGAGGCGCTGCTCGAAGCGAAGAGCGCGGCCGTCGCGTCCGCCGTGCAAAAGCTCGCCGCGCTCGAACCCACGGCGCACGGCGTGATCGCGAATCGCGCGAAGTTTGCCGGGCTCGTGCGGGATCAGGTTGCGCCGGCGGGCCGATCCGTGGGGCAGCTCGTCAGCGCGATGGTCAAGGCCGAGGCGGCGCCCGTCTTCATGGCCAAGGCGCCGGGCGTGGGCGAGAAGCCCGGCGGCGGCGCGAGCCATTTCGGCTTCTTGAGCCTCACGCTCGGCATGTTCAACCAGAACATGCTCCAGATGCAGCTCATCAACAAGATGTACGGCAAATACATCGAGGCCATCGACAAGAGCCTGAACAACCTGATCCTCATCCAGGCGATCGATTACCTCCTTCCGCCGAACCCAGAGGGGCCGGTCATCGAGATGATGTACGCGAGCTCGAGCACGAGTTTTTCGAAGGTCGGATACGACACCTGGGTGCACGGTCACGGCTTCAATTCGGACCCGAACTTCAACATCTTCATCATCATCGGCGAGGGGTGGCAGACGATCGTCGAGAGCGTCTTCACCGCCTGTGGGGTCGGCGATGCGAACACGCTCCCCGAGATGGTGGACACGGTGGAGCAATGCATCAAGGATGTGAAGGAGGCCGCGCAGAACAGCCTGCCGACGAACTCGATGGAGGTCGTCGAGCCGGGCTTGCTCGCCGAGCAGGACATTCACATGGGTCCGTTCCCGGAGGCCTGTTCGAGCGCGATTCCCCTGGCGATCGGCGTCATCCCCGTGAACCTCGCCACGGGCCGGGGCCCGGTGTACAAGTCGAACTGCATCAAGTGACGTGAATGCATCGAGCCCGAGCGCCCGCGCCTCCCCGGCGACGTGGCGCTCGGGCTTTCGGCGGGCGCGAAGGCGCGGCGGCATCGGCAGAGAGGAGAGGGTGGCCATGAAATGGGGACGGTGGGCGTTGGGCCCGCTGCTCGCCTTCACGGGATGCGTGCAGATCCTGGGGGGCGACAACGAGTATTGGGTCGGGAACGCAGGCGAAGGCGGCGGCGCTGGTATGGGCGGAAGCAGCAGCGGAAGCGGAGGCGCGAGTTCGAGCAGTGGGAGCGCGGGAGCGGGCGGCATCGGCGGGACGGGGGGCGCGGGCGGGACGGGCGGCGTCGGTGCTGGCGGAATGGGCGGCGCAGGCGGCCAGGGAGGCGGGGGCGGGCCGACGTGCCCCGTCACCAGTACGCCGATGGTGCTTGTCGAGAGGCCCGAGGGGCTTTATTGCATCGACGCGACCGAGGTCACGAGTCTGCAATATTCGTTGTGGCTCGCCACGAACCCGAAGCCGGACAATGAAGATGCCGTTTGTGACTGGAAGACCTCGTACACTCCACGTTCGAGCGGCGCGAACTGCAACAGTACCCATTACGATCCCATCACGAAGCCCAACCATCCGGTGGCTTGCGTCGATTGGTGCGACGCGCGCGCCTTCTGCGTGGGCGTGGGGAAGCGCCTTTGCGGCGCGTTCGGGGACCAACCGCTCGGCTATGACGAATTCAACGAACCCACGAAGAGCGAGTGGACGTACGCCTGCTCCAACAAAGGGGAGAGGAACTATCCGTACGGCGATGACTACCAAGAGAAAAGGTGCGTCGACGATCCCTTCGACGGCCTCGTGAACGCCGGCAACGGCCATACCGAGCCGGTCAAGACCGCCATGAACTGCAAGGGCGGTGCCGGTTTCTCGGGCCTCTTCGACATGTCTGGCAACGTATTCGAGTGGGAGGACTCTTGCCGGCCCACCGGGAATCCCACCGATCCCAAGGACGATCAGTGCCGTGATCGGGGCGGCTCGTTCTGGGATCAGGAGGGCAGGCTGTCTTGCACCTCCCTGTCCGTGGACCGCAGGCGCGACGCCTACAACAAGAATGTCGGCATCCGCTGCTGCGCCGATCCCGTTGTCCTCGGCTCCCCCTGAACCGGCGTGGGTTACGGCCTACAACTCGCTGCCCATCTTCAATTTTACGCCACTGTTCGAACCTCCGAACCTTCCATTCCGCCCACTTCTGTGCACCGTTGCTCCATGGTAAAAGCAACTCCCATGCACCGCACCTCTCTCGTCCTGTTTGGCGTGCTCTTCCTTCCCATCCTCGGCTGTTCGCTCGATACCAATGGCGCGAAACCCATTACCGGGGGCGGTGGACAAGCGGGCAACGGCGCGGGCGGAGGCGCGAGTTCGAGCAGCGGGAGTTCGAGCAGCGGGAGTTCGAGCAGCGGGAGCGCGGGCGTAGGTGGTGTCGGCGGGATGGGCGGCGCTGGCGGAATGGGCGGGATGGGCGGAGCAGGCGGAGCCGGCGGAATGGGCGGCGCGGGGGGCCAGGGGGGTGGGGGCGGGGGCGGGCCGACGTGCCCCGTGGGCAGCACGCCCATGGTGCTCGTCGAAGGGCCCGAGGGGCCCTACTGCATCGACGCGACCGAGGTCACGAGCCTGCAATATTCACTATGGCTCGTCAAGCTGCCGGCGCCGGACACGCAAGATCCGTTGTGCGGCTGGAAAAACTCGTACATACCGCGTTCGAGCGGCAATAGCTGCAACAGCACCCATTACGATCCTATCACGAAGCCCAACCATCCGGTGGCTTGCGTCGACTGGTGCGATGCGCGCGCCTTCTGCGCGGGCGTGGGCAAGCGCCTTTGCGGCGCGTTCGGGGATCAACCGCTCGGCTATGACGAGTTCAACGATTCCACGAAGAGCGAGTGGACGTACGCCTGCTCCAACAAAGGGGAGAGGAACTATCCATACGGCGATGACTACGAAGAGGCCAGGTGCGTCGACGATCCCTTCGATGGCACCGTGAACTCCGGCAACGGCAATGCCGAGCCGGTCAAGACCGCCACAAACTGCAAGGGCGGTAGCGGCTTCTCGGGCCTCTTCGACATGTCCGGCAACGTATGGGAGTGGGAGGATTCCTGCCGGTCCGTCGGAAATCCCAACGATCCCAAGGACGATCAGTGCCGGGATCGGGGCGGCTCGTTCTGGGATCAGGGGGGTCGGCTCTCCTGCACGTCCCTGTCGATCGATCGCAGGCGCGACTCCTTCAACAAGAATGTCGGCTTCCGCTGCTGCGCCGATCCCGTTGTCCTCGGCGCCCCCTGATTCGAAAGGATCAAGGGAAACCTCGGAGGAGCGAATGGGGGCGCTCCACCGAGGTTTCCCTTGTTCCGTGAACCTTCAGGCCGCGGCCGTGATCTTCGAGCGCAGGTAGCGGGAGACCTCGTCGAGCTCGTAGGGCTTCGGGACGAACCCGATCGCGCCGCACTCCGTCCGTTCGAGCTGGCGTTGCGAGAGCGGATACGCGCTCGTGAGAATGATGCGGGCCCGCGGGAAGCCGTGGCGGATCTCCCGGGCCAGGTCCAGGCCGTTGAGCTCCGGGATCATGAGATCGACCATCACCACGTCGTATCCTTGCTTGTCGTCGAGGTGGTCTTTGACCTCCTGGGCAGACGTCGCGAGGGCGACCCGGTAACCTTCGAGGCGCAATGCCAGCGAAAGAGAACGGCGCTGTGTACTTTCGCTGTCCACGATGAGCACGCTGGGCATGTCTCACCTCCCTCCCGTGGGGCTCAAAAAAGGAACGAGGGACGTATTAGCAAGGGCCGGGCCAAGATCCCCGCCGCCCCACGAGGGGGCAGATCTCAGGCATTTCCCGGGGGGTCACCGGGCTGACCAGGCCCCCATGCGGACGGACGCATTTCACCCCTGAAATCCGGGGCCACCTTCCGGTTTTCGTCTTCGCGATCCAGGGCGCGGGATCTTCAGGGCCGGGCGGGGGCCGCGGCGGGCAACGTGCGGGTTCGGGCGAAGCGACGCATCGGATCCACGACCTTCACCTCGCCGAACCTTTGCAAGATCGGGCCCACGGTCGTGGCGTCGCCCGAGACCACGACGACGGCGTGGCCGGAACGCACGTGCTCGGCGAAGGCCTTCGCCGCGGCCTCGGGGGCCATGGCGCGGATCGCGGCGATACGCTCGTCGAGCGCCTCGTCGGGCAACCCGCGGGATCCGAGGTCGCAAAGCTCGTCGGCGCGCGCCCCGGGCCGACTCGTGCTCACCGCGCGGATGCTGCCGAGGAAACGCGCGGCGGTTTCCATTTCGCGTGGGCTCGGCGCCTCCTGGGTGAGGGCGCGAAGTTCTGCGAGCACCGCCGTGAGGGCGTCGCCGGTGCTCTCGTGGTTCGTCTTCGTGTACACGTAAAATGCCGACGGCCCGTTCGCGAACGGCACGATTTCCGCGAAGACGTTCGAGGCGAGCCCTCGTTTGTCGCGCAAATCCAAAGCGAGCCTGCCCGTGGCCGCGCCGCCGAGGACCTCGGCCGCAGTGACGAACCCCGCGTGGGTCGGCTCCGACTCCTTTGGCCCGAGCGACCCCACGACCATCTCGCTTTGCGTGCTGCCAGGCCTGTCGACGAGCGTGATCTTCGTCGACTCCGGGGGCATCGGGTCCGTGAAGGAGAGGGTGGGCGCCGCCTTCCCCGAGAGCCCGCTGAGGTGTTTTTCGGCGACCTTGCGGACCTCGTCCGCGGGCACGTCGCCGGTGATCGCCGCGATCATGTTTTTCGGGACGAAATACCGGCGATGGTACGCCTTGCAATCGGCGGGCTTGATCTGCCTGATCTCCTCGGCCGTCGCGTCGAACGAGGCATACGGATGGTGCTCGCTCGGGAGCGCGAAGAGGTCGCGGTGCAGCATCATCAAAGCGCCCCAGGCGCCGTCGCTGCGTGCTTTCTCCGCCGCGCGTTCGGCGAGCGCGCCCTGCACACGCTCGACCTCTTTCGGATCGAGGCGTGGGCGGCCGAGGACCGACGCGAGCACCTCGGCCGCCTCGGCGAGGCGGGGCCCGGGCACCGAAATGCCGTACACCACCCGATCCGCATTCAGGTCCACCGACAACCTCGCCCCGAGCCCCTCGATGCGTTTTTGCAGCTCGATCGCATCGAGCGACCCCGCCCCCGACGAAGCCACGGCCCGCGCGCAGACCGCCGCGAGGCCCGTCCGTTCCCCATCCACCGCGGTGCCCGCGAGCACGGCGATCCGCAGGTGCACCACGGGCACCGCGCGATCGAGCACGCTCACGACACGCAGGCCATTTTTCAGCTCGATCCAGGTCGTCTTCGGCGTGGAGAACGGCCTCGGCGGCGCGGAATCGGGCGGCGGCTCTTTCGGGTCCGGGGCGGCTTGTGGCTCCTGCGGCTTCGCGTCGGCCGTCTTCGCGGGCGGAGGTGTGTGCAGCGGCGGGGGCGCGACGGTTTGGCCGGGACAACCCGCGACGAGGAAAGCGAAAAGCCCGAGGGCCCACGCGCGCCGCATCATCGCGACCCCTCCGCCACAGCCGCGACGTTGCCCGCAGAGGCCGGCTTCGGCCGCGTCTCGATCACGGTTCGACGTTTCGTCGTGAGAACCTGTGCCGCGGCCTTTTGCACGTCCGACGGCGTCACGGTGGCGAGCCGCTCGAGCTCGCGTCCGATCGCCCGCGCGTCGCCATTCCAGAGCTCGTGCTTGCCGAGCTCCACGGCGCGATTCCGATTCGACGCGAGGCCGAGGACGAACGCCGCTTCGAGCCTCTTTCGCGCCCGGATCGTCTCCGCCTCCGTGGGAGGCGTGTCGGCGAGCTCCTTCAGCGCCGCGTCGACCCGCTTCTCCACCTCCGGAACGGCCGCATTCTGCGCGAGCCGCACCTCGACGCGGAAGAGCCCCGGCCCGCGGCCGAACCGCGCATCGACCTCGGCCCGTGCCTCCGTCGCGAGCGCATCCGCGCGCACGAGGCGCGCGACGAGCCGCGAGCCCTCGCCGTCGCCGAGGATCACCTGCGCGAAACGGAGCGCGTCGTGCTCGCGTGTCCCGAGCTTGGGCATCACGAATCCATACGAGAGCGCCGTCGCGCGGGCGAGCGCGTCCTCGACGACCTCACGCCGCTCTGCCGTCTGCTCGGGCACGACGGGCTCGGCGAAGGGTTTGGCCTGGATACGGGCAATGTCATCAAAATGACGGTGCACGAGGGACATGGCCATATCGGGATCAAAATCGCCCGAGATCCCGAGCACGGCTGTGTTCGGGCCGAAATGCGCCGCGTGGAAGGCGCGGACCGCGGCGAGATCCGCACGCGCGAGGTCCGCGCCCGACGTCCCGTGCGCATACGCCGGACATCCCTCGAACGCGAGCGCGCGGAGCCGGGCGACCGTTTTTCCGTAGGGCACGTGATCCACGATGGCGAGGGCCTTGCCGTCGGCGTCGATCGCCGCTTGCTGGAGGTCGACGCCCCGCATGCGCTGGGCTTCGAGCCAGAGGCCGAGCGCGAGCTCGTTTTCGGGCACGATCATCGAATACGCCGCCCGATCGACCGTGCTCTTCGCCGTGACGAACCCGCCGCGCGCGGCGACGAGGGATTCGAATTCGCCCGCCGCGAGGTGTTTCGTTGCGCCGAACAGGAGGTGCTCGAAGAGCCGGACGAACCCACCCTCGCCCGGCGCCTCGTCCCGCGCGCCGACGTCGTAGGTGACGGCGAGGGCCACTGCGTTCGAGGCGTGATCCACGTTCATCACGACCCGCAGGCCGTTGTCGAGCGTGGCGCGCTGGATCGCGAGGCGCAGCGCCGGGGGCGGATCGGCCTTCGGAGGAGCTGCGAGCGCGGGTGTGGGCGCGGCGAGGAGCGCGAGCGCGACGAACGACGAGCGCGGGGAGGGGAGGCGCATGGGCCCGCGTTTCTTACCACGCGGACCCTCGGGACTCAACGCGCGGCCTTTCGCGCGGGGCCCGTTCAGCGAGGCTCACCCGCGCGCACGCTGGCGAGCCTGTCGTAATGGCGATAGCCGAGCTTCGAGAGGACCTCGGGCGGCGCGAGGCCGATGTCGACCAGCGTCTTGATATCATACGTGCCCGCCAGGACCGGCGGCCGATAGGCCGTCATCGTCTCCCGCGTTTGGAACGGCAGCAACGGGAAGAGGCGCGTATCGGTGTGCACGTGGACGAAATGGGCCATCGAGGTGCGCGCATACCCTGGGGTTTTCGGCGCGGTGATCACGTGGGGCGTCGCGAGCAGGCGCCCCCCGGTCAGGATCTCGAGCTGCTGGCCCACCTGGGCCACGATGCAGCCCGGCGGCGCGGTGCCCGGCACGAGCGCACCACCGGGACGCCCCTCCGTGCCGCGCGTACGCAAAAAGAGCCCGCTCCGGTCGTCGGGACGCGCGCAGCGATTTTGATCCCGGTCGAGGAACCAGCCGCCTGGCAGGAGCGTGAGCAAGTTGAAATCGGTATGCTCCTCACCCCAGAGCACGCCGCTCTCGCATTGCTGCGCGTCGAGCGGCAGATACTTGAGAGCGCGCGTGACGTGAGGGGCGCCGCGGGTCACGTCCACGAAGGTCTCGCGCGGCAGGGAGAGCGCGTCGGCGCACGCACGGAGGAGCGCGAGGCCGGCCTCGTGCAGGGCAAGCCCGATCGCCTCGTAAAACGTGCGGAAGCGCGGCCGGTCCTCGGGCCAGACGTTCGGCGGATGGATCTCGGGGTAGAGCTCGGCCGCGACGGGATCGACGTCGATGGGCGCGGCAAACCAGCACTCCTTGAAATCCGGCTGACCCCCGGCGACGACGGCCTTTTCGGTGTTCGGCGGGGTGTATCCGCGCTGGAACCAGAGGTCGGCGCGGGCCCAGCGTCGCTTCTCGGCCTCGGGGAGCGCGGTGAGCGCGAGGAACTCGGTGTAGAACGCATCGAGCGCAGCGGGGTCGATGCCGTGGTTTTTCACGTACACGAGCCCGTACCGGCCGAGCCCACGCTCGATCGCAGCGGCGGCCCGTGTTTCGCGCTCGACGTCGCCGGAGCCGACGTCCTGGAGATCGAGAATGGGGATATCGTCGTGGAGCGTGCCGGTCATGGCGCGGGGGACTACCACGGGTGGGGGAGGGGGCGCAACGGGGGTGTTTGGTTCGGGTGAACACGGGCACGAGGGCCGTCACATTGCGCAGAGGCCGTTCGTGCAGCTGTTCGTGTAACAATCGGCAGGCAGAGTACAGGGTTCGCCGACGAGCTTCACGCAGGTTTTTGATCCGTTCATATCGGGGTCGGCGCAGCGGGTCGTCGAGCACTCGATGTTGGTCGCGCATGGCTGACCGAAGGCTTTGAGGCAATTTCCTCCGTTGCCTATGCATGCCTCACCCTCGGAGGCGAGGCACGCCTCGCCCGCGCCATAGCTGGGGTCCTCGCCGTACTTGTCGACGGCGCTGCACTCGCCAATGAACCCCGGAGAGATGCACGTCAAGCACGCTCCGTCGCACGGTTCCCCGCAGCAGACGCCATCCACGCAAAACGTCGTCGCACAGTCAGTTTTTGCCTCGCAGGTCTTCCCCTGGGCGCACGGCGAACAATGCGTGCCGCCGCAATCTGCATCCGTCTCGTCGCCGTTCTTGAGCCCGTCCTCACAGCTTTTGCAGCTATGATCGAAGCAATACCCATTAATGCTACAATGCTGGTTGACCAGGCACTCGACACACTGCCCCGCGCCGTCGCACAGACCCGCCGCGCACAACTCGCCGGCCTTCTTCGCCACGCAGATGCTTTGCGTACCGACCGTCCCTGGGCACGTGTAGCAAGCGTCCACTGTGCACGACGTACAGCCGTCGTCGGCAGTGTCGTTCCCATCGTCGCAAGTCTCGCCCGGATCGACGACGCCGTCCCCGCAAGCCGACATGGCCCCGCCCGAACCGCCGGCCCCGTCGACGCCTACGTACTCGTCTAGCCCGAGGAGCTGACCACAGCCGCCCCCGATCAGCGCCAGGGTTGCCAACCATCCGCAGATCCGCGCGTACGCTCCGTTCACCGGTACCTCGAGGCCTCCGGACGGACGCTAGCCGAGCTTCAGGCGGGCGTGAAGAGAGACGAAAGATGTGAAGGGGAGCTTGTTGGGGGAAGGGAGCGCGCGGGGGGCTCGTCGAGCCCCCACGGCTACTTCACAACATGGCGCAAACGCCATCCATGCAGTTATTGCTGAAGCATTCGGCGTTCTCGGTGCACGGCTCGCCGTTTTGCTTCACGCACGTCTTCGTCCCGTCCCCGTCGGGATCGCCGCACCGCGCGGTGATGCATTCGTTGTTATTTGCACAGGTCGCACCCTCAGCTGAGAGGCAATTCCCCAGTCCCGAGCACGTTTTTCCATTTGCGGCGAGGCACGACTCCCCCATGCCGTAGCTCGGATCATCGCTGTACTTGTCGATGAAGTTGCACTCGCCGACGAGCCCGGGGATGTTGCATGCGGCGCACGCGCTGTCGCATGCGGCGCTACAGCAAACGCCATCCGCGCAGAACGTCGACGTGCAATCCGCGCCCGCGAGGCACGTCTTGCCCTGGTCGCAGAGCCCGCAATGCGTGCCACCACAATCGACGTCCGTCTCGTCGCCGTTCTTCACGGTATCGTCGCACGCCGCGCACGCGTTCTGGAAGCAGTACCCAGTGCCGCATTGAGCATTGTCGATGCACTCGACGCACTGGCCCGATTCATTGCAGATCTTGGTCCCCTCACACGCCTCGCCTGCAGCTTTCGGCGTGCACGCGCTCGGCGCGTTCGCGTCACACGTATAACAAGCGTCCACCGCGCAGGCGGAGCATCCATCGCCGTCCGTGTTGTTCCCGTCGTCGCACGTCTCGCCCATGTCGAGGACGCCGTCGCCGCAGCTCGACGCCATCCCCCCCGAGCCGCCGTTGCCCGCGCCGCCCGTCGTGTCCGGCGGAAGCGGGGCGTCGTCGGGACAACCCCCGAGCGCCGCCATCAGGGCGCCGAGGGTCAAAGCCAAGGTCATCGATGATCCGTACCGATTCATTTGGAGATTCCAACCTCTCGTTCGTCAGGGCATCGGCCCTCGATCAAAAGCTCCCCTTCACCACGACACCACCCGGCGTCACGTGGAGGGATGCGGAAGGCTTCGACTTCGGGCCCGTGAATGCGTAAACGGCCGTGCCGGCGCCGATGACCCCCGCGCCGATCAGCGTGACGAGCGCCGTGGTCCCGAGCGCCGCGCTCGTGCTCTGCGCATCGCGGAAATCATTCGCGCATTGTTGGTTCGCCCGGACACACCTGTTCGTCTCCCAGGTGTCATAGCTGTTCGAATCGACCACCGAGTACCCAATGAACGTCCCGAGGCTCACGAGCGCGAGCCCACCCGCAATGCCCGCGCCCGCGAGGATCAGCGTCTTGTTCCGCGCCGGCGGCGGGGGCGGCGGCGGAGGCAGGGGTTTGGCCACAGGCTGTGGCGGGGGCGTGACCGCGAGCGGCACCGTGGTCTCGGCGCCGGCCGCGACCGTGAGCTCTTTCTTGGCCTCCGGCATTCCTTCCTTGCGCGCCGTGAGGATACGCGGGCCGGGCTCCACGAAGACCGCGCCGCCGAGCGGTGACGTCCCGACCGGCTTGCCGTCGACCTGCACCTCGGACCCGTCCACGTCGACGCTCACGATCACCGTGCCGACCTTGGATTTCGCCTCGGCGAACATCTTCTCGGCCGCCTGACGATCCTCGGGCTTCGCCGCCTGGCCTTCGCGCAGGAAATATGAGAGGTGCTCCGCCGCGTCGCGTGGCTTTCCGAGCTGCATCTCGGAGCGCGCGAGGGCGAGCGCAATCTCCGCGTTTGGCTTGATCCGGAACGCGGCATCGAGCGCCTCGCGGGCCTTGTCGTGCTGGCCGGCTTTTTGCGCGCGCAGGCCCTCTTCGAGTTTTTTCGCGGCTTCCTTCTCCGGATCGGCGGCGGGCGCAGCGGGCGCCTTTGCATCGGCGCCAGCTTGTGCCTTCGCGTCCGGCGTCGCGGCATCCTTTTTCGGATCGGCCGTCGCGGCTTGCGCCTTTGCATCCGCAGGCGCGGCGGGGGCCTTTGCTCCCGGCGGCGAGGCCGGAGGCGGAGCGGCGGGGGGCGCGGCCTGGGCCTTTGCGCCTGCCGGAGGCGCGGGAGGCGGAGCGGCGGGGGGCGCGGCCTGGGCCTTAGCGCCTGCCGGAGGCGTGGCCGGTGCAGCGACGGGTGCAGCGGCCGGGTTTTTCGCGCCTGCCGGTGACGCAGCGACCGGAGCCGCCGCCGGGGCGGCCGGCGCCTTTGCAGCCGGGGGCGGCGCGGCGGGCGCCGCAGGCTTCGCGGGCAATGCCCCGCCCGACTTCGGCGCGTCCGCTGCCGCGGGGGAG
>NZ_JARZHI010000137.1:0-11838 GCF_029946465.1 Polyangium sorediatum
CGGGAGCGGCAGCGGGCGCGGCGGCGGCCGTCGTGGTGCGGCCGGAGGAGGAAGCGGCGCGGCTGCGTTTGGCGGCCGGGGCGGGGGCGCGGGCGGCGCTCGTCCGCGGGGCCGAGGTGGTGCGGGTCGACGCGGCGCTCGGAGATGCTTTGCGCGCGCTCTTTTTCGTGGTGCTCGGTGTGCGTTTGGTGGCCATGGCGTGCTCTCCTCCGGGGTTCCGGGAAACCGATGAGAGCACGACGCACGGGCGTGCGTCACCAGGGATCAGGGCCGTTCGAGGCGGATCTACGTCATGAACGACCGCTCCTCCTCCGCGTAATCGACCTCGACGTCGAAGCGGGCGAGGACCGAATAGAACCCGAACTGGAGGCGGTTCATGAAGAGCATGCCCTCGGGCATGGGCACGAAGGAGGGGTCCCCGGTCTTGAGCGTCTCCTTGCCCGCCTCCCGCATGTGGTGGACGAGGCTCGCCACATACTCGCGCGTGATGCGGAACGGCGAGGAGAACTGGGGCTCGAACGCGCGGCGGATGTACGAGAGCACGCGCTTTTCGTGGTCGCCGCCGCGGGTCTCCAGCATGATCTTCGCGGCCTCGGCGAACGTCGCCTCGTCGCGATCGATCGCTGCGCGGTGGAGCTTGTGCGCGACGCCGCGTCGTTTCTCGTAGATGGGCTGCACGCATCCGAAATCGAGGAACGCCACGCGGCCGTCGTCCTGGAAAAAGTAATTGCCCGGGTGCGGGTCGGCGTTGAACATGTCGCCGAGGAGCGTGCCCTTGTAGACGAAGCGCCAGAGCGTGCGGCAAAGCGCGACGCGATCCCCCTCGGGCAAGCGGCACGCTTCGTCGAGGTTCCGGCCGCGGACGAACTGGCTCGTGAGCACGCGGCGCGACGAACGATCGCGGTCGACCGTGGGAACCAGGATCTTCGGGTCGCCTTCGAAGATGCGGGCGAACTCGATCTGGTTGCGGGCCTCGATGGTGTAATCGAGCTCCTCGCGGAAGCGGGTGCGGACCTCCTCGAGCATTTTCGCGGAGCCGACCTTGCGCGTGCCCATCATCGAGAGCGCGCCTTCGAGCAGGCCCGCATTCTTCAGGTCCGCCTCGACGGCCTCGGCCACGCCGGGGTGCTGGACCTTGACCGCGACCTCTTCGCCTTCGAGGGTGCGGGCGCGGTGCACCTGGCCGATCGAGGCGCTCGCGACGGCCTGGTCGTCCCATTCCGCGTAGAGGCGATCGAGCGGGGCGCCGAGCTCTTCCTCGACGACGCGGCGAATGGCCTCGGGCGAGGAGCGGGGCGCGGCGGCGAGCAGGGTCTTCATCGAGCGCTGGTAGGCGTCGCGGTGCTCCTCGGGGACGAGGCCGTCGATGTAGCCGGCCATCTGGCCGACCTTGGCGGCGACGCCGCGCAGGTTGCCGAGGACCTCGGCCGCGCGCTTGGCGGCCGCGTCGTCGCCCTCGCGGCGGAGGAGCAGGCTCGTCCCGGTGCGCGCGCCGATCTCGGCGAGGCGGACGAGGCGGCCGAGGCGGCCCGAAGGGAGCTTGGTTTCGTCCGACATGGCAGGGGCGGAAATAGCAGCCGGACGATGCGGGGTAAAGGGGCCCGCTAGCCCTCCTCGGCCCGCCCCGCCATCTCGATGAGCGCTTTGCGCGCCTCCTCGCGGGTCACGACCTCCGCGTCGAAGGCGAGCCGCACGCGCCGCTCGCCCGAGGGGGTCGTGACGGCCATTTCGATGCCATAACGATCCACGCCGGTCATCTGCGCGTCCGTGGCGTCGCCGATGCCGGCGAGCTTGCGCGCATAAGCGAGGATCGACGCGGCGTGGTCGTCGTTCATGTGCCCGAGGATGCGGGGCGCGAAGGCGGCGAGCGGATCGGGCTCGGCGCGGGCATACGCGGCGGCGTCGACCCACGACATGCGGCCGAAGCCGCCGACGTAACGCAAGGAGCGCGGCTCGATGCGGTAATGCGTAAAGTCCGAGAAATCGGCGTAGGTCGCGGCGTCCGGGTGCGCGGCGAGGAAAAGCGCGCGGCATTCGGGCGCCTCCTCCGGCGGGACGGCCGTGCACGCGCCGATGAGCGTGACGCGGCCGTGTTCGAGGAGTTTTTCCCCGACGATGGGGGATTCGAGGAGGAGGACGGAGGCCTCGGGGCGGGCGAGCAGGTTTTGCGTGTGCTCGGCGAGGCGGGAGAGCAAAAGGACGGCGCGGCCGCGCGCATCCGTGGCGAGCGCCACGAGCGAGGCATAAGGGAACCCCTCCGGATCACGCGCCATCGTGGCGAGGGAGCCGAATCGGGCGGCGCGGGCGAGCGTGCGCGCGCGTTCGGCGTGGCTCGGCGCGCGTGGGGAGGCCGAAGACGGACCCGTCCCTGCGGCCGTGGATCGCGACTCCACGCCTTTGCCTTCGTGTTCGTTCCCGGCGGCATTCTGCTCGCGGCCCTTCGTCATGATAGGGCCGTCATAACACGGCGCGCCGGCTCTTTCGATGCGGGCCTTGCGGACGATGAACTCAGGGCGTGGCCTTTTTCTCCTCCACCTCCTCGGGGGGGCACTCCTCTCCCTCCCGCCGGACCTCGATGTTCACGCGCCGCTCGCCCTTTCCGTCCCCTTCCACCTTGACGTTGACCTGCCCCTCGACGCCCTGCGCGGCGAGCTGCGCGAGGATCTTCTGCCGGACCACCTCGACGTCCTGGTCGTCGGTGATGTCGAGGTTGAAGAGGTCGTGGCCGATCTTCCGGCCGAGCGTGCTCTCGAGCTTGCCGGAGAGCGGCTTCTCCGTGATCTTCGCCGAGGCGAGGGCGGGCATGGCCTCGCGCAGCTTGTTGGCGAGCGACGTGTCGCCGAGGTCCTCGCCCCACGCCTCGATCTGCAAGGTGACATCGCCGTTCACGTGATGGCCGCGGACCTTCACTTGGTCGAGCTTCACCGAGCCTTCCAAAGCCTTCATGACCTCGGGCGGCTTGGGGCTCGCCTCGGTCTCTGCATACGTGATCGTGAGGCTCCGGCCGACCTCGACGTCGACCTCCACGGGAGCCGCGCAGGCCGCGAGGCCAATGGCCGCGGCGATCGCCGCGCCGAATGCAACCTTCCGCAAGACGTGTCTCTTCTGCATGGGTTTCCTCCTTTGTTCCGGGGTCATCGAATCGAACTGGGCGAGGAGCGACGCTTCGAGTGCGGCGCGGTGCTCCGGACGAGGCGCGCTCGGGGGCTCGAAGACCTTCTCGAACTCTTTTTCGCGATCAGAACCGAACATCGACCACCTCACCTTCCTGGAGCACTTCGCGGAGCGACCGCTGGGCGCGCGAGAGCCGCTGCTTGACGGCGGCCGTGGACTCTCCGAGCAGCGCCGCGATTTCGGCGTGTTCGAGGCCATCGCCGTACCGAAGCGCGAGCAGCTCCTGCACGTGATCGGGCAGCGCCGCGACGGCGGCGCGGAGGGCGCGGACGCGCTCTTTCTGCACGAGCGAGTCGAGGGGCGTGCCTCGATCGTCGGCGAGGATCGGCGCGACGTCGTCGATCGGCGTGCCCTCGCGGCGCGCGCGGGCATGATCGATGACGGCGTTCCTGGCCATCGAGAGGACGTACATGCGCACGGAGCCGCGGCGAAGATCGACGTCGCCGAGGTGTTCGAGCAGCTTGTGAAAGACGCGGCCGACGAGGTCCTCGGCGTCCTCGCGTCTGCGAACGCGCCGGCCGACGAAGCGGCTGACCGGGTCGTAGAGGTCCTGGTAGAGGGACCGAAACGCCTCGCGGTCGCCCGCTTGGGCACGCGCGAGGAGAGCGCGATGGCGATCGTCAGGGTCCGTCCAGGGCCAGGGGAAGAGGCGCATGAGGTGCTCGCCCATGCTCTACGGGGCGGGCGGGGGGAGGTGACAAGAAAAGATGCGGGGTGGGGGAGGGACGTTCGTGCGTGAGCTCGATGGGGGGGCGCGGCCGCGTCGTAGGGGGCCACCGGGAACCAGCACCGGAACGAAGAGGATTCTTTCGTAACTTTTGTCGGCTGCGGCCCAAGGACAGATCAAGCCAAGCGACGCAACCGACCGAATTGGTTTTCCGCGCCGGCGGGGTTGTCCACGCGCCTCCCACGAGGAGGCCGTGGCGTCATCCCCATGCGCATGGCCACCCGCGTCGCTCGGCCCTGGAGACAACGACTATGAACACGACCTGTATTTCCTTGCGAACGGCCTTCTTCTTCCTCCTCACCGCCGGAACGGTGACGCTCGCTGGCTGCGTGGTGGCCACGGAGCCGGAGGAGAACGTGTTCGAGGAGGACACGTCGTCGAGCAGCGATGCGATCAGGTTCGGGACGAGCGTCACCGAGAAGTACCCCGAGGCGGTGACGATCGATATCGGGACGACGAAAATCTGCAGCGGGGTGCTCATCGCGCCCATGGTCGTCCTCACCGCCGGCCACTGTGTTTACGGCGCTTCTACGTGGACGGTGAAAGCCGGGACGGAGTCGCGCACGACCACGAGCCGTGCGATCTACGATTGGACGACGTCCGGCAGCTCCATCAATCCCGCGCAACACGACATCGCGCTGTTGTTCCTGAGCAAGCCCATCTGGCTTCGCTCGTACCCGAGGATCGCGCAAGCGCCGGTTTCCGCGAACACGCCGGTGACGAACGTGGGTCGCATGAACAATGGGGTGGTGACTTCGACGCTTTGGGGGGCCGATGTGTACGATCTCAACGACGGGACCCAGATCGGTGCAGCGCCACCCTATTCCGGCACCTTCGCGTTCGACTACTGGGCCAGCAACGTGCTCGATCCGGGCGACTCCGGCGGTCCGGTCTTTCTCAAGGACGCGGAGCCGCACCGCATCGTCGCCGTCAACTCCGGCGCGGGGACGCTGGGCAACGGAAAACAAATCGAGCTCCTCGCGCGGGTCGATCTGCTCTACGGGTGGATCATGCAGCAGGTCACCGCCAACCCCGCGCCGATTCCGACGGACGCGCAGATCTCCTGCGTGTTCAACTGGGCGGAGGTCGCGTATTCGAACCTCTTCTCGCCGCCGGCGCCGGGCGTCCTGCTCCCCTCGCCGCCGTACATGTATCGCCCTTATCCGGGGACCAACAACTATCTGGGCGCCGCGTGGGCGAGCGCCAGCGAGCCCCGTCAGGCCGTCGCATCGTTCAGCAGCATCTATCCGGTCAAGCACGTCTTCTCCAGGGGGCCCTCGGGCGTCGACGAGGATCAGGGGACCGTCGGTTACTGGATGAAGCAGGCGAACTGCCTCTGACCACGAGCCCCGCTCTCCCCCTCCCCATCCAGGGACGCGCGCCCCACGCGCGCGTCCCCTTTTTCCACCCCTATCCGTATCGCTCCTAGTCCTGTAGGATGACGCACCTGTCTCATGCCAAAAGAAAGCTTTCCAAAGACATCGTGGACCGGCGTCCTCAACGCGCGGGACGACACCCCGGAAGGACGCAAGGCGCTCGCGGTTCTCTGCGACGCGTACTGGTTCCCCGTCTACGCCTTCGTCCGACGCCGCGGCGCCTCGGCCGAAACAGCGAGTGATCAAACCCAGAGCTTCTTCGCTCGTTTGATCGAGAAAAACGCGCTCGCATCCGTCGATCGCACGCGCGGCACGAAGTTCCGCTCATGGCTGCTCGGGTGCGTCAAGCACCATCTCCAGGACGAATACGCGCACGCCCGCAGCGCAGCCGCCGGCGGGAACGTCCACTTCGAAAGCCTCGAAGCAGAGCACGCAGAGGGGCGTTATCAGGCCGAGCCTTCCCACGACCTCACGCCGGAGCGCCTGTACGACCGCGCCTTTGCCGAGAACCTGCTTCATCGCGTGCTCGACCAGGTCCGCGAGAAATACGCCGCCGCTGGGAAGAGCGCGCTCTTCGACGCGCTCAAAGGGACGCTGACCGCGAGCGCGTCTCGAGATCGCTACGAGGAGGTCGCCGCGCGCCTCGGCCGGAGCGAGGGAGACGTGCGCAAGGCGGCCTTCGACCTGCGCGGGGTCTACAAAAAGATGCTGCTCGCGGAGGTGGAGAGCCTCGTGGACGTGCCGGCCGATGCGGCCGACGCAAAACGCGTGGTGGAGGACGAGATCGGATACCTCCTCGTCGCGCTCGCAGGCTGAGCACCTTTTCGACCTCGCCGGCTCGTAACGTTGGGCCGCCACGGCCTCAGGACATGCCGAGATGAGCACTGCGACCGACGCGACGGAGCCTGTCCCCGCTGGATGCCCTGTTCACGGGGCCATCGGCCCGCGCGCGCCCGAAGGGTTGTGCCCGCACTGCCTGCTCGACGTCGATCTGGGGGACGACGACGCCCCGGAGAGCCTGCCCGTGCAGTTCGGGCCTTATGAGCTTTTGGCCAGGCTCGGCGAGGGGGGCATGGGCGTGGTCTACAAGGCGCGGCAGGTGAGCGTCGATCGCATCGTCGCGCTGAAGCGTATCCGCGACGGCGAGCTCGCCGACGCGAAGGCGAGGCGCCGCTTTTATCGCGAGGCGAGGGACGCAGCCAAGCTCGACCACGCGCGCATCGTGCCCCTGTACGACGTGGGCGAGCACGACGGACAACCCTATTTCACGATGAAGTACATGCCAGGCGGGACGCTCGAAGAGGCACGAGCCCGCTTCACCGATCCACGGCGCGCCGCGACGCTGATCGCCACCCTGGCCCGCGCGGTCCACGCCGGCCATCGCCAGCATGTCATCCACCGCGATCTCAAACCCGAGAATATCGTCTTCGACGATCATGGCGAGCCGTACATCACCGATTTCGGCATCGCCAAGCGCCTCGACCACAACACCCGCACCATGACCGGCACCATCCTGGGAACGGTCGGCTACATGGCGCCCGAGCAGACGACCCGCAATCACCCCCTGCGTGACAGCGCATCGGCCGATATCTGGAGCCTGGGCGTGATCCTTTACGAGTTGCTCGCGGGGCGGCGTCCGTTCGACGGTCCCACGCTGCTCGAGGTCATGCGCCGCACCCACGAGGAGGAGCCCGAACCCCTCGAACGGCTGCGCCGGGACGTGAGCCGAGATCTGTCGACGGTCTGTCTCACGTGTCTCCACAAGGACCCGGCGCGGAGGTACATCTCCGCCGAGGCCCTCGCGGACGATCTCGATCGATATCTGGGTGGCAAGCCGACCCGGGTGCGCCGGCCGAGCCCCGGCAGGCGCGCGCTCGCCTGGTGCCGCCGCCATCCCTTCACCGCCGTTCTCCTCGGCGTCTCCGCGCTCGCGCTCGTCACCCTCACGGTCTGGTCTCTCGCGGGCAACCGCGCCCAGGAGCAGGCCCGCCGCGCGGAGGTGCTCGCCGCCAACCGGTATGCCGCCCGCGCCGTGGCCGGGACCGTGCTGGCCCAGCTCGACGAGTACGCGACGAGCGTTGCAAAGGAGGCGCAGGCGCCGCAGCTCACCACGGCGATGGCGCTCCACGATGGGGAGGCTCTCCAGGGGCTCTGCGAGGGGATTCGCGCGCGGCATGCCAGCTTTGCCTACTGGTTCATCGTCGACGCGGGAGGCGCTCTTCAGGCGTACGTCCCTTCCGAGCAAAGCGGCAAGCGCAGCGTGACCAATTTCGCGTTTCGGGACTACTTCCGCGGTGCCATGTCGCTTGCCGCGGACCGCCCCGCCTACATCTCGCGTGCCTTTCGCTCGGCGACGGACAAGCGTTACAAGATCGCCATTGCGGCGCCCATCCGTGGCGTGGACGGGCGGCCGCTGGGCTTGCTTGCCGCGGAGATCGCAACGGATCGACGCTTGGGCGTCATCGAGTTGAGCGACGACCACCGCGTTGCCGTGCTCACGGTACGCCGCGACCGCGACTCGGCCTCCGAGCCCTTGCCCAAGGAGCACATCTTATGGGTGCACGGCGGCGTCGAGCATGGGGAGGGGGTCGTCGTGGAGAGTGATGCGCTGCGCCGACTCACGGTACGGCGTGATGCGGCGGGGGATGCGGGGAACGATCAACTCCGCCTGCCCCCGCCGGACTGGGTCGAGCTCGACGAAGCGTATCGTGATCCGCTCGATCAGCGGGGGACGCACGAGGCCGGAGGGCCCTGGTTGGTGGGTGCCGCGGCCGTCGGCCGCACGGAGCTCGTGGTCATGGTGCAGACGCGCGTGGAGGATGCCACGGCGCTCGTTCTGACCCCCCTCCGCGTCTACGCGGCTTGGTCCGTGGGGGGCGTGCTCCTCTTGCTGGCGAGTCTTTTCGCTGCCCTGCGCGGCACGCGGCGGCGCGCGAGCGCTTAGTGCCCTGACCGAGGGTGTCGCCGCGCGTCGACCCTCTCGGTCCACGATGACGTGCGGGGGTCGCCGCACGTCGACCCCCTCGGTCAACGATGACGTGCAGGTGTCGCCATGTGGCGACCCCCTCGGTCAACGATGACGTGCGGGTGTCGCCACGCGTCGACCCCCTCGGTCAACGATGACGTGTGGGTGTCGCCACGCGTCGACCCCCTCGGTCAACGATGACGTGCGGGTGTCGCCACGCGTCGACCCCCTCGGTCAACGATGACGTGCGGGTGTCGCCGCGTGGCGACCCCCTCGGGCGACCGCTAGCCCCGCGCCTTCCACGTCAACACGAAATCACATGCGCCCTTGTCCAGGTCGAGCCCCTGCACCTCGACGTGGCCCTCCACGCCGGAAAAGTCGAGCGCGGCTTCCCAGCAACCCAAAAGGAGTTCGACCGCGGTGCCGCTCCGGAAATGCGTGGTCGGAAAGCCTCGCAACCGGAGCATGCCTCGTTCCTCGGCGAGGGGCTCGTAGATCAGGCGGCCTGCGTTGTCGGCGACGAGCTGGCGGCCGTGCGGGACGAACCTCAGCAACGATTGTGGCGAAAACCCGACCCGCCGCAGGAAGCTGTCGACGACCGCCCGGAGGAGCGGGTTCTCGAAATAACGATTCATGAGGCGCCGGCAGAGGTTGCGTGTGTCCGGATCCCCGAGCTCCGCCCGCACCGCCTCCAGCAAGTCGTAATAAGGCTCGGGCGGGAGCCATTGCACGGAGAGGGCGCCGCGGATCTCCGCAACGGAGGCGGGCGACATCCGCGCGAGAATGCGATCCCGCACGACCGGGTCGAGCGCCTCGACCTCGCGGAGCGTGGCCTGCGCGAAGCTCGCGCGGTTTCGTTGCGGGGCGGCATGGGTCATCGCAACCCACATCCCACCGTGACCGCCTGATCCACCGTCGCGCGATCGATCTTCCTCGTATCCGCGTCCACCGTGACCCGCACGTTCACGCTGCCGCCGAGCCCCACGCGCGCCACGCCCTTCAGGAGGTCGCCGAGCAGCCCGTTCGCGTGCGCGCCGATCACCGAGGCGCCGAGCTCCGAGCAGGGCACCGCGCCGTCGAGGGTCATCTTGATCCGCGCCGAAAGGCCCTCGCGTTTGACCGTGCCGGGGCCGGCCAGCTTGAACGCGCCCGCGTCGACCGTCGCCTTCGTGATGCGCACGTCCGTGAGGTTCGGCGTGAGCTCGAACGTCGCCCCGAGCTTCGTCTTGCTCCCGAAGACAATGCCGTCGAGCTCCTTCGGGTGCGGCGGCACCCAGCCCTTCACCTCGAACGACGCCGTGCCCGCGTACATCCCCTTCGCCTCGGGACCGCCGAGCGTCACCACCACCGTCCCCTCCACCAAGGCGCCGCGCAGATCCGCCGGGACCGAGAGCGAGCGCGCGCGCGCGAGGTCGTCGACCTTCGTCGGCGGCAACGTCGCCGTGAGCCGCATCGGCTTCGTGGTCGTGTCGAGCGCGAGCCGCAGCGGCGCGGCCTCGGCCGTCTTCGCGCCGAGCCAGATCGAGGCCGGATCCTTGCCGTTCCAGCGCGCGCCGAGGAGGCCCAGGTTCGTCCCCTCGAACACGACCGTGCCCTCGAACGCGCCTTCGGAGCCGCGTGCCTTCGTCACTTGTCCGGCGAGCACGAGGAAAGGCGATGCCTTCGCGCCCCAGGTCACGGTGACGTTGGCGGTCGTCGGCAGATCGAGGGCGCCCGGGTGGGCCTGGCTCCACGCGTCGAGGGCTTCGAGGCGCTCGTCGAGGGGGAGCGCCAGCGTGACCTCCACGTTGCGCGCGTCGATCCGCGTCGGGGAGAGGCCGTCGAGGTCCACGGCGATCCACGGGGATTCGGCCGCGAAGCCGGCGACGCCTTCGAGCTTGGCCTTGGCGCCGCGGAGCACGACGCGGCCCCACTTCGGGCTGAAGTCCTCGAACGTGAGCTCGATGCCCCGCGCCCGCGCTTCCTTCTCGATCCACCACCGGGCGAGCGGGCGGTGGCCGAGCCCTACACCGAGGCCGACCACCGCGGACAAGACGAGCACGAAAGCCACGATCCGTCGCCCTCGCGGGCTCTTCTTCGGGGGCTCCGGGGCCGTGTCGGGCAGCGTGTCCATACCTCGTCCCTGCTAGCACGTCGGGGACGACGAGAGCGTGCCCGTGTTCCGCATGGTGAAAGGGCGTGCCTCGGACGTATACTGCGCGCCATCATGGCGGAAGGGACGCTGGCCCAGCCTGGCGATGTGATCGCCCGTAGATATCGGGTCGAATCCTGGCTCGGCCAGGGCAACATGGCCATCGTCTATCAGGCCAAGCACGTGAACACGGGCAAGGCGTGCGCGCTCAAGCTCGTGCACCCCCACCTCGTCACCCGCAAGGAGTTCGTCGACCTCTTCGTCAAAGAGGCCCAGCTCGGCGCGCGGATCGGCGAAAACCCGCACATCGTCGACGTGTTCGACGCAGGCGTCGACGAGGCGCGCAAGGTCCCGTACCTCGCGATGGAGCTGCTCCAAGGCGACACGCTGGAGAGCTACCTCAAGAAACACGCACGCCTGGCTCCGCGGCTCGCGCACACGGTCTTCGAGCACCTCGCCGACGCGCTCGATCAAGCCCACGGCGCGGGCGTCATCCACCGCGACCTCAAGCCAGGCAACCTCTTCCTCGCCCGGGATCGGAAGGGGCAAACCCTCCTCAAGGTGATGGACTTCGGCATCGCGAAGGTGCTGGAGAGCCACGAGCAACGCACCGCGACGCAGATCGGATCGCCCGCGTATGCCGCGCCCGAGCAGCTCGGCGCGACGCTGCGCAGCCTCGCCGCGACGCAGGGGATCTCGATCTCGCAGACCGTGCAGGCGTCGACCGACGTGTGGGCGCTCGGCCTCGTCGCGTACGAGGCGTTCACCGGCGTGCAACCCGGCCAGTACTGGGGCGTCGACACGTACGCGGATCTCATGATCTGCATCGCGCTCGAAGAGCATCCGACGGCGACGCATCGGGCCGGCGACTACGCGAAGTTCCTGCCGCCGGGCTTCGACAAGTGGTTCTCGCGGTGCATCCAGCGCGACGCCACCGAGCGATGGCAGTCGGCGGGTGAAGCGGTGCGCGAGCTGATGCGGCTCATCGACGCGTGGACGTCGGATCCACTGACGGGAGATCTGAAGCTCGCGCCGTTCGAAGCGCCGGTCTCGTCGAAGTCGAGCAAGGGCGTCAAGCCTCTCCCGAAGCCGGTGCCGAAGCCCGCGGTCACCGGGTCGCTTCGCCCGTCGGTGACGGGGCTCCCGCTGAAGCTCCAGATCCCGAAGGCCGCGCCGGCCGTGGCCGATCCGGCGAAGGCCGGCGCGCTCGATCCCGGCAAGGCGGGACCGATGTCGAGGGCCATGCCCACCGCGCCGGGGGCCGTGCCGAAGACGGGGCCCGTGCCCGTGGCCGTGCCGAAGACGGGGCCCGTGCCCGTGGCCGTGCCGAAGACGGGGCCCGTGGTCGCGAAGCCCACGACCGCGCCCACGCCTGCGCCCGCGGCCGTGGCGGCGACGCCTGCGCCCGCGGCCGTGGCGGCGACCCCCGCGCCTGCGGCCGTGGCGGCGACCCCCGCGCCTGCGG
>NZ_JARZHI010000138.1:0-11066 GCF_029946465.1 Polyangium sorediatum
GAGCTCGCCCGGCGCGGCGGCCACGGGCGCCGGGGCGGGCGCGGCCGCGGGGGCCTGTGCCGGGGCGGGCGCGGCCTTCGGGAGCGTGTCGAGGTCCCGCGCGACGATACGGCCGCCGGGGCCCGAGCCCGTGACGCCCGTGAGGCTCAGGTCCCGCTCCCGGGCGAGCTTGCGGACGTACGGCGAGGCCTTGACCCGGCCAGGCTCCCCCGCGGGAGCGGGTGCAGCTGCGGGCGCAGGAGCGGCTGCGGGAGCAGGAGCAGGCGCGGGCGCGGCTGCGGGGGCGGGCGCAGGCGCGGGCGCGGGCGCGGCTTCGGCCTTCGGGGCCGGCGCCGCGGCCGGCGCTTCGCCGCCGCCCGCCTTCGCGACGAGGGCGGCAACGTCCTCGCCCGGCGCGCCGATGATCGCCACGGGTTGTCCGAGGCGCACGACGCTGCCTTCGGGCGTCAGGATCTTGAGGATCGTGCCCTTGTCGAAGGACCGATACTCCATCGTCGCCTTGTCGGTCTCCACCTCGGCGAGCAGATCGTCGACGCCGATCGTATCCCCTTCCTTCTTGTGCCAGACGCTGATCTGTCCCTCCTCCATCGTGGGGGACAGCTTCGGCATATCGAGAACCTTGGCCATGTGACGTCTCCGATCGGCGTGTGACGTTCAGCCCTTCCGGTACAGCACCTCGCGGACCGCGTCGGCGATCCGATCCGGTTGCGGCAGGACATACTGCTCGAGCTTCGCGTTGTACGGCATGGGTACGTCGCGGAACGTGACGCGCAGAATCGGCGCGTCGAGCTCGTCGAAGGCGAGGCGCTGGATGCGGTCGACGATCTCGCCGCCCACGCCGCCGTACGGCCAGCCCTCGTACGTGAGCACCGCGCGGTGCGTCTTTTGCACCGTCCGCACGAGCGCCTGCTCGTCGAGCGGGCGCAGCGACCGGAGGTCCACGACCTCCGCGTCGATGCCCTCCTTTTCGAGCTGCGCCGCCGCTTCGAGCGCGAGGTGCACGGGGCGACCGTACGCGATGATCGAGACGTCCTTGCCCTCGCGCGCGATCCGCGCCTGGCCCATCGGCACGACGACGTCCGGATCGTCCGGCACCTCGCCCTTCACGTTGTAGAGCGTCTCGCTCTCCATGAAGAGCACCGGGTCGTCGTCACGGATCGCCGCCTTGAGCAGCCCCTTCGCGTCGGCGGGCGTCGCGGGCGCGAGCACCTTGAGCCCGGGCACGTGCGCGTAAAAATGCTCCATCGCGTGCGAGTGCTGCGAGCCCACCTGCCGCGCCGAGCCGTTCGGCGCGCGCAGCACGATGGGCACGTGGAGCTGGCCGCCCGACATCTGCCGGATCTTCGCCGCGTTGTTCAGGATCTGATCAAACGCGACAGCCGAGAAGTTCCACGTCATGTACTCGACGATCGGCCGCAGCCCGACCATCGCCGCGCCGATCGAGATGCCCGTGAAGCCGCTCTCCGTGATCGGGGCGTCGATCACGCGCTTCGGGCCGAAGCGCTCGAGCATGCCCTCGCTCACCTTGTAGGCGCCCTGGTATGCGCCGACTTCCTCGCCGATGAGGTAGACGCGCTCGTCGCGCTCCATTTCCTCGATCATGGCGGCGCGAACCGCCTCCCTGTAGCGCATGACGCTCATCGCGCGAATGCTCCCTTGTAGGTGGTCGCCTCGAGCAGCTCGGGCCCCGGCTCGGGGCTCTCCTCGGCGAAACGAATGGCGTCCTCGATCTCGGCCTCGATCTCGGCCTCGATCTTCTGGAGCGCCTCTTGATGGCCTTTCCCTTCGAGCTCGCCGCGCGAGACCAGGAGCGGGTCCTTGCGCTTGCGCTCTTCGAGCTCGTCGGACGTGCGGTACTTGCCCGGATCACTCATCGAGTGGCCGCGGAAGCGATAGGTGCGCACCTCGACCAGCGTCGGCTCGCTCGTCGTCCGCGCGCGGTCGATCGCCTCGCCGAGGCGGTCGTACACCTCGAGCACGTGGTGCGCGAAGAAGCGATCCCGCGCCATGCCGTAGCCCACCGCCTTCAGCGAGACGTCCTCGACCGAGAGCGTGCGCGCGAGCGACGTGCCCATCGCGTACTCGTTGTTCTCGACCACGATCACGATCGGCAGCTTCCACAGCGCCGCGAGCGACATGCCCTCGTGGAAGTCGCCGATGCTCACCGCGCCCTCGCCGAGGAAGACGATCGCGACGCGCCCGTCCTGCCGATACTTCGAGGCGAACGCGGTGCCGACGGCGAGCGGCACGTGGCCGCCCACGATGCCGTAGCCGCCGAGCATGTTGTGCTCGGCGTCGAAGAAGTGCATCGAGCCGCCGAGGCCCTTCGAGCAGCCCGTCACCTTGCCGAAGAGCTCGGCCATCGCCGCGCGCGAGGTCATCCCGCGGGCGAGGGCGAGGCCGTGATCCCGGTACGTGGTGATCGCGTAGTCCGTCGGCTGGAGCGCCGCCACGGCGCCGACGGCCACCGGCTCTTGGCCGATGTAGAGATGGAGAAACCCACCGATCTTGCCCTGCGCGTACGCGCGCGCCGCTTCCTCCTCGAAGCGGCGGATCTGGAACATCTTTCGATACAGGGCGAGGTGGAGCTCGTCGGAATGCTTTCGCGTCGTGGTCATGAGGTGATCGCAGCCTCCCGGCCCGTGTGCGTGTCCTCCGCGGGCGTGATTCTGTCAAGTCCCGGCTTTCCCGTCTGCATCATCCGCACGTCTCCCCGCAACTCGTCCGGATGCAACCGGCCAGGGATTCGAGGTCGGAGACGGCCTCGGTCGTCGCCTCCTTGGGACAGGCCTTGACGGCGCAACCGTCGAAGTCCGCCTCCGTGGGGGAGAGACACCCGGCCGAACGCGCGCAGGTCCATAACGCGTCGCAGGGCGTCCCTTCGTCGCACACGACCGCCGCCGCGCAGCACTGGTCGTAGACGCAGGTGTCGCACGCGGTCGCGCCCGTGCCCGGATCACACGCCGCGCCGCCGCCCGTGCCGCCCTGACCGCCTTCGCCGCCCTGGCCGCCTTCACCGCCCGCGCCGCCGCTGCCCCCTGTGCCGCCCTCGCCCCCGGTGCCGCTCGCGCTGGGGAAGAGCGGGCCCTCTTCCTCGGAGCCGCAGCCGTAGGGCAGGGCGGCCGCGAGGGCCACGGAGAACAAAAGCCATGTCGCCTTGCGCGTCCCGCGCCTCGCTTCAGGTCTCATCGCGCCTTCTTCGCCCTTCGCGCGAGCAGCCCCGCGAGTGCAGCAGAGATCCCGAGGCCCGCGAGCGCGAAGCCTCCCTGGGCCGTCGGCGCGAGCGAGCAGCCGCCGCGGTACTCGACGGTCTCGGGTGCCGGCGGCGCGACGCCGCCGTCGGTCGTGCCCGCGTCGGGGTTCACCTCGGAGCCGCACTTGCCCGCCTTGCAGATCAGGCCCTGCGCGCAGTCCGTCTCGCCCTCGTCGATCTGCCCGTCGCAGTTGTCGTCCTTGGTGTTGCAGAGCTCGGGCAGGCCCGGCGCGATCTCCGCGTCCGTGTCGTCGCAGTCGGTGTCGCCGCAGAGGACCGAGCGTACGCCGTCGCCGTCGAGGTCGAAGCACTCGACGTTCTGATCGTCGAACTCGTTCGTCCCCTGATCCCCCGCGCCCGTGGAGCAATTCATCGGCGACGGCCCGCCGCTCACGTCGATGACGCCCACCGGCGGCGCCGAGACGGTGCTCGCGTGGATGCGCACGATGCCGCCGCCGCCCGAGCCGCCGACGCCGATCGTGCCGATCCCGCCCGCGCCGCCCTTCGCCGTGATCTGCGCCTTCGTCCCCCAGTCGATGACGTACGCGTCGAGGATCACGTGACCGCCCGCGCCGCCGCCCGCGCCGATGTTCGCGAGCACGTTGCCGTTCGCGCCGTTCGCCGCGATCGTCCCGTTGATCTCGATGCGCGCGGCTTGCAGCCAGACGCCGCCGCCGCCGTTGCCGCCGCTCGCGCCCATGCCGGGCGTCGCGCTGCCCGAGCCGCCCGCGCTGCCGAGGTCGAGCGTCGCGGGGGTGCCGTACGACGAGCCGCCGAGGCCAAAGGGTCCGCCGCACGTGGGGGCCTGGGTCGTCCCGTCGCCGCCGCCGCCGAAGTAGGCGCCGCCGCCGCCCGCGCTGTTGCCGTTCACCTGGCCGCCGCCCATGCCCTCGCCGGGCTGGCCCGCCTTGCCGGGGTGACCCGAGCCCGTGGCATCGATCAAGGCGTCGGACTCGATGATGATGCGGTTGGCGCGGATGTGCAGGCGACCCGTCGAGGGCCCCGAGCCCTTCGCGAGCACGCGCAGCACGGCGCCGCTCTTGATGGTCAGGACGTTGAAGTCGTTCGTGACGTCGCCGGGCAACGTCGCCGGCTGGCCCGTGTTCCCCACGGTGAGCGACTGCGCCGCGTAGGCGGCGCTCGACGTGCCGAGGAGCAGAGCCGCGGCGGCGGCGGCTCGGGCGAGAGAAGCAAGAGAACGGCGTGGGCGCATGGTCATGGCGAAGGACCTCTACGGTTTGGCCGGCGTGGGTGCGGCCTGGGAGGGGGCCGACGCCGGGGAAGAGGGAAGGGCGGAGGGCGCGCTCGTGGGGCTCGCCGACGGGACGCTCGTGGGCGATGCCGAGGGTACGGCCGACCCGGAAGGCGCAGGCGCGCTCGCGTCGAGGCCCGCGTCCGTCGGGATCGGCGGGCCCGCGTCGGCCTCCGGAGGATCATCGTTTGGATCGTCGTTCGGATCGTCGTTCGCGGAGTTCGCCGGCCCGACGCGCGGGCGCGAGGTGCGCGGCGTGGACACGATCGGGCGAGGTTTGTCCGCTGAGGCGGGCGGCAGGACGTCGGCCGACGCGCTCGCCGAGGGCAGGGCGCGATCGTCCGTGCCCTCGCCCTTGTCGTGGAGCGCCAGGCGCACGAGCAAGAGGGCCGTGAGCGTGACGACGGCCATGCCGAGCAGCACTTGCCCGCGCTTGCGCTCGGACGGCAGCACGTCCGCTGCGACGTGTGGCGCCTCGTGGTGGATGGACGCGGCCGTCGCGCGGCTCGGCGCGCTCGGCGCGGTCGCGCGCGGCGGCGGCGGCTCCACGGCGGGCGCGAGCGCCTCGGCGAGGGCCTCGCCGAACGCCGCGCAGCTCTCGAAGCGATCGTGCGGGGCCTTCGCCATCGCCACGGCGAAGACGTCGTCCACGGCGGCGGGCAGGCCGCGGCGCGCGGCGAAGCGGTTCGGCGGATCCCGAGCGATCCGCCCTGCGACCTCGACGGCGTCGTCGCCGGGGAACGCGCGCTCGCCGCAAATCGCTTCGTACAGCGACGCGGCGAGCGAGAACTGATCACTCGCCGGGGAGAAATTTTTCCCGCCGAACGTCTCGGGCGCGCTGTAGGCGGGCGTGCCCATGAGCCCGCCTGCGTGCGTGAGCGTCGAGTCGGGGATCTTGGCGATGCCGAAGTCGGCGATCTTTCCGCCGGTGCGCGAGAGGATGATGTTCTCGGGCTTGATGTCGCGGTGGAGGATGCCCTCGCCGTGGGCGAACGTCAGCGCGCTGCCGAGCTCGCGCGCGAGCCGCGAGGCCTCGCCGGCTGGCATCACGCCGGCCTTCAGGCGTTGCTTGAGCGTCGGGCCTTCGACGTACTCGAACACGAGGTAGAGCCCGAGCTGCCCGTCCTCGCCCATGTCGTGCAGGGTCACGAGGTTCGGGTGCGCGACACGCGCGGCGGCGCGGGCCTCGTGCCGCATGCGGGCGAGCAGCCCCTCCCGCACGTCACGCGGGATCAGCAGATCGGAGCGCAGGAGCTTCACCGCGACGTCGCGGCCGAGCACCGGATCGTGGGCGCAGAGCACGCGGCCCATCGCGCCTTCGCCGACGAGGCGTAAGACCTCGTAACGCCCGATGATCCTGGGCAGCTCGAGATCGGGCTGGGAGGGTTGGGGCTCGGGCACGCGTTCGACGGTTTTAGCCGCCAGAGGCGATCGAGGGAAGGGCGGATACGCTTCGAGCGACGAACAGATCCAGGCTCGCGCCGAGCGCCCAGTGAAGCAGGAAGGGCCCGAGCATCGAGCGACCCCGGAAGGCGAGGGCGCCGAAGACGAGGCCCCCCGGAACGGTCAGGAGGACCTCCAGAGCGGGCTTGCCCACGTGGACGAGGGTGAAAGGCACGAGGTGCAGCACGACGGCGGCCGGCCCGCCGAGGTCTTGCGCGAGGCCCACGACGAGCAGGCCCCGGAAGAAGAACTCCCAGGCGAAGAACGCGGCGCCCCACATGCCGATCCACCCGATCCACCCTTCGATCCCGGAGATCCCCGCGGTGTGGGCTCGGTAGTGCGCGGCGACCCCGGGCACGCGGGAGAGGATCGCGGCGCTGATCACCACGAGGGGCAGGAGCCCGAGCGTCACCCTCCCCCAGCGCCGCGCGTCCCCGATCCCGACCCCGAGGTTTTCAGGCTTTTCCTTGAGCCCGATCCGCGCGAGGACCAGCGGCACGGCGAAGAGCAACACCACGTGGGCGAGGACCCAACCGGCGTGCCTGTGCATACGTGGATCGAGCAGCGGCGCGATCGGCCGGACGAGCACGCAGCCGAGCGCCATGCCTTCGAACCGGAGGATCGCGAGGAGCGCGCAGGCCACGGCGAAGACGAGGATCGCGCGCGGGATGGAGGACGCTCGCGGGCTCGTGCCTTCCTCGCGCATGCCGTGGCATCGTAGCAGCCTCACGTGATTCCCTGGTTCACGTTTCCCGCTTTGCCGTTTGGCCTTCACGCGTTCGGCCTCTTGCTCACGCTCTCCGTGATCGTGAACCACCTCGTCCTCGTGCGGCGCGCGCGCGCGCTCGCGCTCGGTTCGAAGGGGGCGATCGAGGCGCTGGCGATCGGCACGGTGGCGGCGGCGATCGGCGGCGCGTACGGCGTGGGCAGGCTCGTGGGCGGAGGCGGGACGCTCTCGTCGGCGGGCGGCTGCCTGGGCGCGATCGTGGGCCTCGTGGGCCTCGCGCGGGCGCTCCGGATGCCCGTGCTCGTCGCGGCGGACGCGACCACGTACGCCTTTCCGTTCGGATGGATCTTTGCGCGCGCGGCGTGCGCCTTCGCGCACGATCATCCGGGCCGGCTCTCGTCGTCCTTCCTCGCCGTGCAGTACCCGGGCGGCGCGCGCTTCGACCTCGGCTTGCTCGAAGGGATGGCGACGCCGCTGCTCGTCGTGCTCGTCGTGCTCGTGTCGCGCCGCGCGTCGCGGCCGGGCGTCGTGACGGGCGCGCTCGCGCTGGCTTATGGCGCCTTGCGCTTCGGGCTGGATTTTTTGCGCGCGGAAGACGGTCGTTTCTCGGATCCCCGGTGGCACGGGCTCACCGCGGCGCAGGGAGTTTGCCTCGGGGTGATGATCCCGATCGGCATCACCTTGCTCCTGCTGCATCGACCGCATCGCGGTCGATGCACCCGCGGTCCAGGGCTGTGCCCTGGTCCGGGTCGAGGGGCGGACAGCCCCTCGTCGGGTCCGGGGTGAAACCCCGGCTCCACGCTGTGCTCGCGCCTGCTCAAGGCCACCCCGTCGCCGCCCGCAGCACTTGCCCAAGCAGCGAGCTCACCACGTTCGCCGCGAGCGCCCACCCGAACGCCCTCCGCGCCGTGATCCCTGCCTTCCAGAAGTACGCCGCCTCCACCACCACGGCGAACCCCTCCGCGAGCACGCCGTAGCCGAGGTAGTACCCAAGCTCCCCCAGCACGAACCGCCGATCGGCGTGGATCGCGGCCACGTACAGCGCTCGCCACACGGCGGGCAGGACGAACCACACGACCGGATGCGTGATCGCGCTCGCGCCGAACGCGACGAATGGGCGCACGCCGAGCGCGCGCCTGTAGATCGGCACCTCGATCGCCTGCGTCAGGACGAACGCCACCACGTACCGGGCGAGCGCCTCCCCGGTCGACATCCGCGTCAGGTGGAGGCTTGGTTCGAGGACGCCGGGCGGAAGCCCTCGGCCCAGAGCAACGCGCCCGCGGCGAGCTCGAGGTGGCCGTGGAAGAACGCGAACCGCAGGTAGCCATCCCGCGCGACACCCGGGCCGAAGAACGCCCACACGATGAGCGCGAGCGCGCCGATCGCCGAGAGCCAGAGGATCGTGCCGCCGATGTCCCCCGCGAGCGCGCGGAAGCTCTGCCGGTAGGAGCGCGGCGTCTTGCTCGGACGATCGTCCTCGGGCATGAGCCTTAACCAGACGATGTAGTGCGTCGCCTGCGCGAACGCGTAGAGCACCACGAACCGCACCGCGAGCGGGCCCGTCGGCGCAGGGCTCAACGTCCACGAGAGGTACCGCATCCCGAGCCCGGTCCAGGGCGCCTCCGCGCCGCCGCTCCACGCGAGCAAGGGCGCTGCCGCGCCGAGCAGCAGCGCCGCCGTGCCCGCCGCGAAGAGCGCGATCGGCACGAGGTGCAGGCGCGATTTTCGTGGCCGCCAGGCCCACCAGATCACGACGGCGACGAGGTTGTGCAGGTGCGCGAAGGCGAGGTCGGCGAACCACCCCGCGCGCTGCGCGACGAGGAAGAGCGCGCCCACGACCGAGAGCCCGATCAACCTACGCGACCACGACGTCCGCGCCACGCAGAGCGCGAGCGCCGCGCCGGCGAGGCCCCCGCGCACCCCGAAGCCGAGGCCCGCGGCGAGGATGCCCACGCTGATCGCCGCGAGCACGAGCGGCCGCCGATGCAGGCCCGGCCGCGCCACGAGGTAACGCACGTCCGCGAGCACGTGCGGGATGCCCCAGACGAGCGGCCCGAGCACGAGCATCACCACGGGCCACGACGAGGCCAGGAGAAACGCTCCCACGATGAGGACCGAGCCGAGGACGGCGACACGGCGTTCACGATCGATGAGCAGCGAGCGCGAGAGGAACGGGCCGAGCAAGCGCAGGCCGAGGCGGCGCAGGTGATCGAGGCCCGCGAGCGGGGCATCGAGCGGCGGCGCCGGGATGGCGAACGCCGAACCGAACCACCTATGAAGCCGCCCTTCCGCTTCCATGTGACGCCTCGGCGCGCCTCAGATGGCGCGCGCGCCCTCCTGCAGGGGAAGCGCCGGCCGCTTGGTCATGGCCCCGTCCTCGCCTGCGTCGCCGGGCGCCGGGGGCGGAGGCGGCGGAGGTCCGTCGTTGCCCAGGCACATGTCACGCGCGCCGAACCCGGCGCCCACGAGCGCGAAGAAGCTCAGGCGCGACGCCATCCGCAAAAAAGAAGCCTTCATCGACAACCCCTCGTCGGGCCAAAGCCAAGCGCGGGTGCGCGGGCCCAGGTTGCACCCTCTCTGCTTATAGACGATTTCGGCCCTCCCCCCCAACCTCTCTCCGTCACGGGAGACGGTCGAACCCGCGCAAATCACCCCGCGCCCGCGAGGAGAGGAAGAGGGGGCAGGGGGTGCGGGAATCGAGCTTGGTAGCAAGGGAATCGAGCGAGGTGGTAAGGGAATCGCGCCAGGTGGTGAGTGAATTTGCCAGCGACGAACAGATGCTCGGGGCGGGTTGTTCTAGGCTCGCGCGGGCGGTGAGCGTAACCTTTCCGACGCGAGCGAAACGTTGATGAAAGCCGGCACCAGGATCGGTGGAAAATACCGCCTCGTGCGCCCCCTCGGGGAGGGGGGGATGGGCGTCGTATGGGCAGCGATCAACGAGCTGACCGAGCGCGAGGTCGCGCTGAAGCTCCTCCGCGGGCTCGACGCCTCCGAGGACGCGCGCCTCCGGCTCCTCCGCGAAGCCCGCGCCTGCGGCCGCATCGTCCACCGCAACGTCGTCGAGATCTACGACGTCGGACAAACCGACGCAGGCGACCCGTTCCTGGTGATGGAGATGCTGAGCGGCGAGACGGTGGGCGAGAAGCTCGTGCGCGAGCGCAAGATCGTCCCCGCTGTCGCGCTGCGCATCGCGGCCGAGACCGCGCGAGGCCTGAAGGCCGCACACACAGCACGCGTGATGCACCGCGACCTCAAGCCCTCGAACCTCTTCCTCCACGAGGAGCCCGGCGGCGAGGCCCCCGTGCTCAAGATCCTCGACTTCGGCGTCAGCAAGACACTCCAGCAAGGCGCAGACTTCACGGCCACCGGCAAGACGATGGGGTCGCCCGCCTACATGAGCCCCGAGCAAGTCCGCGGGCTGAAGACCGTCGATCACCGCACCGACCTCTGGTCCGTCGGCGTGGTCCTCGCCGAGCTGCTGAGCGGTCGCCGCGTCTTTCAAGGCCTCACCCCCTACGGCGCCGCAGCCGAGGTGCTCTCCGGCCGCATCCGCGGTTTGTCGGACCTGATGCCCGACGCCGACCCGCGCATCGCCGCCGTCGTGGACCGCTGTCTCCAGCGCGACGTCGACAAGCGATGGAGCACCGCCGACGAGCTGCTCGAAGCCCTCACGCCGCTGCTCGGCGACGACCGGCCCGGCCTGACCCCCGCAGCCGCGATGAAGGTGGCGCCGCCGCCGTCGATCGTGCCCGCCCCACCGCCCTTGCCCGTCATGACCGGCATAAACGCCATCGCCGACGAGGTGACCTCGACCGAGTTCGCGCCGCCGCCGATGATCGACGAGACGACCTCGGCCTACGCAGTGCCCCTCGACATGCGCGACACCGTGCGCCCCGCGCCGATCAGCATGCCCCCCTCCGGCGCACACGGCCTGCCCATCCTCGGGCGCGACTCCGCGCCGCCCGACGAGCAAGACGTAACGCACGCCGATTCAATCCCCGCCGGGCTCATCGCAGCAGCCGCAGAAGAGGCGGCATCCTCGTCAGGCGCCGTGCCCGTCGTGCTCTGGGACGACTACCTCCGCAAGAAGTCCGAGGAGGTCCCCGACGCGCCGCTCGCCGAGTCGGGTTCGCAAGACGCCGCGCTCGTGGAGGCAGTGCCGAAGCCTCGGCGCGCCGTCTACGCCGTCGCCGGCCTCGCGCTCGTGGCGCTCGTGGCGTTCCTGGTCGTCATCATGGCGCGGTAGGATCCCATCGTGGAGCGTCGCGCCGGGGCGCTGCCCCGGACCCCGCGGGGGGCTGTCCGCCCCCTCGACCCCGGACCAGCGAGGCGCTGGACCCAGGGTTGAAAAACTGCGCTCCGCGCAGTTTTTCAAACAGGCCGACGAAGAA
>NZ_JARZHI010000139.1:0-9732 GCF_029946465.1 Polyangium sorediatum
CTGCGGCCGCGCCGAGCCCTGGACCCGGGACCGCGCCCGCCACCGCGAAGACGGCGACGGCCGCGCCCACGGCCGCGCCCACGGCGACGGCGAGCGCCGCGGCCGCGTCCGGCGAGCCGGGCTTCTTGACGATCGTGTGCAACCCGTTCTGCGACGACGTGCTCGACAACGGGCGCTCGCTCGGCCCCTCGCCGATCGTGCACATCTCGGTCAAGCCGGGCTCGCACCGGGTCACGCTCAAGAAGGGCGACATGACGAAGGTCATCTCGGTCATCGTCGTGTCCGGCCAGGTGACGGCGCAACGCGTGTCGATGAAGTGAGACGAACCGGGCCGCTCGCTCCGAAGACGGGGCGGGCGGTGCACGTGCGTTCGTCGTGACGTAGTCTCCGTCGATGCCGCACGGAACGCGTCCCGCTGGAAAGCCGGACCGCAGGGACAAACAGGCGAGGCCGAAACAGGCGCTTCGCCCGGAGATCCTGCACATCGAAAACCTGGCCGCAGGTGGAGCGGGCGTGGCTCGGCTCGCCGATCGCACGGCCGTCTTCGTGCCGGGCACCGCGCCGGGCGAGCGCGTGGAGGCCGAGGTCGACAGGAACACGCGACCCGCGCGCGGGCGCCTGCTGCGGGTGATCGAGGCGAGCCCCGATCGCGTGGATCCGACGTGCTTGCACGTGGACGCGTGTGGTGGCTGCGACTTCATGCACCTCTCGCCGCGCGCGCAGGAAGCGGCGCACGCGGAGATCGTCCGGAGCGCGGTCGCGCATGCAACCGGCGAGGCGCCGCCCGCGATCCACGTGCACGCCGCGCCCGAGCCGCTCGGCTACCGCACGCGCGCGCGGCTCTACGTGCGCGGCGAGCGAGGTCGGGTGCGGATCGGGTATCGCGCCCCGGGCTCGCACACGCTCGTCGCCACGCCGACCTGCATCGTGCTCGCGTCGTCGATCGCCGGCGCGCTCGACGAGATCCCGGCGGCGCTCGCGGGCTCGATGGGTGAGGGCGACGTGCAGGTCGCGCGAGGCGCGGGCGGGCGGCTCGTCGTGGATGTGACGTGGCGCGGCGAGATCGCGCCCGCGGCGTGGACCGCGATCGATCGGCGTGTCGCGGAGGGCACGTGGGCCGGCGCGCGCGTGCGCATGGAGGGCGCGAAGACGCCGGCCGTGTTCGGGGATCCGCGGCCGGTGCTCGAAGGCGCGGACGGCGCGCCGCTCGTCATCGCGGCCGGATCGTTCGCACAGAGCTCGGATCACGGCGCGACGCTGCTCGCTCGGCGCGTGGCGGAGCTCGCCCGCGCGGACGTCGATGCGTCGCGGGAAGGCGCAGACGAAGCGACGAACGGGCACGTCCTCGAGCTCTTCGCCGGCAGCGGCACGCTCTCGATCCTGCTCGCGCGTGGGGCGGCGTCGTTCGTCGCGGTCGAGTCGGACGAGGGCGCTGCGCGCTCGGCCCGCGAGAACCTCGCGGCGCGGGATCTCGTGGGCAAGGTCGTCGCCACCGACGCGGACGCTTACCCGGTTCCGCCGCGCGTGGACGTCGTCGTGCTCGATCCGCCGCGGGCCGGCGCGGAGGGCGCGACGGCTGCGATCGCGGCCTCGCGCGTGCAACGCATCGTCTACGTCGCGTGTGATCCGGCCACGCTCGCGCGGGACCTCGGCGTGCTCTCACGCGCGGGCTTTTCGCTCACGCACCTGGAGACGGTCGAGCTCTTCCCGCAGACGAGCCACGTCGAGACCGTGGCCCGCCTCGTGCGTCGCCGCGGGGCGCGTTGAGCGCTCGCGTGCGCTACGCTCTCGCCGGATGATCCACACCGTCGACGAACGGCTCCGGCAGGAGGCGCGCCGCTTTCGCCTCGTGTTCACGTGCGGCGACTGCGCGCAATACGACCCGGAGGGCGATCGTTGCTCGCTCGGGTATCCGCACGTCATGCACAAGGAGCCCGATCTCGATGCGCGTGACGAGGTCGTCTTCTGCAAGGCCTTCGAGCTCCGTTGACCAAGCCCTCGCACCCGCCTTCGTTACGACGCCTCGCGGAGCGCACCATCCGCGACGAAGCGCTCTTCGATCGCGGCGATCGCGTGCTCGTCGCCTGCTCGGGTGGCCCCGACTCGACGGCGCTGCTCCACGTGCTCGCGCTGCTCCGCCGCACGATCGGCCACGACGTGGTGGGGCACGGGATCGATCATGGATTGCGCCCCGAGGCGCGGGACGAACTCGCGCTCGCGGCCGAGCTCGCCGACAAGCTCGGTGTTCCTTTCGAGGTCACGCGGCTCGACGTCGAGCCGGGGGGAAACCTCCAGGCGCGGGCCCGCGAGGCGCGTCATCGGGCGCTGCAGGACGCCGCGGCGCGGCGCGGCGCCGCCGTGATCGCCACGGGCCACACGGCCGACGACAAGGCCGAGACGGTCCTCCTCCGCTTGCTCCGTGGCGCGGGCCCGCGTGGGCTCGCCGTGCTCGAACCACGCGCGCCTGCGCCCGTACCGCCGAGCGGCGGAGGCACGCCGCGCGACCTCGTGCGCCCGCTCGTCCGGGCGCGCCGGGCCGACGTCCTGCTTCACCTCGATCGCCACGCGATCGCCCACGCCCGCGACCCTTCCAACCTCGACCCTCGATTCACGCGTGTCCGGGTGCGCCGCGAGCTGATTCCCCTGATGGAGGAATTATCACCGCGGATCATCGACCATCTCTGTGCCCTCGCGGACATGCTGAACGACGTCCGTCCGGAGGAGGACCCGATGAGCGAGCTCGGCCGGGCACAACGCAGGACGATCGAAAAAGCCCAAAAAAAGGGCGTTCGGATTGTGAAGATTCGTATGAAGGGGGGACGAGAGCTCGACGTGACCTTCCCATCCGGGAAGATCGTCCTTAACGAAAAGAAATGATCAAGCTGCGTCGCTACCGAATGGACGGCGCGGCTTGGCTTCCATCGACGGGCATGCCACCGCGTGGCATGCTGCCGCAAAGAAGCGTTACATTTGGACGCAGTCTGCTCGTCCCGAGGAGATCGGGCCGGGCAACCCGAGGATCCTCGTGAAGCAATCGCACAAGACGCTCCTCCTTTGGGTCCTGCTGATCATGATGTTCCTCGTGATCTGGCAGTTCCTGAGCCCCGATCGCCCGCCCGCGACGCAGGTCGCGTTCAGCGAGTTCATGGGCCAGGTTCAGGCCGATCGCGAGAAGGACCCGCACGTCGACTCCGTCTCGATCAAGGATCGTGAATACACGTTCTGGGTCAAGGACCCGAAGAGCAACTCGAAGGTCAAAAAGGTCACGATCGGCCCGGACAACGCCGACGAGATCACGAAGACGCTGGTCGACAACAAGGTCGCCGTCACCTTCGAGAAAGAGGACGCGTCGCCGTTCTGGTCGGGCGCGCTCGTGACCATCCTGCCGATGGTCTTCCTCCTCGTCATGTTTTACCTGTTCATGCGGCAGCTCCAGGCGGGCGGCGGCAAGGCGATGAGCTTCGGCAAATCGCGCGCGCGGCTGCTCTCGGAGTCGCAGAACAAGGTGACGTTCGCGGACGTCGCGGGCATCGACGAGGCGAAGGACGAGCTCGAAGAGATCATCGCCTTCCTCAAGGATCCCAAGAAGTTTCAGAAGCTCGGCGGCCGCATCCCCAAGGGCGTGCTCATGATGGGCCCGCCTGGCACGGGCAAGACGCTGCTCGCGAAGGCCATCGCGGGCGAGGCGGGCGTGCCGTTCTTCTCGATCTCGGGCTCGGACTTCGTCGAGATGTTCGTGGGCGTCGGCGCGAGCCGCGTGCGTGACCTGTTCGAGCAGGGCAAGAAGCACGCGCCCTGCATCATCTTCATCGACGAGATCGACGCCGTCGGCCGGCACCGCGGCGCGGGCCTCGGCGGCGGTCACGACGAGCGCGAGCAGACGCTGAACCAGCTCCTCGTCGAGATGGACGGCTTCGAGTCGAACGAGGGCGTGATCATCATCGCCGCGACGAACCGCCCGGACGTCCTCGACCCCGCGATCCTGCGGCCCGGCCGCTTCGATCGGCGCATCGTGGTGAATCGCCCGGACGTGCGTGGCCGCGAGGGCATCCTTCGCGTGCACACGAAGAAGGTGCCGCTCGGTCCGGACGTCGACCTCGAGATCATCTCGCGCGGCACGCCCGGGTTCGTCGGGGCCGACCTCGAAAACCTCGTCAACGAGGCCGCGCTGCTCGCCGCGCGCCAGGACAAGGACCTCGTCTCGATGGTCGACTTCGAGATGGCCAAGGACAAGGTCCTCATGGGCACCGAGCGCCGCAGCATGGTGATCAGCGAGGAGGAGCGGAAGACGACGGCGTGGCACGAGGCCGGCCACGCGCTCGTGGCGAAGCTGCTCGAAAAGAACGCCGACCCCGTGCACAAGGTGACGATCATCCCGCGCGGCCCGGCGCTCGGCATCACGCAGCAGCTCCCGAAGGAAGACCGCCTGAGCATGTCGCGCGACTTCGCGAAGGCGCGCCTCGCGGTGCTGATGGGCGGCCGCGTCGCCGAGGAGATCGTCTTCGGCCAGTTCACGACGGGCGCGGGCAACGACATCAAGCAAGCGTCGAACCTCGCGCGCCGCATGGTGACCGAGTTCGGCATGAGCGACGTCATCGGCCCGATCTCGTACGCCGCGAACGAGGAGAGCGTGTTCCTCGGCCGCGACTTCACGAGCCAGCGCCGCGACTACTCGGAGACGGTCGCCAACCAGATCGACGACGAGGTCCGCAAGTTCGTGTTCGACGGCCACGCCGAGGCGCGCCGCCTGCTCGACGAGCACCGCGAGGCGCTCGACAAGCTGGCGAACGCCCTGCTCGAGCGCGAGACGCTCGACGCCGAGGAGGTCGACGCGATCGTGGGCGGGCGCGAGCTTCCCGAGCGGCAGAAGGTCGTCATCCCGACCTACGCCGACCGCGAGCGCGCCGCGAAGGAGAAGCGCCGCGCCGCCAGCATCTTCGGCGCGCCGAAGCCGGCTCCGAGCACGTGAGGCGCAGGGCGATCCCGGCCCTCGTCGCCGCGGCGTTCGCCCTGCCCGTCCCCTCCCCCCTCTCCGAAGCTCCCCTCCCACCCCCACGCAAAAGCACCGCCGCCGTGATCGACGCGGCGGCGCTTGCTCCATCGCTCGATCCACGCCCCGTGGATCCCGCAGCGGATGCACCTCCCGCGAAGAAGTCACTCGCGACGATCGTGCACGGTCACACGCAGGAGACACTCGCGCTCACCGAGGACGAACCCACGATCGAGCGTTTCTCCACGTTCCTCGCGGACCATGGCTACGAGCAGGAGACGCGCATCGATCCACGCCTGCTCGATCTGCTTCGTACGATCGCGAAGAAACACGAGGGCACGCGGATCGAGATCGTGAGCGGCTACCGGAGCCCCAAGCGCAACGAGGTGATGCGCAAGAAGGGCCGGCACGTCGCGTCGCACAGCCAGCACACGCTCGGCATGGCGATCGATTTCCGCGTCGAGGGGCTCGCCGTCCCGAAGCTCGCCGCCGAGATCCTGCAGGCGAAGTGGCAAGGCGGGCTCGGCACCTACGCGGGGAAACGCGACAGGTTCGTGCACGTCGACACGGGGCCGAAGCGGCGCTGGAGCGGGTTCTAGAGCGCCGAAAGGTTCGGCGCTCTGCGAAATCGCGAAGCGAGCTCGCCTCGGGGGGTGAATCGGCCGGGCTTGCCTGGACGAGAGGGGGACGCGAGGCGTCCCCCTCGGGTCTAAGGCGCGCGCAGCACGGCCTGGAGATAGGCGAAGTGCTGCATGTCGGGCTGGCCGCGGCTCGATGCCTGGAGGATGTTCCGCGCGCCTTCGCCCGTCAGGAAGAGGCCATAGGAGGCCTCGATCACGAGCGGATCCCAGACGCGCAGGCCCACCGTGGCGTCGATCTGGTGGCCGAGGACGCGCGACTCGTTCGTGGCCGAAGCGCCGATCGGAGTGAGCGACGCGCTCGTCCAGCGGCCCTTCGGGTTGGCGAGCCCGACGAAGCGGTAGCCGAGGTTCACCGACAGCGTGTCGGTCGGGCGCATCGAGACGTCGCCGCCGACTTCGATGAGGTTCGACCACGCGTAGAGGCCCATGCGGCCGTGCATCGGGCGCTCTTCGGGGAGGATGGGATCGAAGCGCGTCTGCACGGCGAGCGGGTCGGTGCTGCCGCTGTCGCCGGAGGCGTACGCGCCCGACGCGCCGAACGTGAGGTGCCACGGCAGCGCCGTCTCCCACGCGACGCGCGCGGCGAGCGCGAAGGCGCGCAGATCGCGGTTCGCGCCGAAGCTCGAAATGCGGCCGAGCTCGTACGCGCCTTCGACGGCGTACCGAACGCCGCGGTAGTCCCCGGACAGGCGCGCGTCGATCACGTACGTGTCGCTCGGCGTGAGGTCGATGGCGACGGGCGGGCGCACGATCCGCGCGAGCGCCGTCACGTCGATCGCGAGCAGCGGGAAGATGCGAAAGACCGCGTGTGCGCCGTAGAGCTGGCTGCCCGTCTGCGGCTGGATCGTCGTCGTGGGCACCGTGCTGCTGTCCGTGCTCCCCGTCGATCCCCCTCCCGCCGCGCCGCCGAGAGTGCCGAGCCCCCCGAACGGCGACGTTCCGATGAGCGCCGCGAGCAGCTCGACGTCGATGTCCTTCCAGGACAAACCGAGCCGCGCCGCGTCGAGCGATCGCGGCCGTTGCGTGAAATCGCTCTCGCCGACGAGACGCCCGTCGCCCCACACGACGCGCTGGCGGCCGAGGCGGAACCACAGCCGGCGGTTCTTGCGATGCACGTCGAGGTACGCCTCGAAGAGCCCGAGGCCCGCGCCGAGCTGGCTGCCTTGCAGCGTGCTGTACCCCATGGAGCCCGCAATCGGCCGCGCGTCCTGCAGCACGATCGCCGCCGTCACCGGGCCTCGATCCACCGCGAGGCCGAGCCGCGCGCGGCTCGTCGCCGCCCACTGCGACGCGTAGATCGGCGTCATGTAGGTCGGCGCGTCGAAGCGCGGCGGCAGGTTCGAGCCGTACGCGTCTTCGAGCACCGCCCCGCGCGTGAAGTTCACGCCGCCGATGTCGAACGGATCGGTGCGGAACTCGCCGCGCACGCGCAGCTCGAACGAGGGGCGGAAGGTGAAGGACCCGACCGGGATCGACTCGGGCAGCGGCGTCGCCTGCGCCTCTGCGGCAGGGCTCGCGAGCGAGAGCGCGAGCGCGGCCGCCGCGGCGAAAACGTGGGGTCTCAATTTCGTCATGTCAGGGCTCGAAATCGTCGCTCGGCTTGGGCTTCGGCGCCGGGGATCCTCCCGCGGGCGCGCCTCCGCCGCCACCCCCACCGCCGGGCCGCGGGCGCGCCGCCTTGCCGGTGAACTTCGCGAGCGCCGTGTCGGCCGCGCCGGTCTCCAGCGCCATCGCCAGGCCCACGACGAACGACGACGCGAGCCCCGCCTCTGTCGTCGCGCGCCCGCGCAGCTCGGCGAGCACGATCCGGGCGCCTTCGAGCTCGCGCGGGGCGTCGCCCGATTTCGCCGCGGGCGTCGCGGACAGCTCCGTCCGTTTCGTGTCGAGGAACCGCGCGCGTTGTTCGAGCTCGCCCATGCGCCGCGCCACGTCGAGCGACGCCTTCACCGATTGCTCCACGGCCTTCGCGAGCGCCTCGGGATCCTCGCTCGTCTTGCCTCGCTTCTGCGCGAGCACGAGGAGCTTCGCGTCGGGCGTCAGCTCGAGGTGCAGCGACGTGCCCGCCTCGTCGAGCGTCTTCGCCTTCTTCGCGGCCGCCTCCAGCGCCGCCCCGGCTTCGGCCGTCTCCGCGAGGCCGAGCGCCTTCACGAGATCGGCGCGCGCGGCCTTCCGATCACTCTCGGCGCGATCGACCTCGCCGCGCAGCGCGACGACGGACTTGAAGAAGTCGTCGAGCGCGGCCTCCTTCGTGGTGATCGCCTTGCCCTGCTCGATCTGCGACAACGAGGGCCCACACGCGGGCAGCGAGGACAGGCTCGCCGCCACGACGAAGGCCCACGCGAACGCTCGCCTCGACGACACTCTCATCCGCACTGGAGCACGCCTCCCCAAAGCTCGTAGCTCGACTTGCCCCTCTGGAGGAACACCGCGGTCACGTACGCGCCCGCCACCGCGGCCATGCCCTGACCGAAGTTGCCCGCGGGCGGCGAGAGCGCGATCGGATCCCCCACCGGCACGAAATCCGGGCCGAGCGTCTGCGCACGCACGGCGCGCGCGCCCGCCGATCCTTCGGTCCAGATGAGCACCCATCGGCCGTCCGGCAGGCCCGCGATCCCGGGCGCAAATGCGTCGCCGCCGGGGCCTCCGGCCGGCAGCTCGATCACCTCGGTCGACGCCGGGATCGATCCCACGGGCGCGTGGCCGAGCCGGATCTTCCACGGGCTCTGATCGTCCTGACGATCGGCGAACAGGATCGCGACCTCGCGGCCGTTCCATCCGCTCATCGGCTTGCCCACCTGCCCGCCGGATCCGACGACCTTCACGAGCTCGCCGATCGGCTTGCGATCCGGGCCGATGAAGCCGCCCATGACCACGCCGTCGCGCCGGAACGAGAGCGCATAACCCTTGTCGTCCGCGACCACCACGCGCGCAGCGTCGAGCGGATCCGCCCCCGCGATCGGCCAGAGCGCTTGCGGCGCGGCGTCGACACGATCCGCCGTCGCGAGGCTGCCGTCGGCGACGCCCAGGAAAAACGGCGTGGACGCGGGCACCTGCACGATCGACTTGAGCGCGCCCGGCGCCTCCTTCGCGGCGACGAAGTACCCCTTGTCGGTCCCGGTCGGCGCGACGCGATCGATATCGCCGCTGACCTTCTCGACGAAGCCTTCGTTCACCTGGCCGCTCGACGGCGTGACCTCGATGCCGACGGCCTCGTCCGAGCTCTTCGCGTAGCCGATCGAGACGTTGCCCGAGGCGAGCGGCAAGAGCTCGAAGGGGACCTTGTTCGAGACGACGGGCGCCCAGCGCACGGGCTGCTTGGCCACCCAGCAAGGCTTCGGCGGCTGCGGCAAGGCGTCGCGGATCTCGCGCACCGTGTTCGCCAGGGCCGAACGCGCGCCGCCGCCGGCCACCGTCGGCTTGACCGAGCAACGACCCACGAAAAACGCCGAGATCACCATCATCACGAGCAAACCGCTGCTCGTGGCGATCACCTTCAAAGGCAACGTGCTCGACGCTTGCTCGGGCGACACGGCGCGCAGCCCGTCCGACGTCGCGTCGAGCGCGGCGCGTCCACGCGGCGAGTCCGTGTACGGGAGCGGCGCGTTCGGCCCCGCGCCGACGATCTCCACCGCAGGCGGCGGCGCCCCGCGGAACGAGCCCTCGTCCATCGCCGAGGGCAACGTCGTCGTCTCCCCGGACGAACCCCGCGCGGCCGCTTCTTTTTCGGGCAGCGGCGCCGTCGAAGGATCGGCGAGCAGCCCGTCGATCCGGATCGTCCGCGTCACCTCGTGCGGGAACTTCACCGCGCCCGCCATCGACGGGCCGGTGTACCCGCCGCTGCTGGGGAGATCGGGCGGAAGGATCACGGGCGCGCTGGTGTACACACCGCTGCTGGAGAGATCGGGCGGCAGGATCGCGGTCGTGCTCGGCTCGCGCGGAGGCGGCGCCGGGGGCAGCTCGTCGACGCGGGAGGGCGCCGTCACGGGCGCGAGCTCGGCCGGCGACGCGACCTCGGACGGCGGCATGGCGGGCGGCGGCTCGGTCGCGGCGAGCGGCCGAGCCGCGGCGGCCGCAGGCGAATCGGCCGGCGGTTGCGCGGCA